>NC_018027.1:3102068-3412275 GCF_000266905.1 Mycolicibacterium chubuense NBB4 | reverse complement strand
GGGCGAGAGTCGAACGTCCTCAAGCCCGGGCCGAGGTCACGTCGACCGCCGGCAGCGGTCGGGAGACACGCCAGCGCTTCCTTTCGCGAGCAACGTGCGGAGTCGTTTCAGCGGCCAGGTGTTGATCACCTCGCCGGGGGACACCCAGCCGCGCTGGGCCATCGCGACGCCGTAACGGAGGTGGTCGAGATGCCTGACCGCGTGGGCGTCGGTGTCGATGGCCATAGCGACGCCATGATCTCGGCCCGGCGCACGAGTTCATCGTTGAGATCGAGCCGGTCGGGGAAGGCGTTGATCTCCAGGGCGGTGTGAGTGCGTGCGGCGGCTGCGAACACGGCATCGGCGTCGAAGTCGATGGGCGGACGCCGACCCAGGATGCGGGCGGTCGGATGACCGATGATGTTGACGTAGGGGTGTTCGATGGCCGTGGAGAGGCGCCGGGTCATCTCCTCGCGTGTCTGCCCGAAATCGGAGTGCACCGAAGCCACCAGGATGTCGAATCCGGCGAGGAAGTCGTCGTCCCAATCGAGCGAACCGTCGGCTGCGATGTTGAGTTCGGAGCCGTGCAGCACCGCGATACCGTGGCGGCGAGCCGCCGCGGCCAGCGCGCCGCGCTGACGAAGGGCTTTCTCGCGGGTCATCCGTTGCATTGTCAGCTGCGGCGCGTGATCGGTGATCGCGCAATATCGATACCCACGACGGGAACAGGCGGCGACCATGTCGTCTGCCTTTCGGATGTCCCGCGGGGGGAGGGTGATGACTTTCGGCGGCCGATCCGGGACGTTCGGCTTCGTCGACGAAGCTGGGTTCGGTGCGAGGCTTGATCACGCCAGAAAATCCCGGCGATCGCGGGTGGTTGGTGGTGGATGACTCCGATGTGCTGACCGTCCTGGTGGGCGGCGACGTGATGCTTGGCCGCGGCGTCGATCAGATCCTCCCGCATCCCGGAGATCCTGCGTTGCGCGAGCCTGTCGTCCGCGATGCCCGCCGCTACGTCGAACTCGCAGAACATGTCAACGGGCCGATTCGCCGTCCTGTCGACTGGGGGTGGCCCTGGGGCGACGCGGCGGAGGTCCTCGCCGAGGTCGCGCCCGATGTGCGGTTGATCAATCTGGAGACGACCATCACTGTCAGTGGCGATTTCGCCGACCGCAAGGCAGTCCACTACAGGATGCACCCGGACAACATGCCGGCCCTGACCGCCATTGCGCCCGACGTCTGTGCCCTGGCCAACAACCATGTTCTGGACTTCGGGCACCGCGGCTTGGCCGACACCTGCGAGAGCCTGGCCGCCGCGCGGATCAAGGGCGTCGGCGCAGGTGCCGGTTTGGAGGCAGCGCAACGGCTCTCGGTGCTGACGCCGCGGGCCGGCCATCGGGTGATCATCGGCTCCGTGGCCACGAGATCGAGCGGCGTTCCCGATTCGTGGGCTGCGCACCGCGACCGGCCGGGCTTGTGGTTGATCCGTGATCCAGCCGAGCGCGGCAGCGCCGACGATCTCGCCGCACGGGTGCTCGCGCTCAAGCGCACCGGCGATGTCGCGATCGTGTCGGTGCACTGGGGATCCAACTGGGGCTACGGCGTGGGATTGAGTGAAGTGCAGTTCGCGCACCGGTTGATCGACGCCGGCATCGACATCGTGCACGGACATTCGTCACACCACCCCCGGCCGATCGAGTTATACCGTGGCAAACCGATTCTGTACGGGTGCGGCGATGTGATCGACGACTATGAAGGCATCGGAGGGCATGAGTCCTACCGGCCCGATCTCAGGCTGCTGTATCTGATCTCGATCGATTGCGGCAGTGGCGACGTCACCGCGCTGCGGATGTTGCCGCTGCGGGTGCGTCGGATGCGGCTCGAGCGTGCCTCAGCGATCGACACCGACTGGCTGCGGGCAACGATGGAGCACGTCAGCCGCCGGTTCGACATCAGTGTTGCGGCAGAACCTGATGGACTGCTGACAGTTCACCTCGATGCCGTGCAGGATTGTCTGTGACCCGTATACCTGGGCAGTGCGGGCGTCGTTCGACCTCGACCTGCACGATCTGGACGGCGGCGTCGAGGTCGAGTTCGCGATGGTACTGGTAACGCTTGATGTGTGAGTGAGGCCGAGCCGATGAAGATCATCGAGGAAACCCCGTACCGGTTCCGGATAGAGCAAGAGGTCGACGCCTCTGATCGGCCAACCCGGGTGTGACCCAAGGGACTTTAGGCACTCGTGTCGACATGCTGACGGCTATAGCGTTGCGCGTGTTCGCCCAGCCAGGGAAACACTCGACCATATGGGAAATTCACCATGACTGAGACACCAGAGAAGAGTGCGCCGGCCTGGGCCGGACTGTCCGATGATGTGCTCGAGTCGGTCGAAACGGGTCGTAAGGCCGCAATCGAGGCCATCCGCGAGTTCGTCGATGAAGTGACTCCCGTGGCCGCCGATCAGTCGCGGCGCAAGACCGTCATCGATGCCGCCCTCGAGTTGGCCGAGGAGCTGATGACGGCGCGGATCGAGTTCCTGCGCAGCGTTGTTCGCAGTGCGGGACAGACCCTGAGCAGGCAGTGAGCTGACGCCTGGGTCGTATCTCCGGCGAAAGCGTTGCGGGACAAGCCCATCACGAATTGCGTTGCGACAGATGGCAAGCGATGAGCAGGCGACTCTCCTTCTAGAACTCGTGCGCGGGCTCACCGCCGAAGTCCACCCGCACGCAGTGCGACGCACCGTCACGCTCGATAGTCACTTCGACGACCTCGGTATCGGCAGCCTCGAGCTGGCCGAGTTGTTGCGTCGCGCCCAGGATGCGTTCGGCGTCGCACTACCGCCACATTTGCTGGCCAACGCTGAGACGCCACGTGACCTCCTACAGGCGGTCAGGCGCTCCCATGCGCCCGCGGGTGAGGGCCGGAGCACCGTCACGCCTCTGGCCACCACGGTGGCGGGCAGCTCGGCACCAGCGACCGCATCAACCCTGCTCGACGCCCTCGACTGGCACCTGGGTGCGACGCCGCAGCGAATACACATCCGCATCCTCGACGAGTCGGGGCACCCCGATGACATCACATATGAGGCGCTGCACCGGGAGGCGGCGGCGGTGGCGGCGGGGCTGCTGGATCGCGACGTCATGCCCGGCGACACCGTCGCCATCATGCTGCCCACCAGCCGGGCATACTTCGTCACCTTCGCCGGCGTCGTCCTGGCCGGTGCCGTGCCGGTCCCCATCTACCCGCCGGCCCGGCCGTCCCAGTTGGCGGATCACCTGCGTCGCCACACCGGCATCCTCGCCAACGCCGGTGCGACACTGCTGGTGACGGTGCCCGAGGCCGTCTCGCTGGGGCGCCTGCTGCGCTCTAACCTCGCGAGCCTGCGCGACGTCGTCGTCCCTGCAGCCCTCATGGGCAGCGCGACGGGAGGTGCGCTTCCTCGGCCCCGCTCCGACGATCTGGCGCTGGTGCAGTACACCTCGGGCAGCACCGGCCAGCCCAAAGGCGTTGCGCTCACTCACGACAACCTGCTGGCCAACATCCGCGCGATGGGTCAGGCCACCGCGGTATCGGCGGCGGACACGTTCGTCAGCTGGCTGCCGCTGTATCACGACATGGGGCTGATCGGGGCGTGGCTCGGGTGCCTGTATTTCGCGGTGCCGCTTGTCGCGATGGCCCCACAGGTCTTCCTGACTCGGCCGTCGCGGTGGCTGTGGGCGATTCACGAAAACCGGGGCACCATCTCGGCCGGCCCGAACTTCGCTTACGAGCTTTGCCTTTCCAAGATCGACGACGCTGAGATCGTAGGACTCGATCTGAGCTCATGGCGGCTGGCCTTCAACGGTGCCGAGCCGGTCAGTCCGGCGACGATCGAACGGTTCACCGGCCGATTCGCCCCTTACGGCCTGCGGCATAACACGATTACACCCGTGTACGGGCTGGCCGAGTCGGCGGTCGGGTTGGCCTTTCCGCCCCTGGGCCGCGGCCCGCTCATAGACAGCGTCGAACGCGACACGTTCGTGCGTACTGGGCGAGCCGACCCCGCAGACGCAGACGACCGGGACGCACTTCGGTTCGTCGCCTGCGGTCAACCCCTTCCCGGCCATGAGATCCGCGTCGTCGACGCCACCGGGAACGAGTTGGGCGATCGCCACGAGGGCCGCATCGAGTTCCGCGGGCCGTCAGCGACCGCCGGCTATTTCCACAACCCGGACGCGACCCGGTCGCTGTTCCACGATGACTGGCTCGACACCGGTGACCTCGGCTACATCGCCGACGCAGATGTGTATGTCACCGGCCGGGTCAAGGACGTGATCATCCGGGCCGGCCGCAATCTGCACCCCACCGAACTGGAAGAGGCCGTCGGGAACCTCACCGGCATCCGCAGGGGCTGCGTCGCCGTGTTTTCCAGTCCCGATCCCAGCGGGGGCGCCGAGCGCCTCGTCGTGATGGCCGAGACGCGGGGAAGCGATGACAAGACGGCCGCTGCGTTGCGCTCCGAGATCATGGCGACGACGGTGGACCTACTCGGAGTGGCGCCCGACGACGTGGTCCTTGCGCCACCACGCACGGTTCCGAAGACGTCGAGCGGCAAGATCCGTCGCGCCGCGAGCCGGGAGATCTACGAACGGGGCAACATCGGCGCCCGACCGCGGGCACTGTGGTGGGAGCTGGCCCGCGTCCGGCTGCGGGGAACCGTTCCGTCGATGCGCCGCGCCCGCCGCGCCGCGGCCGCTCTCGCGTTCGCCGCCTACGCATGGGTGGTGTACGTAGTCCTCGCGGCGTTGGTACTCCTCCAGCTGCCGCTGGTGCCGCGGTTGCGGTGGCGCTGGAGTATTGCCTGCAGGACGGTCCGACTTCTGGCCCGCCTCACCGGAACGTCGGTCTCTGTGCACGGTCTCGACCAACTGCCCCAGGGTCCCGCGATTGTCGTGGCCAACCATCCGAGCTGGCTGGACGGCCTCGCGCTCGCCACGGTGGTGCCGCCCTCCTTCCGTTTCGTCGCCGGCGAAGTGCTCGAGCACGAACGGCTGATCGGTTTCGTGCTCGAGCGGCTCGGCGCGGTGTTCGTCGAGCGCTACGAGCGTGAGCACGGCGTTGCCGACTCCGACAAGGTGGTCGCCCTGGTTCGAGAGGGCCGGTCGCTGGTCGTCTTCCCGGAGGGCCACCTGGCGCGCGCGCCCGGGCTGCGGCCCTTCCACATGGGCGCGTTCGTCGCCGCCGCCCAGTCCGGAGTGCCAATCGTGCCCGTCGCGATCCGCGGGACGCGAGAAATGCTGCGGCCCGAGCACCACTTTCCCCGCAGGGGAAGCGTCGCCATCGCGGTCGGTGAGCCGATCCAACCCCTCGGGACGGACTGGACGGCGGCCGTCGGGCTCCAATGCGCCGCGCGCGACGTCATCCTGCGGCTGTCGGGTGAGCCGGACGTCGAGTGACGCTCTATCTTCAGCCATCTGCGGTCTTGAGGCGAGGATTGCTCCGGGCAGGTCCTCGACTGGCGTCGCATCTCCCGGGCTCGGGACCAAAGACTCCCACACCGGCGACATCAGGATCTACGCGCAGTGTCGCGGCGCGATCAGCCTGGATGCGTCAGATGAGGAGGTGTCGATGAGCAACCCGATCTTGCGCGTCGTCTCCGGCACCGCGAATCCCGGGCTCGCCGCCGCGGTCGCCAATCATCTCGGTGTTGAATCCGATGGCTGCGACGTGGCGCGGTTCCCCGACGGCGAGCTGCGCCCGACGATCGAAAACATCTGTGGCGCGGATGTTTATGTCATACAACCGACAGCACCACCGGTCAACGAGCACATCATCGAACTGATGCTGCTGCTCGACGCCTGCCGGCGGTCCCGCGCCGCGCGCGTCACTGCCGTCCTGCCGTACTTCGGTTACGCCCGCCAGGATCGCCGCACCGCTGCGGGCCAGGCGCTCGGTTCGTCGGTGATCGCCGACGCGATCGCCGGCGCTGGAGCCGACCGGCTCGTCATCGTCGATCCGCATACCGCCGCCCTGGAAGCACAGTGCCGCATCCCGGTCGAGATCGTCACCGCCGTCCCCACACTCGCTGGTGAGCTCGCCGCCGAACTGCCGGAAAACTCAGTCGTCGTCGCCCCCGATCTTGGTGCGGTCAAAATCGCTGAACGGTACGCGGGCATCCTGCATGACCCGGTAGCAATCGTGCGCAAGCAACGCGAAAACGGCTCGGCGGTCAGCGCATTGGACATCGCTGGCGACGTGTGCGGCCGACCGGTCGTCATCATCGACGACATGATCACCACGGGCGCGACCATCGAGGCTGCGGCGCAGCTACTGCGCACGCGGGGCGCTGCGCCCGACATTGTCGTTGCCGCCACGCACGGGTTGTTCGTCCACGCCGCCGTTAGCCGCTTGCGCGAACTCGATTTAGGGCGCGTCATCGTCACCGACACAGTGGCGCCCAAGGAGACGGGCGCCGTGATCGAGGTGTGCTCGATCGCGCCGACGCTGGCCGCAGCCATCGCTTGCATGCACAACGACAAACCTGTTCCCCCGGCGGGCCGGCGCAGGTCGTGAGCGGGTGTCCATGACATCCCCGGCCGGACGTCACCCCGCTTTTCACCAGCGTCGCGGTATTTCCCGGTTACTCGAGTACGAATGTGACCAGCATGTTCACCCGGTAGGCAACAATCCCGCCCTGATCCACATCCACCGACTGTTCCTTGATCCATGCCGACTTGACGCCACGCAGCGTCTCCTCGGCTCGGGCAAGGCCAGTCTTCACGGCATCTTCGAAACTGGTGTCGGACCTGGCGCTGATCTCGGTGACGCGAGCGACGCTGCCTTCTGGCATGATGACTTCCCAAGTCGCTGTCGGATCGGACGATCCCGGACTGTGACGATTCAACGCCGGCGAGACAGACGCAGGGTAGGGAAGATATACCCCGCGCCGAAGGGCATTGGGCCACTCGTCAAAGCACCCGACAGGGTCAGCGTTGGGGGACATGCACGCGATAGAGCCACTCACCGTGACGATCCCGCCATCACCGGCGCATATCGACATCGCTGGCACTCGATGTTTGAAGGCAGCTTCACACAGCAGCAAGCATTGCCAACGCTGTGACTGCTGATTTGCGGCGTAGCCAACGATTACAGCGGCACCAAACGCCCCAAGTCGTCTCGTTCGCATCAAGAAGGTCAGGGGTTCGGATGCGGGACAGCGGCTGGTCGGCCAACACGATCACACGCTTAAACTCCTGGCATGAAGGTTCTTGCCGGAATTCTCGCGACGGTGGTCGTGCTCGCGGTGTACGCACCCGCCGCCACCGCCGCCGCCATCCCGACGGCGTCGCACATAGTGATCGTCGTCGAGGAGAACAAACCCAGCGGGGCTGTGGTGGGCAACAACGCAGCTCCGTTCATTAATTCGCTGGCCAAAAATGGCGCCCTGATGACCCAGGCATATGCCGTCGCCCACCCTAGTGAGCCGAACTATCTCGCGTTGTTTGCCGGAAGCACGTTTGGCGTGTCCTCGGACGCGTGTCCGCTCGACGAGGGGACCGCCCCCAATCTCGGCTCGGCATTGCTCGAGGCGGGATATTCGTTCGGGGGGTTCTCCGAAGACCTGCCCGCGATCGGCTCACTTGTCTGCGGCGCTGGAAAATATGCCCGCAAGCATGTCCCATGGGCGAACTTTCGAAATGTGCCTGCCGCAAACTCGTTGCCGTTCAGCGCTTTCAATGCGCGGTCCGATTACGCCACGCTGCCAACCGTGTCGTTCGTTGTCCCGAATCTGGACAACGACATGCACGACGGGTCCATCGCGCAAGGCGACGCGTGGCTGGCGTCGAACATGTCGCGCTACGCGAATTGGGCGGCCGCCAACAACAGCTTGCTCATCGTTACCTTCGATGAGGACGACAGTAGTGCGAACAACCAGATCGCAACGATCATCTACGGTGCCCACGTCAAGCCAGGCAGCTACAACGAGCCCGTCAGCCATTACAACGTTTTGTCGACCGTAGAACAGATGTACGGCCTGCCGCTGACAGGGCTGGCCGCCAATGCTCCTGCAATCAGCGACATCTGGGCCTAGGTGGTAAGCCGGCATCGTTGTCGTGTCGACGGCGGAGCCGCGGTGGTCGTGTCGCAGGGCGAATCGAGAACAGGTGCAGAAGCTGCTCGTACAGATGGATGGACTGCCCATGACCTGCACATCAAGAATCGAGATGATCGGGAACTACCCCGCACGTAGCTCGAAGCCCAGGGTGATCTGGACGCCGTAGACCACTCGTTCAGCAACAGCCCTTGGCTTTGCGCTCGGCCAGGTGCGCATGCTCGGCATTGTCGGTGCCGCCGATCGCGCCGACGAACTCGTCGAGGTCGATGCGCCGGCCACCCAGCCACGTCCCGGTGACGCGCACGGTGTCGACGAGCGTGGCCGGGTCCACCGTCCACGGGTCGGCGGACAGTTCCACGAAATCGGCGAGCTTGCCCACGGCGATGGATCCGACGAGGTGGTCCCGCCGCAGCGTGCGCGCCGCGTCGATGGTCTGCGCCCGCCACGCCTGATCCAGCGAGATCGCCTGGTCCGCCCGGTGCACGCCGCCCTTGCGGGTGCGACGGGTCGCGGCGGTGGCGATGTTGACCACCGGCGTCGGCGGCGATACCGAACCGTCGTTGTGCAACGACACGCAGGCGCCGGAGGCGACGGCGTCGTTGAAGGCCGCCCACCGCGCCCCGTGCTCGGGAGCGAACATCTGCCCGTCCAGCAGTTCGCCCCAGTAGTAGTACTGGAACGGGGCCAGTGAGACGTGCACTCCGAGGCGTGCCGCTCGGTCGAAGTGCTCGCGCGTGCCCGCGCCGCAGTGTTCGAGCCGCCAGCGGTGGTCGGTTCCGAGCAGGCCGTGGCGGGTCAGCGCGTCCTCGTAGGCGTCGAGCGCCAGGTCGAGCGCCAGATCGCCGTTGGCGTGGAAGGCCATCTGCCAGCCCGCCGGTGCGGCGCGGTCGAGGATCGCGTCGAGTTGCTCGCGGCTGTAGTTCATCGACCTGGCGCCGCCGGCGGTGGCGGGATCGATGCCCGCCGTGCGGGTGGCCTCGGTGTCGAGGTAGGGAAACGAGATCGCGATGTTGCCGACCCAGGGTGAACCGTCCGTCCACAGCTTGACGCCTGCCTTGCTCAGCCAGGACTCGCCAGCGGTAAAACTTGTTGGCTCTGTGTAGGTTTCGGTGATCGACATCTCCCACATGCTGACCCGCAGCGGGCATGACGGCGCCGCGGCCAGCGCTTCGTAGCCGGCGGCGAACTTCGGGTCGTAGGTCATGTCCGAAGTCGAGGTGTAGCCGCCCCGGGACATCAGCGCGAAGTAATTGGCCGCCGACAGCAGCGGATCACCCATCTGTGCCATCAGCGGGCCCGTGACCGCCGTGACCACGGGCAGTTCGAATCCCTGCCCGTTGAGTGATCCGTCGGCGTTGCGCCCGTAATGGGCGGCGACCGGGTCGGCGGGCGGGTCGACGTCCCAGCCGTACTTCCTGATCAGCGCCGAGTTGAAGTACACGCCGTGCCCGGAGTTGTCGGTGATCACGGTGATGCGGTCGCCGAAGATCTGGTCCAGCTCGTGCGCGGCGGGCGCGGGGTGGCCGTGCAGCAGCGCGTCGTAGCCGGCGAACCACAGCGGGGTGTCCGGCGAGGAGGTCGCCAGCGCGTCGGCGAAGATCTTCTGCACCTCCGCCCAGCTGGGCGCGTCCCACGGCGCCACGGAGCGGGCCGGTGCCTGGGTCGCGACCCCGCTGATCAGCGGATGCCCGTGCGGCTCAACGAATCCCGGCGCCAACACGGGCACGCCGGTGTCGACGAGCTCGGCGCCCGGCAGCTTAGCGCGGCAGTGCTCGACGCTGCCGACCGCGACGATCGTGTCGCCGGACACGGCCACTGCCTGCGCGCGGGGTACCGCGTCGTCCATGGTGATGATGGTTGCTGCGGTCAAGATCGAATCCGCCATCGGCACAGTCTGACACCCGTGGGCGCACCCGTTGGGCAAATCGGCCTGTGAGAGGCTGCCGGGGTGTTCGCTGCAGCAGGTCGCGCCGCGGGAATCGCCGCGGGCGTGCTGGCCGACGCCGTGTTCGGCGACCCTCGACGGGGTCATCCGGTGGCGCTGTTCGGTAGCGGTGCAGCGGCTTTGGAGCATCGCCTGTACCGTGACGACCGCACTGCCGGTGTGCGCCACACCGCGGCGCTGCTGTCCTCGGTCGCCCTCCTGGGTGCGGTTGCCGAGTGGGCGGGCCGGCGGCGCGGACCGCTGGCCGAGGCGGCCTGCGTGGCCACGGCGACGTTCGTCGCCCTCGGCGGCACGTCGCTGTGCCGCACCGGCGGGCAGATGGTGGGCCTCCTGGAGGCCGGCGATGTCGAGGGCGCTCGTCGCCTGCTGCCCTCGCTGTGCGGGCGCGATCCGTCGGTGCTCGACGAGGCGGGCCTGACGCGGGCGGCGCTGGAGTCGATCGCCGAGAACACCTCCGACGCCCACGTCGGCCCGCTGGTGTGGGCCGCCCTCGGCGGCGTACCCGCGGTACTGGTGTACCGGGCAGCGAACACGCTGGACGCGATGATCGGCAACCGCTCGCCCCGCTACCTGCGGTTCGGCTGGGCGGCAGCGCGATTCGACGACGTGGTCAATCTGCCCGCGGCACGGCTGACGGGGCTGCTGACGCTCGTGTGCGCACCGGCGGTCGGCGGGTCACCCGGCGCGGCCGCACGGGCGTGGCGGCGCGACGCCCGCAAGCATCCGAGCCCCAATGCCGGCGTCGCGGAGGCGACGTTCGCCGGCGCTCTGGGCGTGCGTCTGGGTGGGCCCACGCAGTATGCGCACGAGCTGGAGATCCGGCCGACGCTCGGCGACGGGCGGACACCCGCGGTCGGCGACCTCGCGCGTGCCGTGCGGCTGTCGCGGGCGGTTCAGGTGGCCGCCGCCGCCGTGGCCGTCAGCGCCGCCTGCCGTACCGGTCGGCCAGCTTCTCCTCGGCGGTGAGGGGCACGACGGGCTCACCGGGGGACGTCCGGGCGGCCGATGCGTCGGCGGCCGCCTTCTCGCGACGCCGCACGCGGATCTCGGAGTAGACGAAGTAGCCGACGCCGATCGGCGCCAGGATGCCGAACGCGATCCACTGGATGCCGTACGACAGGAACGGGCCGGCATCGAGGTGGGGAAGCGGGATGGTGCCCAGCCCTCCCGGCTGACCGTCCACCAGCTGCAGATAGGACCCCGCGAGCGGTACCCCCGTCAGCGCCGAGATCTGGCCGGGGTTGATCGAGTACACCTGCTGGGCGCCCTCGGCGCGGAACGGCTCCTTGCCCTCGGCGACCGGCTCGGGATCGCGCAGCCGCGCCGTGATCGTCACGGTGCCCGCCGGCGCCGGATCGATGGGCGGGACCTTCGACGCCTGCACCGGTCGCACGTAACCGCGGTCGACGAGCACGGTGGGTCCGCCGTCGACGGCGAACGGAACCAGCACCTCGAAGGCGGGATCACCGTCGACGACCCGCAGCCGCGCCAGCACCTGGCGGTCCGGCAGGTACCGCCCCGTCGCGGTCACCCGCTGCCACTGTTCGGTCGGTGCAGCCGAGTCCTGATGCGGCAGCACCTTGGTCAACTGCACGGGCTCGGCGTCCAGGGAGCGGGAGATCTGCGCGTTCTCGCGCGAGGTCCTGGTGTTCTTGCCCAGTTGCCACGGGGCCAGCACGGTGAAGCACAGGTAGGCGAACGCCGCGGCCACCACGAACAGCGCCAGCCACTGCGGCCGCAGCAGGAACCCGAGCCGGCGCATCGTCAGCTGGCCTGTTCCCGGGCGGCCAGTTGCTCGTCCACCCAGTCGTGCAGACCCGGCAGCGCCGCGTCGATCACCGCGTAGGTGTCCTCGAAGTCGTCCTGGGTTCCGTAGTAGGGGTCCTCGACGTCGAGGGCGTGGGCGCCCGACCGCGGGTCGAACGACCGGAGCATGCGCAGGCGCGCGGCGGGCACGCCCATCTGCTCCAGCATGCGCAGGTGGTTGCGGCCCAGCGCGACGATGAGATCAGCGGCCAGGTGGTTGTCGTCGATCTGCGTCGCGCGGTGCGCGGTCGGATAGCCGTGCCCGCGCAGCACGTGGCCGGCGCGGCGGTCGGCGGGCTCGCCCTCATGCCAATGGCCAGTGCCCGCACTGGTCACGCGCACGACGTCGGCGAGCCCCCGCTCGCGGATCTGGTGACCGAACATCTTCTCGGCCATCGGGCTGCGGCAGATGTTGCCCGAGCAGATGAACGTGACGTGCAGACGCTCAGACACCCAGCACCTCGCGAAGCTCGTCGACGCTGGCGACGTGGGTCAGGGCGCCGCCGCGACCCCCGTCGAAGTCCCGGCGCCCGTAACCCCAGTCGACGACGATCGTGTCGATCCCGTGCGCGGCGGCACCCTCGACGTCGTGCGAGCGATCGCCGACCATCAGCACGCGGTCCGGCAGCGGGGCGAGCTGGTGCAGCGCATGCGCCAGGACGTCCGATTTGGCGGCGCGGGTGCCGTCCACGCTGGCTCCCGCGATCACCTCGAAGCAGCCGTCTAGCTCGAAGTGGGCCAGGATGCGGCGGGCGGTCGGCTCGGCCTTCGACGTTGCGACGGCCAGGCGCACGTCAGCGGCGCGCAGGTCACCGAGCAGTCCGGGGATCCCGTCGAACGGCTTGTTCATCGACCAGCCGCGACTGGTGTAGTCGGCCCGGTAGGCGGCGATGGCCGCGTCGGCGCTCGCGCCGAGACCCAGCTGCGTCAGGGTCATGTGCATGGGCGGGCCGACGATGCGGCTGACCAGGTCGCCGTCCGGGACGGCGGCGCCGACGGTGTGCAACGCGTGCCGGAAGCTGGCGACGATGCCCTCGGCCGAATCGGTGAGGGTGCCGTCGAGGTCGAAGATCAGCAGATCACCGCGGCTGACGGGAACGATGTCGCGGGTGCTGTCCAGCATGTCGGTCACGCCACCATTGTCCCCGATCCGGACCTCCGGCCGGAAACCGGCGTTCGCGCACTAGTGTCGTGCTGTGGCACGGCAGGTGAACGACCCGGACGGGGTGAGGCGATGACGGTCCGGCTCGTCGACGTCATCGACGTGCTCGACGAGGCGTATCCGCCGTCGCTGGCGCAGAGTTGGGATTCCGTCGGGCTCGTGTGCGGGGACCCGTCGGAGCCGGTCGAATCGGTCACCGTCGCCGTGGACGCCACTCCCGGAGTCGTCGCGCAGGTGCCCCAGCGGGGACTGTTGCTGGCGCACCATCCGCTACTGCTCCGTGGCGTCGACTCGGTGGCCGCCGACACGGCCAAGGGTGCGCTGGTCCATTCGCTGATCCGCGGCGGCCGGGCCCTGTTCACCGCACACACCAACGCCGACAGTGCCTCGCCCGGCGTGTCGGACGCGCTCGCCGAGGCGCTGGGGCTCGACGTGACCGGCGTCCTCTCGCCGGTGCCCTCCGGGCCGGCCCTGGACAAGTGGGTGGTGTTCGTGCCGCGGGTGAACACCGACGCCGTGCGGTCGGCGATGTTCGCCGCGGGCGCCGGACACATCGGGGACTACTCGCAGTGCAGTTGGAGCGTGCCCGGCACCGGACAGTTCCTGCCGCACGACGGGGCATACCCGGCGATCGGCACCGTGGGCACCGTGGAACACGTCGCCGAGGACCGCGTCGAGATGGTGGCTCCGGTATCCCGGCGCGCACCCGTGTACGCCGCGTTGCGCGCCGCGCATCCCTACGAGGAGCCCGCCTACGACGTCATCGCCCTGCAGGCACCGCCGGGTGGTGTCGGACTCGGGCGCGTCGGCGTCCTGCCGAACTCAGAGCCGTTGTCCGCGTTCGTATCCCGAGTCCGCTCGGCGCTGCCGCCCACGTCGTGGGGGGTGCGCGCCGGTGGCGACCCTGCCCTGGCGGTGTCGCGGGTCGCGGTCTGCGGCGGCGCGGGTGACTCGCTGCTCGCCGAGGTGGCCGGCGCCGGCGTCCAGGCGTTCGTCACCGCCGACCTGCGCCACCACCCGGCCGACGAGCACCGCCGGGTGTCCGATGTCGCGCTCGTCGATGTGGCCCACTGGGCCAGTGAGTTCCCCTGGTGCGCCCAAGCCGCCGAGCTGCTGGGCGAGCATTTCGGCGCGTCGCTGCCCGTCGTGGTCTCCGATCTGCGTACCGACCCCTGGAATGTCGAGGAAGCAACACATGAAAGCTGACGTGTGGCAGCAACATTCGCTGGCCGAGCTCGCGAAGTGCGACGCCGAGATCGGCCGGATCGAGCACCGGACGAAGAACCTCCCCGAGCAGGGGTCGCTCGAGGCGGCCCAGGCCGCGCACCGCGAGGCCAACGACCGGCTGGCCGCGCTGCAGCTCGCCCTGGCCGACATCGACGCCCAAGTGGCCAAGTTCGAGTCCGAGATCGACGGCGTGCGTCAGCGCGAGGACCGTGACCGGGCTCTGCTGCAGGGCGGGACCGTGGATGCCAAGGCGCTCACCGATCTGCAACACGAACTCGACACGCTGCAGCGACGTCAGTCGAGTCTCGAGGATTCCCTGCTGGAGGTGATGGAGCGGCGCGAGGAGCTCGCCGCCGACCAGGACCGGGCGCTGGCTGCCATCGAGGAGAAGGAGACGGCGCTGGCCGACGCGCAGCGGGCCGCCGATGACGCCCGTGCGGAGTTGTCGTCCCTGCGCCGGCAGACATCGACGCGCCGCGAGGAGCTCGTCGCAGGTATCGACGAGGCGCTGTTGTCTCTCTACGAGCGGCAGCGTGCCCGTACGGGTGTCGGCGCGGGAGCGCTGGAAGGTAGGCGCTGCGGTGCCTGCCGGCTCGAGATCGACAAGGGGGAGCTGGCCCGGATCGCGGCCGCGGCCGACGACGACGTCGTGCGGTGTCCCGAGTGCTCCGCGATCCTGTTGCGCGTCCAAGGACTCTCGGCGTGAAGGTGATCGTCGAGGCGGATGGGGGGTCGCGCGGTAACCCGGGCCCGGCGGGCTTCGGCGCGGTCGTGTGGTCGGCGGATCACCGTTCGATACTGGCCGAGACGAGCTCGGCGATCGGGCGGGCCACCAACAACGTCGCGGAATACCGCGGGCTGATTGCCGGGCTGCAGGCCGCTTCGGAGGTCGGCGCCACCGAAGCCGACGTGTACATGGATTCCAAGCTCGTGGTCGAGCAGATGGCGGGGCGTTGGCGCGTCAAGCACCCCGACCTCGCGCCGCTGCACCAGCAGGCTCGCGACATCGCGAACACCTTCGACCGGATCAGCTACACATGGATTCCGCGGGACAAGAACAGCCACGCCGACGGTCTGGCCAACAAGGCCATGGACGTCGCGGCGGGTGAGGTCGCCGACCCACCGGATCCGGTTGTCTCGCAGGAGAACTCTGCGACAACGGAAGTAGTGACCAACCCTGCCGGTTGGACCGGAGCCCGGGGAGCGCCGACCCGGCTGCTGCTCCTGCGGCACGGGCAGACGGAGTTGTCGGTCCAGCGCCGGTATTCGGGTCGGGGAAATCCTGCACTGACCGACCTGGGGGTCCAGCAGGCACGCGCGGCGGCCCGGTATCTCGGCGACAAGGGCGGCATCGACGCAGTCGTGGCGTCGCCGCTGCAACGCGCCCACGACACCGCCGCGGCAGCGGCCAAGGCGCTCGATCTCGATGTCGAGGTCGACGAGGACCTGATCGAGACCGACTTCGGCGCCTGGGAGGGGCTCACGTTCTCCGAGGCGGCTGAACGCGATCCCGAACTGCATCGCAAGTGGCTGCGTGACACGGCCGTGCCACCGCCGGCGGGTGAGAGCTTCGACACCGTCGCAGAACGGGTGCGCCGCGCGCAGCAGCGGATCGTCGCCGAGCGCGCAGGCCGGACCGTGCTGGTCGTCTCGCACGTGACGCCGATCAAAACGCTGCTGAGAATGGCACTCGATGCGGGTCCGGCGATTCTCTACCGCCTGCATCTGGACCTGGCGTCGCTGTCGATCGCGGAGTTCTATCCCGACGGAGCCGCGTCCGTGCGCCTGGTCAATCAGACCTCCTACTTGTGATCGGTGTGCAGGTGCACCCGTTCGCCGTGTAGGCCGAACAGCGCGATGGCCTCCACCGGACCGTCCACCACGCCGAACCAGTGCGGGGTCCAGGTCGAGAAGTCCACGGCCTCACCGGGTTTGATCGTGAAATCGCGGTCGCCCAGCAGGAGCCGCATGTGGCCGGACAGGACGTACATCCAGTCATGCCCCTCGTGGATCGGCAGCTCCGGCGGTGGTGTGCGCCGGCGGGCGCTGATGCGGACCTTGTAGGCGTGTAGCCCGCCGGCCGGACCCTGCCCGGTCAGCGGCCAGAACGTGATCTGGTTGCGGGTGTGCGACGCGCCGCGCACCCGCGGGTCCTCGACGTCGGGACTGCGCAGCAACTCGTCGGTGCTGACCGACAAGGCGCCGGCGAGGCGGGGGAGATGGTCGAGCGCCAAGCGCCGTTTGCCGGACTCCAGCCGACTCAACGTCGAGACGTCGATGTTGGATCGTGTGGCGACGTCCTCCAGCGTCATCCCGCGTTGCAGCCTCAGCTCTCGGAGCCGGCGCCGCACGAGAGTGTCGACGCCGTCGTCGTCATTTGCCTGCATGGCAAAAGAGCTTGGCATCTGCTGCGTCCCGGGGCAAGGTCGTAGCATGGACACACAGTGGGACTGCGTCGTGGTGGGTGGGGGAGCCGCCGGACTCAGCGCAGCACTCGTACTCGGACGGGCCCGGCGGCGCACTCTGGTCGTGGACGCCGGTGAGCAGAGCAACCTCGCCGCGCACGGAATCGGCGGACTGCTCGGATTCGACGGAGCCGCCCCGGCGCAGTTGTATGCACAGGGCCGCGCTGAACTGACCCGCTACCCGTCGGTCGACTCAAGACAGGGCGAGATCACCTCCGCGACGCCGCACGAAGGGGGATTCACCCTCGGATTCGCCGGTGGCGACAGGGAAGTCACTCGACGGATCCTGCTGGCGACCGGCATGCGCTACGACTTGCCTGCGGTACCCGGGCTGGACGCCCTGTGGGGACGCTCGGTGTTCGCGTGTCCGTTCTGCCACGGCTGGGAGGTTCGCGACCGGCCGCTTGCGGTGCTTGCGCGCGGGGAGCGGGCCGTGCACATGGCGCTGCTGCTCAGCGGATGGAGTGACGATGTCGTGGTGCTCACCGACGGACCCGCGGAGTTCGCGGCCGGCGACCGCGGACGCCTGACCGCGGCAGGGATCGCGGTGGACGAGCGTGCGGTGACGGCGCTGGAGTCGAGCGACGGGGAGTTGGACGCGGTCGTCTTCGCCGACGGGTCGCGGTGTCCACGGCGCGGACTGCTCGTGGCTGCGACGCTACGGCAGCGAAGCGGCCTCGCCGCGCAGCTCGGAGTGCAATTCGTTGCGGCGGGTCCGGTTTCGCCGGAGGCAGTCGAGGTGGATGCGATGTACCGTACCTCGGTGCCCGGCGTGTTCGCCGCCGGCGACATCTGTGCGCAGATGCCCCAGGTGGCGTCGGCGATCGCCGCGGGCTCTGCGGCGGCAACCTCGGTGGTGGCGAGTTCGATGGAGGAGAGGCGATGACGACATCTGACGTGAAGAAGCACTGGGAAGACCGGTACGCCGAGCGGGACCGGATCTGGAGCGGACGGGTCAACCACTGGCTCGCGGAGATCGCCGGGACGCTGCGCCCCGGACGGGCGCTCGATCTGGGCTGCGGTGAAGGAGGCGACTCCGTGTGGCTGGCCGAACACGGCTGGCAGGTGGTCGGCGTCGACATCTCCGACACCGCGCTCGCCCGGGCGGCCGCCGAGGCGGCACGCCGGGGTCTGTCCGAGCGCGTGGAGTTCCTGCAGATGAATTTGTCCGAGCAGTTCCCGGAAGGATCCTTCGATCTGGTGTCGGCGCAGTTCCTGCAGTCGCTGGTGCACCTCGACCGCGAGCGGATATTCGCCGCCGCGGCCCGTGCCGTCGCACCCGGCGGGACGCTGCTGGTCGTCGACCACGGCGCTGCGCCGCCATGGGCCCAGCACATTCACGATCACGTGTTTCCCAGCGTCGACGAGGTGCTCGCAACCATCCCGCTCGAGGGGCCGTGGGAGCGGGTGCGTGTCGGGTCGGCCGAACGCGACGCGGTGGGCCCGGACGGGCAGCGAGGTGTGTTGCTCGACAATCTGATCGTTCTGCGCAGGTCAGCAGCCTAGCGGCGACTTGTCAGCGGGTCGGGGTAGCGTCGTTGGTGTGTTCGCACAGGTGTTCGATTTCGACGTCGATGACGGTGCCTCGGAGGCTGAGTTGCGTGATGTCGTCGAGCGTTGTGAACGGCTGAAATCTGTTGCGGCCGCCGCCCAGGCGCGGGCGACGGCGTTGTGGGCGGCCAAGCGACGCGCCGCCGAGGCCGCTGCCGGGATACCGGCGGCCAAGCGCGGGCGCGGGCTGGCCTCGGAGGTGGCGTTGGCCCGCCGCGATGCCCCGGTGTGCGGGAACACCCACCTCGGCGTCGCGCAGGCGCTGGTGCACGAGATGCCCCACACCCTGGCCGCACTGGAGGCCGGGGTGCTCTCGGAGTACCGGGCTAGCTTGATCGTCAAGGCGTCGGCGTGTCTGAGTGTGGGGCATCGCCGCGAGCTCGACGCCGAGTTGTGTGCCGACACCACCGAGCTGGCGGGCTGGGGCAATGCCCGGGTGGAGGCCGAGGCCAAGAAGATCACCGCCCGCCTGGACGTCGCGGCGGTGGTGGAACGCAACGCCAAGGCGGTCGGGGACCGGTGTGTGTGGACCCGTCCCGCCCCGGAGGGCATGGTCTATGTCACCGCGCTCATGCCGCTGGCGCAGGGCATCGGGGTGTACGCCGCGCTCAAACGCCAGGCCGACCTGACCGGGGATGGGCGTGGTCGCGGGCAGATCATGGCCGACACCCTCTATGAGCGGGTGACCGGGCGCCCCGCGGAGGCGCCGGTTCCGGTGGCGCTGAATCTGGTGCTGGCCGACACCACGCTGTTCGGGGGCGACGACTGCCCCGGCTGGGCCGCGGGCTACGGTCCCGTCCCCGCCGCGGTCGCCCGGCATCTGGTGTCCGAGGCGGTCGCCGACCAGAACGCCAAAGCCACCCTGCGCCGGCTCTACCGGCACCCCACGAGTGGGCAGTTGGTGGCGCTGGAGTCGAAAGCCCGGCTCTTCCCGACAGGGTTGGCGGCGTTCCTCGGGCTGCGCGACCAGACCTGTCGCACGCCGTACTGCAACGCCCCGATCCGCCACCACGACCACGCCAGGCCCCACCGCGACGGCGGGCCGACCAGCGCGCTCAACGGGCTCGGTGCCTGCGCAGCGTGCAACTACGCCAAAGAAGCTCCCGGCTGGACGGTCACCACCACCGAACACCACGGCCGCCACACCGCCGCATTCCGCACCCCCACCGGCGCGGTCTACCACTCCACCGCACCACCACTGCCCGGACCACCGGTCCGACAATGGGTGCACCACACCGACCGACCCGTCAGCATCGACATGGTCGCCCTCAAACACGCCGCCTAAGAGGGGACTTGGGCCAGCTGCGTGAGCCGGACGCTGTTGCCGGACGGGTCGCGGAAGCCGCAGTCGATGCCGTAGGGCATCTCGTGGGGCTCTTCGGTGAACTCGACGCCGCGGGCCTTGAGTTCCTCGTAGCTGGCGCGGCAATCGTCGGTGGTCAGGAAGACCGTGCCGGCGAAGCCCTTCGCGGTGAGGTCGAGGACCTGTTCGCGAGTGGGCCCGTCCATCACGGGCTCGCCGGGCACGGCCATCAAGACGATCGAGACGTCGTCCTGGCCAGGGGGTCCGACCGTGAGCCAGCGGAACAGGCCCTCGATATCGGGCAACGAAACATCCTGGCGGACTTCCATGCCGATCTTCTCGGTCCAGTACTTCAACGCGACGTCCTGGTCGTGCACCCACAGGTGCACGCTTGCGATCCTGATCATGGCCTCGACGCTACGGTCGGCGCCGTCAGCCCGTCTTCTCCCCGTGTGCTGTCTTCGGGCTGCGGCTGTCCGCGCGGGGCCGTGTGTCGCGGCGGAGGATGCAGCTCGGGATCCGGGCGTGAACGGCCGCCGGGGGCATCGACGCGCGGTAGGCGGCCGGGGACAGTCCGTAGACGCGGGCGAAGCTCGTCGTGAAGGAGCCGACACTGGTCAGGCCCACCATCATGCAGATCTCGGCCACCGGCCTTTCGGTGTGGCGCAGCAGCGACGCTGCCCGTTCCAGCCGCCGGGTCTGCAGATAGGCCCGCGGCGATTCCCCGAACGTCCGGGTGAACATCCGGCTGAAGTGTGCCCGCGACAGTCCGGCGGCGGCGGCCAGGTCGTCGACCGTGATCGGCTCGGCATACCGGGCGTCGACCAGATCCTTGGCGCGCATCAGATAGCGGGCCGGCGGAGCCTGCGTCATGGCCACCAGTATGGACCGGCGGCGACGGCGCGCATTCGTTACCGGAATCGCCGCGCCAACCAGTACGTTGTTAGAGCGGATGAGCTGGCCGGGCGGCCGCGGATCATCGCCGGCCCGACAGGGGTACGGCAGGCGGTGGTTCGAGGAAAGTCCGGACTTCACAGAGCAGGGTGATTGCTAACGGCAATCCGAGGTGACTCGCGGGAAAGTGCCACAGAAATCAGACCGCCACCACCGAGCCTCCGGGCCCGGGGTGGTAAGGGTGAAACGGTGCGGTAAGAGCGCACCAGCGTTCCGGGTGACCGGAGCGGCTAGGTAAACCCCACCCGAAGCAAGGCCAAGAATGTCGCGTGGGGGGCGCGGCAGCGCAGGCGTCCGAGGGCTGCTCGCCCGAGTCTGCGGGTAGGCCGCTCGAGGCACCCGGTGACGGAGTGCCCAGATGGATGGTCGCCGCCTCGACGCCAGACATGGCGACGAGGAACAGAATCCGGCTTACAGGCCGGCTCATCCGCCCTTCGTGCCGTCAGGCTCTGCGCACCGCCCGCTGGAGCTTCTTCAGGGCTGCCTCGAGCTGCTCCTCGCAGCGCTGAGCCAGATCGCTCTCCTGCTGATACAGCAACCCGTAGGTGAAGGTGTCCTCTCCGGCGGCGTGGGCCGATTCGGCCTGCCGGCTCAGATGCGCGCGGCTCACCACGCTGTCCTGGTGATCGCCGAGCAGTGTCTGGATCGACTTCGCGCGCTCGGCCACCTTGCCCTTACCGGTGGCGGCGGCCGTGTACCGCAGTCGCTTGGCGCGCTTGCGGATCTTGTGCAGAGCTTCGTCGACGTCGGCCTCACCACCGTCGGCGGCGCGCCGTGCGGCCTTGGCGGCCTTGCGGACCCGCTTGTAGGCCGAGTCGATCGTCACGCCGGCCCGATCCTCACCAGGCGCCGGTGGCGGAGGCTCGGCGGCGGCCAACGCCTCCAGCGCGTCGAGCAGCCGGAAGTACCGCTGCGATCGCATCGCCGTCAGCGAGCGGCGCCATCCGGTCCGGTAGCGCTTCCTGGCCCCCTCGACCAGCCGGTCGCGGATCGGGCCGCGCACGTGCTCGCCGGGCAGCTCGTCGAGCGCCCGCTCGTACCGCTCGGCGAGCACCTCGGCGTCCCGCGCCACGCCCAGCACGCCGGCCAGCTCGCGCAACTCCTCGAGGATCCACGCGTCGTCGGAGATGCCGAACACGGCTTCCGAGGACTGCAGCAGGCTGCGGATCTTGCGCGTCGTCACCCGCATCTGATGGACCGAGTCGTCGGCGTCCGAGCGGACTGCGCGGTCCCACTCGATCAGTTCACCGATGTACTCGGTGACCGCGCGATGAACCGGATCGGCTGGCGCCGAAGCCTTCTCCTTCTTC
Source organism: Mycolicibacterium chubuense NBB4 (assembly GCF_000266905.1). The sequence continues at coordinate 3,390,478 of NC_018027.1, read as the reverse complement.
GGCTGCGACAGCACCCGGCCCAGCTTCGAGCCGTGCCCGGCGGGACGGGCGCCGGCGTCGAGGAGCCGGTTGGCGAGCCGGTCCAGGAGACCGGGATCGGCACCGGGCGCCAGCTCCAATTCCCATTCGCGCCAACGCTGCTCGTCGCCGCCCTCGGCGCGCGCCGTCACCTGGTCGTCGCAGAACTCGGCGACGAGCGAACCGTCGGGCCCGTAGAGCAGCTCGATCGCCCTGGTGGTGCTGATTCGGGCCACCGGCGCCAGCGGCCGATCGCGCACGATCGCGAGGACGACGTCGCGGACGGCGTCCGGTACCTCGGGCTGTTCGGCCTCGCCGTCGTCCAGTGGAGCCCGCACCTCGGTGCGGGTGTCGGGGCCTGCGGGCAGCTTCACATGCCAGCCCGCGTCGGTCCCACCGGTGCGGCGGCGCAGGGTGATTCGGTGCCGCGACAGGTCGCCCTCGGGTGTGTCGAAGTAGACAGCGTCGAGCGATTGTGACGGCGGACGCTCGACCCGGGCGACGGACGAGAGGCCGTCGAACGACGGCGTGACGGTGGACTCCACCACGTCGAACTTGCGCTCCATCTCCGTGTACCTGGAGGTTTCGGGCGATTTGGCGGCCATGGTCACCTTCATCTCGGCGTGTTCGGGGACCCAAGACTGCCATATCGAGATGAACCGTCAGCCCAAAGTCCGTGACCTGATTGATATCAACGCGTTTCCAACCCGCAGGCGGGTCGCCTCGGATTCCCCCGCGCCACTCTTAGAATGCTCTTATGAGTCCAGAGATGCGGCTCGAGCACTACCTCGACCGCGACGGCAACATCGAGATCCCTGCGGGCACCACGCTGACCTCCTTCATGGAGCGCAACATCGCGCAGCACGGCGACGACCCCGCCTACCGCTACCTCGACTTCGACCACGACGGCACCGTGGAACTGACGTGGTCGCAGTTCGTCGTTCGGATGAGGGCCATCGGCGCGAGGTTGCAACAGGTCACCGACCGAGGTGACCGCGTCGCCATCCTCACCCCGCAAGGCGTGGACTACGTCGTCGGCTTCTTCGCCGCGATCGAGGCGGGGACCATCGCGGTGCCGCTGTTCGCACCCGAGCTGCCCGGCCACGCCGAACGGCTCCACGCCGTGCTGGCCGATGCCCGCCCGACGGTGGTCCTGACGACGACGGCGGCCGCGCAGTCGGTCGGGGAGTTCCTCCGCAACATCCCGCGGGGCCGCAGGCCGCGCATGATCGCCGTCGACGCCGTGCCCGACGCGGTGGGCGACACCTTCGCGCCCGCACCGCTGGACAGCGACGACATCGCCTACCTGCAGTACACCTCGGGCTCCACGCGCACACCCGCGGGCGTCGAGATCACGCACCGCTCGGCCTGCACCAACCTCGTGCAGATGATCCTCGGGGTGGGTCTCGACTGGAACATCCGCAGCGTCAGCTGGCTGCCCCTGTTCCACGACATGGGCCTGCTGATGATCATGTTCCCCGCGCTGGTGGGCAGCCACATCACGTTGATGTCGCCGGTCGCGTTCGTCCGCCGGCCCTACCGGTGGATCCGCGAGCTCGGCGCCTCGGACACGCCCACGTTTGCGGCCGCTCCGAACTTCGCGTTCGAGCTGGCCGCCCAGCGTGGTCTGCCGCCCGCCGGCGACACCCTCGACCTGAGCAACGTCGCGGGGCTGATCAACGGTTCGGAACCCGTGAGCATGGCGTCCGTCGAGAAGTTCACCGCGGCCTTCGGGCCCTACGGGCTCGACCCGTCGGCGATCAAGCCGTCCTACGGGATGGCCGAGGCGACGCTGTTCGTGTCCACCACGTCGCCGGGCTCCGTGCCGACGGCCGTGCACCTCGACCGCGCGGAACTCGGCATGGGACGTGCGGTGCGCGTCGGCCCCGACCACCCGAACGCGGTGCCCCAGGTCTCCTGCGGGCACGTCGCCCGCAGCCAGTGGGCGGTGATCGTCGACCCGCGCACCGAAGCGGAAGTGCCAGACGGCCGGGTCGGCGAGATCTGGCTGCACGGCGACAACGTCGGCCGCGGATACTGGGGCCGGCACGAGGAGAGCGAGCTGACGTTCCAGAACAAGCTGCAGTCGCGCCTGCAGCGGGGCAGTCATGCCGAAGGAAGTGCCGAAAGCGCGATGTGGCTGCGCACCGGTGATCTCGGCGTCTACATCGACGGTCAGCTGCACATCACCGGGCGGGTCAAGGATCTGATCATCGTCGACGGCCGGAATCACTATCCCCAGGACATCGAGGCCACGGTGGCCGAGGCGTCCCCGGCGGTGCGAACGGGGTTCGCCGCCGTGTTCGGGGTGCCGGGAGAGGGGCGCGAAGAAGTCGTCGTCGTCGCCGAACGCGCGCCGGGCGCCGGGCGGGCCGATGCCGCGCCGATCCAGGAGGTGATCCGCGCGGCGGTCTCCAAACGTCACGCGGTGCCGTTAGCCGACGTGAAACTGGTTGCGGCGGGCGCGATTCCGAGGACCACCAGCGGCAAATTGGCACGCAGCGCGTGCCGGGCGCGGTATCTGGACGGCGCCCTCTGACCGGAGGACGTTACAGTTCGGGCTGTGACTGAATACCAGACCCTCCTCTTCGAGCAGGCCGGAGCGCTCGCCCGGATCACGCTGAACCGTCCCCAGGCGGCAAACGGCATGAATCACACCATGACTCGGGAACTCGCCGACGCCGCCGCCCGCTGCGACACTCCCGGGACCAAGGTGGTCGTGATCACCGGTGCCGGGCGGTTCTTCTGCGCGGGAGGCGATCTGAAGGACTTCGCGGACGCACCCGGCAGAGGACGTCACATCAAGGCGGTCGCCGACGATCTGCACCGCGCGATCTCCACCTTCGCCCGCATGGATGCGGTGGTGATCACCGCCGTCAACGGCACCGCCGCCGGTGCCGGCTTCTCGCTCGCGGTCACCGGCGATCTGGTGCTCGCCGCCGAGTCGGCGTCGTTCACGATGGCCTACACCAAGGTCGGGCTGAGTCCGGACGGCAGCGCGTCCTACTTCCTGCCGCGACTGATCGGCATCGCCAAGACCAAAGAGCTGATGCTCACCAACCGGGTGATGTCCGCGGAGCTGGCGTCGCACTGGGGACTGGTCACCGAGGTCGTCGCCGACGACCAACTCGCCTCGCGCGCCGACGAACTCGCTCAGACGATGGCGGCGACGGCGGCGGGCTCCAACGGAGGGGTCAAGAGCCTGCTGATGCACACCTTCGGCAACGGTCTCGAGGAGCAGATGGAACTCGAGGGCCGGTTGATCGCCGCCCGCGCGGAATCCGCCGACGGCCGGGAAGGCGTCGACGCGTTCCTGGCCAAGCGCACACCGGACTTCGCCTGAGGCGGCCTCAGTAGGAGTGCTCGTCGGCCGGGAACACCCCGGTGGCGACCTCCTGTGCGTACTGCGCGGCCGCGCGGCGCAACTCGTCCCCGACCGCGCCGAAACGCTTGACGAACTTGGCGGTTCTGCCGTTCGTCATGCCGGCCATGTCCTGCCACACCAGCACCTGGGCGTCGCAATTGGGACCCGCACCGATACCGACGGTGGGGATCGTCAGCTTGCCGGTGATCTGGGTGGCCAGTTCGGCCGGCACCATCTCCATCACCACGGCGAACGCGCCGGCCTCCTGGACGGCGATCGCATCGTGGATGGTCTGCTCGGCGGCGTCGCCGCGGCCCTGGACCCGGAAACCGCCGAGCCCGTTGACGCTCTGCGGGGTGAAACCGATGTGTGCCATCACCGGGATGCCGGCCGCGGTCAGTGCGGCGATCTGGTCGGCCACCCGCTCACCGCCCTCGAGCTTCACCGCGTGCGCCCCGGTCTCCTTGAGGAATCGCGTCGCCGTTGCGAGAGCCTGTGCAGCGCTTCCCTCATAGCTGCCGAACGGCAGGTCGGCGACCACAAGAGCGTGCGGTGCGCCGCGGACGACGCCGCGTACCAACGGGATCAGCTCGTCGATGGTCACCGGAACGGTGGTGTCGTAGCCGTACACCACGTTGGCCGCCGAGTCGCCGACCAGCAGGACGGGAATCTCCGCTTGGTCGAACACCGCTGCGGTGGAGTAGTCGTAGGCGGTCAGCATGGCCCACTTGTGGCCTTCGGCCTTCCACTTGTGCAGGTGATGGGTGCGCACTTTGACGCGTGGCTTGGAGGTCTCTGGCACAGCACCGTAGACCGGCTGCTCGGACATCGTTGTCCCCTCACGGGTGAGTCGTTTCGAGTCCTCGAGGCCCAACAGGGTCCCCGGGTTCGCTGACACAGACAGTCTGCCACCGCGTAACCCGAAGTTGAACGGCTCGTTAAGTGGATTTGCTCACACCCGCGCGTGGTGGGCTTACCATCGGCGGCATGCAAAGGCTCAGCGGGCTCGACGCCAGTTTCCTCTATCTGGAGACCGCCGCGCAGCCTCTGCACGTGTGCTCGATCCTCGAACTCGACACCTCGACGATGCCGGGCGGCTACACGTTCGACAAGCTGCGGGACGGGCTGACCCAGCGCATCAAGGCGATGCCGGAGTTCCGCGAGAAGATCGCGGACAGCCGGTTCAACCTCGACCACCCGGTGTGGGTGGAGGACAAGGACTTTGACGTCGACCGGCATCTGCACCGGATCGGTCTGCCGTCACCGGGCGGCCGCAAGGAACTCGCCGACATCTGCGGCCACCTCGCGTCGCTGCCGCTGGACCGCAGCCGGCCGCTGTGGGAGATGTGGGTGATCGAGAACGTGGGGGATGCGCCCGGACGGGACGGAGCGCACGAGGACGGACGCATCGCGGTGCTGACGAAGGTCCACCACGCCAGTGTCGACGGCGTGACGGGGGCCAATCTGCTCTCGCAGTTGTGCTCGATGGAACCGGACGCGCCGCCGCCCGACCCGGTGGAAGGGCCGGGGCAAGGCAGCGGGCTCGAGATCGCGGTCGGCGGCGCGGTGAAGTTCGCGACGCGGCCGCTGAGGCTGGTCAACGTCGTGCCGACGACGCTGACGACGGTCATCGACACGCTCAAACGCGCCCGCAGCGGCATGACGATGGCGCCGCCGTTCGCGGCTCCGAGGACCGCGTTCAACACGAACGTGACCGGGCACCGCAACGTCGCCTTCACCCAGCTCGACCTCGAGGACATCAAGACGGTGAAGAACCATTTCGACGTCAAGGTCAACGACGTCGTGATGGCTCTGGTCTCGGGCGTGCTGCGCCGGTTCCTCCTCGACCGCGGGGAGTTGCCGGAGAGCTCGCTGGTGGCGATGGTGCCGGTGTCGGTGCACGACCGGTCCGACCGGCCCGGGCGCAACCAGGTGTCGGGCATGTTCTCCCGGCTGGAGACCAACATCGACGATCCGGTCGAGCGGCTCAAATCCATCGCGGAAGCCAATTCCGTTGCCAAGCAACATAGTTCGGCGATCGCGGCCACCCTTCTGCAGGACTGGACGCAGTTCGCCGCGCCCGCGGTGTTCGGAGCGGCCATGCGCGTGTACGCCAACAGCAGGCTCAGCGGGGCCCGTCCGGTGCACAACCTCGTCGTCTCGAACGTGCCCGGCCCGCAGGTGCCGCTGTACCTGCTGGGATGCGAGGTCAAGGCGATGTATCCCCTCGGCCCGATCTTCCACGGCTCGGGACTGAACATGACGGTGATGTCGCTGTCCGGCAAGCTCGACGTCGGGATCGTCTCGTGTCCGGAGTTGCTGCCGGATCTGTGGGACATGGCCGACGACTTCGACGTCGCCCTGCAGGAGTTGCTCGCCGCGACCCGGTGATCGCGCCGGCCTCGCACCGCGCCTCGCCAGCGCCGATGCCGGGTCATGGCAGCATGTTGAGCCATGAGCCTCATGTCCGGGGTCGCGCGGTCCGCCCTCTCCCTCGCCGCGGTGACGTCCGTCGTCGCCGGCTGCAGCACGGTGGTCGAGGGGAACGCCATGGTCGCGGTGCCCCGGCCCGGATCGCCGATCCAGTGGTCGCCGTGTCAGGCCGCCGGGCCGTCGGATCAGGCCCGCATCCCTGCCGGCGCCGAATGCGGCATGCTGTCGGTTCCCGTCGACTGGAACAAGGCGAACGACCGAAGCGCCCAGGTCGCCAGGATCGCGATGATCCGGTTCAAGGCGACCGGCGACAAGATCGGTTCGCTGATCGTCAATCCCGGCGGCCCCGGCGAGTCGGGCGTGCACGCCGCGGCGGCGATGGTGGCGACACTTCCCGACGCGCTGCGCAAGCGGTTCGACCTCGTCGGCTTCGACCCGCGCGGTGTCGCGAGCTCGTCGCCGGCGGTGTGGTGCAACAGCGACGAGGACAACGACCGGCTGCGGGCCGACAACGTCGTGGAGTACACCCCTGAGGGGGTCGCCCACATCGACAAGCTCAACAAGGAGTTCGTCCAGCGCTGCGTCGACAAGATGGGCAAGGAGTTCCTCGCCAACGTCGGAACCGCCAGTGTGGTCAAGGATCTCGATGCGATACGGCAGGCCCTCGGCGACCAGAAGCTGACGTATCTGGGCTACTCCTACGGCACCCGTATCGGTGCGGGCTACGCCGAGGCGTACCCGCAGAAGGTGCGCGCGATGATCCTCGACGGTGCCGTCGACCCCAACGCCGATCCGTTCGAGGCCGACATCCGCCAGGCGAAGGCCTTCCAGACCGCGTTCGACAACTACGCCGCGGACTGTGCCAAAGACGAGAACTGCCCCCTGGGCACCGACCCCGCCAAGGCGGTCGACGTCTACCACCAACTGGTGTGGCCACTGGTCGACAAGCCCGCGAAGACCGCCGATCCACGCGGCCTGAGCTACTCCGACGCCATCGTCGGGACGATCCTGCCGCTGTACTCGCCGAGTCTGTGGCGGCATCTGACCCAGGCGCTCAGCGAGATCCAGAAGGGCCGAGGCGACACCATGCTCTCGCTGGCAGACCTGTACATGGGCCGCGACGCGCAAGGCCACTACACCAACGCCACCGACGCGCGGGTCGCCGTGAACTGCGTCGACAAACCGGCCATCACCGATCGCGCCAAGCTGGTCGAGCAGGACCGCCTGTTGCGGCAGGCCGCGCCGTTCATGAACTACGGCGAGTTCACCGGTTACGCGCCGATGCCGACCTGCGGCATGTGGCCGGTGCCGCCGACCAGCGAACGCCACGAGATCAAGGTGGACGGACTGCCGCCGATCCTGGTGGTGTCCACGACCAACGACCCCGCCACGCCGTACCAGGCCGGGGTGAACCTGGCCAAACAGCTCGGCGGCACGCTGCTCACCTTCCAGGGCACTCAGCACACCGTCGCCCTGCAGGGTGACGCGTGCGTCGACGACATCGCGACGCGCTACCTTGTCGACGTGACCGTTCCGCCGCCCGACACCCGATGCTGACCCTCTCGGTGGTCGGCGTCGCCGACCTGCCGGAGCTTTCCCCCGCAAGCGGGAGGTACCCCGGCTCGCGTGATTCGGGCACCGGTCGTGCGTTGATCATCTGGCTGACCGACGAACTCGACGCCCGGTAACGGCCCGGTCACCGTTGCGTTCCAAGGGCAGACCCGCGTACGGGTCGCGTGCAACCATGGCTGCCATGTGGCGGGTGGGACGGTTCATCGCGGCGTCCATCGTGTTGTCGACCGCGATGTGCCCGTCCGCAGCCGCGGCTCCGCAGACCCAGAGCGACACGTCGTCGCCCGCCGTGGTGTGGGGCTCGTGCGCGGCGATGCTCGGTGACGCGGCCAACACACCGACCGCGCAGTGCGGAACGGTCGACGTTCCCGTCGACTACGCCAAACCCGATGGGGCGCAAGCACATCTGGCGGTCATCAGAATCCCGGCCACGGGCCCGCGGATCGGGGTGCTGATGGTCAATCCGGGCGGACCGGGCGCCTCGGCCGTCGACACCGTCTCCGAGATGGGCGCCTCGCTCAAGAACACCGAGATCACGCGCCGCTTCGATCTGGTGGGCATCGACCCGCGCGGCGTGGGCCATTCCACGCCGGAACTGCGCTGCCGCACCGACGCCCAGTTCGACGCCTACCGCGCAGAGCCGATAGCGGATTACAGCCCTGCCGGGGTGGCGCACATCGAGAGCATCCTGCGGGAGTTCGCCGCGCAGTGCGTGAACCGGATGGGGACCGAGTTCCTGGCCAACGTGGGCACCGCCTCGGCGGTCCGCGACATGGACACCGTCCGCGCCGCGCTCGGCGAGCAGCAGATCAACTATCTCGGCTTCTCCTACGGCACGCAGATCGGCGCCGCCTACGCCGACCGGTACCCCGACCGGGTGCGGGCGATGGTCCTCGACGGCGCGGTGGACCCGAGCCTCGATCCGATCACCGAGAGCCTCGACCAGCAGGCCAGCTTCCAGCGAGCCTTCGACAAGTACGCGGCCGACTGCGCGCAGTCGGCCGGATGCCCGCTGGGCACCGACCCCGCCCAGTTCGTCAACCGCTACCACCAACTCGTCGACCCGCTCGTGGCCCGTCCCGCGCCGGCGTCCGATCCGCGCGGACTGAGCTACCAGGACGCGATCACCGGCACCGCGAGCGCGCTGTACTCCGCGCGCTACTGGACCTATCTGACCAGTGGGCTGCTCGGCCTGCAGCGCGGCGCGGACCCCGTCGATCTGCTGCTGCTGGCCGACGACTACCAGCAACGCGATAAGAACGGGCATTACAAGAATCGCCAGGACGCGTTCACCGCCATCCGTTGCGTCGACGCCGTGTTCCCGACCGATCCGGCGGTGTGGGCCGACGCGGACCGGCGCTCCCGCGAGGTGGCGCCGTTCATGTCCTACGGTCAGTTCACCGGTTACGCGCCGCGCGACATCTGTGCCCTGTGGCCGGTGCCGCCGACGTCGATGGTCGGCGCGGCGCGCTCGCCCGGCCCCGGCAAGGTCGTCGTCGTCTCGACGACGGGCGATCCGGCGACGCCGTATCAGGCCGGCGTCGACCTGGCCCGCCAGATGGACGCCGCGCTGATCACCTTCGACGGCACCCAGCACACCGTCGTGTTCAACGGCGACCAGTGCGTCGACACCGCTGTCGTGGACTTCCTGGTCGACTCGAAACAACCGGCGACCGGTTTGCGCTGCTAGCAGCGGTGCGGGGCCGCCGTGTTCAGCCGCCTGATATCCCCGCGTCACTGCGCCCTGAATAGGTAAATTTCGGGGCAGGGGCCGCTGAGGGTACGCGGTCCCGCGACCAGGGAGGTTCATCCATGAACTGGAAACTCGCCGGAGTATCCGTGGCCGTCGCAGCCATCGCGACCGCTGTGCCCATCGCTGCAGCCCACCCGAACGGTCATGGCCATGGCGGGCCGAACGCCCCCGGCCAAGCCGTCGCCGGTCAGGCCCGCGAGGGCCACGCCCCTGCCGGGGTGGTCCGAGTCATCCAGCAGTCGGTCGCGCCGCAGGCGCCAGGACTGAGGAGCGCGCTCGCGCATATCCCGACGATCGTGCCGCCGATGCCGACTTTTCCTCCGCCGATGCCGACCTTTCCTCCGCCGGGTCGTTAGACGAGTCCGCACACATCGTCGGGCGGCTCGAAGGCTGGGCGAGTCATGGAACCCGGCGAACGGGCGTAACACAGAATTAACAGGCGGAACCTAGGCTTCGGGCATGGATCGGCAGAAGGAATTCGTGCTGCGCACGCTGGAGGAACGCGACATCCGTTTCGTCCGGCTGTGGTTCACCGACGTCCTCGGATACCTGAAGTCGGTCGCCATCGCCCCGGCCGAATTGGAGGGGGCGTTCGAAGAGGGCATCGGGTTCGACGGCTCCTCCATCGAGGGGTTCGCCCGGGTGTCCGAAGCCGACATGGTGGCCCGGCCCGACCCGTCGACCTTCCAGGTGCTGCCGTGGACCACGAGCGCCGGTGAACACCACTCCGCCCGCATGTTCTGCGACATCACGATGCCCGACGGTTCGCCGTCGTGGGCCGACTCGCGGCACGTGCTGCGGCGCCAGCTGTCGAAGGCCAGTGATCTCGGCTTCTCCTGCTACGTCCATCCCGAGATCGAGTTCTTCCTGCTCAAGCCTGGCCCGAACGACGGGACCCCGCCGACTCCTGCCGACAACGGCGGCTACTTCGACCAGGCCGTGCACGACGCGGCACCGAACTTCCGCAGGCACGCGATCGACGCGCTCGAGCAGATGGGCATCTCGGTCGAGTTCAGCCACCACGAAGGCGCACCCGGCCAGCAGGAGATCGATCTGCGTTACGCCGACGCGCTGTCGATGGCCGACAACGTGATGACGTTCCGCTACGTCGTCAAGGAGGTCGCGCTCGGCGACGGGGTGCGGGCGTCGTTCATGCCCAAGCCGTTCGCCGAGCATCCCGGCTCCGCGATGCACACCCACATGAGCCTGTTCGAGGGCGAGACCAACGCCTTCCACAGCCCCGATGATCCGCTTCAGCTCTCCGAGATCGGAAAGTCGTTCATCGCAGGCATTCTCGAGCACGCCACCGAGATCAGCGCGGTCACCAACCAGTGGGTGAACTCCTACAAGCGGCTCGTGCACGGAGGTGAGGCGCCGACCGCGGCGTCGTGGGGAGCGGCCAACCGCTCGGCCCTGGTGCGGGTGCCGATGTACACGCCGCACAAGGCGTCGTCGCGCCGGGTGGAGGTGCGCAGCCCCGACTCGGCCTGCAACCCGTACCTGGCGTTCGCGGTGTTGCTCGCCGCCGGCCTGCGCGGCATCGAGAAGAACTACGTCCTCGGTCCCCAGGCCGAGGACAACGTGTGGAGCCTGACCCCGGAAGAGCGCCGCGCCATGGGGTACAAGGAACTGCCCGGCAGCCTCGGCGTCGCGCTGACCGACATGGAGAACTCCGAGCTGGTCGCCGAGGCCCTCGGCGAGCACGTGTTCGACTTCTTCCTGCGCAACAAGCGCGCGGAGTGGGAGAACTACCGCAGCCATGTCACGCCGTTCGAGCTGAAGAACTACCTGTCGCTGTAGCCGCGGCGCGCTGCACTACATTTTTGGTGTGGCCAAACCAGCGACGCAGCGACCCAAGCTGCCGGGTGTTGGTCGACTCGGCCTCGTAGAACGCCAGGCGCAAGCAGATCTCGACGCGCTCGGGTGGAACACCGACGCCCACGTCGAACTGTTGTGGTCGCTGTCGCGCGCGCCCGACGCCGACAGTGCGTTGCGGGCCACCGTCCGTCTCTCCGAGGCGCTCGGTCGCGACTGGGCCGAACTCGACGGCGCACTGCTCAAAGACCGCGGCCTGCGCGGCCGGCTGTTCGCCGTGCTGGGATCCTCGCTGGCGCTCGGCGACCACCTGGTCGCCAACCCGGGCTCCTGGCGCCTGCTGGCAGGCAACGTCACGCTGCCCGTGCCGGCCGAACTGAAGCAGATGTTCGGCGAGTGCGCGGACGGCGTGACGAGTGCGGCGACGGCGGTCGCCCCGCTGCGCACCCTCTACCGCGACCGGCTGCTCGTGCTGGCTGCCCTCGACGTGGCGCCGACCGTCGAGAACGAGCCGGTGCTGCCGTTCACCGTCGTCGCGGAGCACCTCGCCGACCTCGCCGACGCCGCGCTCGCGGCCGCATTGAGCGTCGTGACGGCGTCGGTGTGCGGCGACGACGAGGCGCCCGCGCTGGCGGTCATCGCAATGGGCAAATGCGGTGCGCGGGAACTGAACTACGTCAGCGACGTCGACGTCATCTTCGTCGCCGACGACGGCTCGCACAGCACCCTGGCCACGGCGACCAGGATCGCCGGCGAGATGATGAGGCTGGCCGGCGAGGCGTTCTTCGAGGTGGACGCTGCGCTGCGGCCCGAGGGCAAGCAGGGGCAGCTGGTGCGCACCCTGGATTCCCACATCGCGTACTACGAGCGGTGGGCCAAGACGTGGGAGTTCCAGGCGCTGATGAAGGCTCGCCCCGCCGCCGGCGACGCGGGACTGGGCGACCGCTACATCGAGGCGCTCATGCCGATGGTGTGGACCGCGTGCGAGCGCGAGGATTTCGTGCCGGAGGTGCAGGCGATGCGCCGGCGCGTCGAGGCGCTGGTGCCCGCGGGGGTGCGTAACCGCGAACTCAAGCTCGGCACCGGCGGGCTGCGCGATGTCGAGTTCGCGGTGCAGCTGCTGCAGTTGGTGCACGGCCGCAACGACGAGTCCCTGCACGTCGCGTCGACGGTCAACGCGCTCGCGGCGCTGGGGGCCGGGGGATACATCGGTCGCGACGACGCGGCGAACATGACCGCGTCCTACGAGTTCCTGCGGCTGCTCGAGCACCGGCTCCAGATGCAGCGGCTCAAGCGCACCCACATGCTGCCCGAGACCGACGACGACGAGGCGATGCGGTGGCTGGCCCGGGCGGCGCACATGCGTCCCGACGGCCGGCACGACGCACTCGGGGTGCTGCGCGAAGAACTCAAACGCCAGAGCCACCGGGTCTCGCGGTTGCACGCCAAGCTCTTCTACCAGCCGCTGATGGAGTCGGTCGGCCAACCGCCCCTTGGCTTTTCGGTCGGCATGAGCACCGAGGCCGCCGAACGGCAGCTGGCCGCACTGGGCTACGAGGGGCCGCAGAGCGCGCTGACCCATCTGGCGGCGCTGACCGGCGGTACCGGCCGCCGCGGCCGGGTCCAGCAGGTGCTGCTGCCGACGCTGCTGGACTGGCTCTCCGACACCCCGGATCCGGACGCCGGACTGCTGAACTACCGCAGACTCTCCGACGAGCTCGCCGACCAGAGGTGGTTCCTGGCCACACTGCGGGACGAGGGGGCGGTCGCCAAACGGCTGATGCACGTGCTGGGGACCTCGGCGTACGTGCCGGGGCTGCTGATGCGGGCTCCGGAGGTGATCCAGCTCTACGCCGACGGGCCCAACGGCCCGAAGCTGTGCGACGCCGACGCCGACGCGCTGGCGGGGTCCCTGGTGGCCTCGGCGGCGCGCCACTCCGACCCGCTGCGCGCCATCGCCGCAGCGCGGTCGCTGCGGCGGCGGGAGTTGGCGCGCATCGCGTCGGCGGATCTGCTCGGCATGCTCGACGTCACCGACGTGTGCCGGCAACTGACCGCGGTGTGGGTGGCGGTGCTCCAGGCGGCGTTGGACGCCGTGACCCGGGCGAACACCCCCGAGTCCGGCCCGCCCGCGCGGATCGCGGTCATCGGGATGGGGCGGCTCGGCGGTGGTGAGCTCGGATACGGCTCGGACGCCGACGTGATGTTCGTGTGCGAACCGAACTCCGGAGTCGAGGAATCCGTCGCGGTGAAGTGGTCGGTGACGGTCGCCGAGCAGGTGCGTTCCCGCCTCGGGACGCCGAGCTCGGACCCGCCGCTGGACGTCGACACCAACTTGCGCCCGGAGGGCCGTCAGGGTCCGCTGGTGCGCACGCTGGCCTCCTACGAGGCTTACTACTCGCAGTGGGCGCAACCTTGGGAGATCCAGGCGCTGCTGCGCGCGCACCGGGTCGCGGGCGATCAGGAGCTGGGGGAGCGGTTCCTGCTGATGATCGACGAGACCCGGTATCCGCCCGGGGGCGTGTCACCGGAGGCGGTGCAGGAGATCCGGCGGATCAAGGCCCGAGTGGACGCCGAGCGGCTGCCCCGTGGCGCCGATCCGAACACCCACACCAAACTGGGCCGCGGCGGGCTGGCCGACATCGAGTGGACGGTGCAGCTGCTGCAGCTCCGGTTCGCCCACAAGATCCCGGCCCTGCACAACACGTCGACACTGGACACCTTGAACGCGATCGGCGCGGCGGAGCTCATCGCCGAGGGCGACATCGAACTGCTGCGCGAGGCGTGGTTGACCGCGACCCGCGCCCGCAACGCGCTGGTGCTGGTGCGCGGCAAGCCCACCGATCAACTGCCCGGCCCGGGGAAGCTGGCCAACGCGGTCGCGGTGGCGGCGGGCTGGCCCGGCGGCGACGGCGGCGAATTCCTGGACAACTACCTGCGGGTGACGAGGCGGGCAAAAGCCGTCGTGCTCAGGATTTTCGGAGGCTGAGCCGACTATGGATTTCGGAGGCTGAGCCGACTATGGATTTCGGAGGCTGAGCCGACTATGGATTTCGGAGGCTGAGTGGACTTCACATTCGAGGCGATCAGTGCTGAGGAGTTCGAGCGTCAGCGCTCGAGTTTCGAGCCGCTGACCGACGCGCTGCGCAGACTGATCGACGTCGGCATCCACACCGAGGTCGACGGCGACACGGTCGCCGAGGCGCTCGAACACCTCGAGGCGGCCACCGCGCTGCTCGAGCGTCGCCAGCGCGCGGGCCGCTCGACGCTGCGGCACGCCGACACGGGCCGGCCGGTCGCGTGGGCGAATCCGGCTGTGGGACTGCGCAATGCGATCGCACCGCCGATGATCATCGAGCACGAGGCCGATGGAACCTGCTGGAGCGAGTTCACGCTCGGCCCGGCCTACGAAGGGCCACCGGGCTGGGTGCACGGCGGGATCTGCGCGCTGGTGCTCGACCACATCCTGGGTGAGGCGGCCAGTGAAGGGCTCAGCAAGCCGAAGTTCACCGGCACGATCACGCTGAAGTATCTGCGCGGCACGCCACTGGGGCCACTGCGCGCGGAGGCGTTCGTCGAGCGCTCGGAGGGCGTCAAGACGTTCGCGCGGGGCTATCTGCTCGACGCCGACGGCGCGACGGTGGAAGCCGAGGGAGTGTTCATCGAGCCGGCGTGGGCACGGGACGCGGGATGAAGTTCTATGTCAGCACGGCCTTCCTGGACACCCGCGAGGCGATCGAGATCGCCCGCGCCGCGGACGAACTCGGCTACCACGGGATGGCCGTGCCCGATCACGTCGTCAACCTCGAGACGCTGCAGACGCCCTACCCCTACACCAAGGACGGCGCACGCCGGTGGGAGGCGTTCACCGACTGGCCCGACCCGTGGGTGCTGATCGGCGCGATCGCGCTGGTGACGACGCGGCTGCGGTTCGTCACGACGGTGTATCTGCCCGCGATGCGTGACCCGTACTCGGCGGCGAAAGCCATTGGGACCGCGGCGTATCTGGCCTCAGGCCGGTTAGAACTCGGCATCGGTGTGGGATGGTGCCGGGAGGAGTTCGAGCTGCTGGGTCAGCGGTTCGAGCGGCGGGGCCGACGCACCGACGAGATGCTCGAGCTGATGCAGGCACTGTGGGCGCCCGGCTGGACCGAGTTCTCGGGGGAGTTCTACACCGCCCCGCGGATGGAGATGGAGCCGACGCCGCCGCACATCCCGATCTACGTCGGGGGGTTGTCGGACATCGCGCTGCGCCGCGCAGCCCGCCACGACGGGTGGATCGGAGACCTGATCACCACGGAAAAGGCACTGGAGCGGATCGCGAAGCTGCGGCAGCTGCGGGCCGAAAACGGTTTGAGCATGGCTGATTTCGAGGTCATCACGCCGCTCACCGACGCGTTCACCGCGCAGCATTACGCGCGGGCGGAGGCGGGTGGCATCACCGGCATCGTGACGATGCCGTGGATGTTCTACGGCGGGCCCGACTCGTCGACGGCCGAGAAGATCGACGGGATGCGGCGATTCCGCAAGGACGTAGGCCTAGACGAGCACGCCTAGTGCCGGCGCCGCGACGACCGGCACCTTGACCACGATGGTCAGGGTGCCGCCGTGTCCGTCGTCGACGACGACGTCGAAGGTGTCCTGTTTGTCCTGGCGGGTCGCGCCGGGCGCTCCGGCGGCCGCACGGGCGTCGTCGGTCGGCGTGTAGGTGAAGCCACCGTTGCCGGCGACGATCACGCTGCCCTTGCCCGTCGTGGTGGTGCCGCTGTAGCGCAACGCATCGGACTCCGCGTCCGTGGCCGTCGCGACCCCGGTCACCATGCCGGTGAGCGGATCGGCGTCGGTGGTGTAGGAGCCTCTGGTGGGAGCCCTGTTCACCGACGGCTTGATCGCCACCGTGACCGGTATGTCCAGAGATCCGCCGAACCCGTCGACGGCGGTGACGGTGAACGTGTCCTGCTTGTCGGCGGCGGTCGCTCCGTCGGCGGTCGCCTGGTGGCGGGCCGAGTCGCTGGGCGTGTAGCTGAAGCTGCCGTCGAGACTGACGACGACGCTGCCCTTGGGTGTCGGACCCGAGCCGATGAAGGTCACCACGTCCCGCTCCGGATCGGTGGCCGTGACCGTGCCGGTCACCTTGCCGGTGATCGAATTGGGTTGACTCGCAGTGAAGTTGCCGTCGGTGGGCGCCTGGTTCGTGTTTCCCAGCGGAGCGATGCCGACCGTGATTCGCAGCGTCGTCGTACCGCCATGGCCGTCGTCCACGGTGACCCTGAAGCTGTCCATCGTGTCCCGCGGACGGGCGAAGGGGCTGCTCGCCGCGGCACGGGCCTGCGCGGAGGGGGTGTAGGTGAACATGCCGGTTGCCGCGTCGAGGCCGACGTCGCCCTTGCGGCCGCCGGTGGCGATGTCGTAGGTGAGCGCGTCGCCGTCGGGATCCGAGGCGACGACCTTGCCGGTCACCACTCCGCTATTGGGGCTGGTGAACACATCCGTGGTCGCAGCGTTCGTCGGCGCCGCATTGGCCGGCTTGATGTTGACGGTCACGAGCAACTTCGTGGTGCCGCCGTGATCGTCGCTGACGACGATGGCGAAGGTGTCCACCGTGTCCCTCTTCGGGGCGTCGGTGGCTGCCGCCGCGTGGCGTGCCTCATCCGTCGGCGTGTAGGTGAACCTGCCCCTGGCGTCGATCGTGACCGTGCCGCCCTTGGCCGAGGGCGACGCAGTGAAGGTGACCGGGTCCTTCTCCGCATCTCGCGCCCGGACGACGCCGATCACGTCGGCGCTGAACGGCGACGACCACGTCCTCACCGTGGCCGTGGGTGCGCGGTTGCCGGGTTTCACCTTGACCGTGACCGTGACGGTGGTGGATCCGCCGTGGCCGTCGGCGACGGTGACGTCGAACGTGTCGGTCTTGTCGGCGTCGGTGGCGTCGGCCGCCGCGGCCGCGTGCTGCGCTTCCGCGGTCGGCGTGTAGGTGAACCGGCCCTTCTCGTCGATCGCGACGGTGCCGCCCTTGGCGGTGGGGGTGGCCGCGAAGGTGACGGTGTCCTTGTCGGGATCGCGGACGACGATCCGGCCGTGCACGTCGGCGCTGAACAGCGACACCGAAGATCTGGCTCGCGCCGTGGGCTCCGCGTTGACCGGCGCGATCGCGACGGTGACCGTGCTGGTCGCTGTGCCGCCGTTGCCGTCGCTGAACGTGAGGATGAAGCTGTCGGTCTTGGCACCGGTGTCGCTCGCGGCGGCGTGCCGGGCTGTGGCGGTCGGCGTATAGGCGAACGAGAAGACGCCGGCGTCCTGGGTGACGGCGACTTTGCCGTTGCCCGGGTTGCCGACGACGTAGGTCAGCGGGTCACCGTCGGCATCGGCGACGATCACGTACCCGGTCACGACGCCGGAGGAGTCGGGTTGGCTGACCACCGGAGCTCCGGCGACGGGATCGGAGTTGGCGGCGATCTGTGCGAGGGCATTCGTCTGGGCGTCGGCGGTGTCGGTCTTGCCGAGCTGCCGCCGCGCGGCAGCGGCCAGCACCCACAGCGCGGGCGACTCGGCGGGCACAGCGGGGACGCCACCGCGGCCGAACAGCGAGGACAGCACCGAGGTCAATGTGACGCTGGTCGGCTCGGCGACGGGCGGCTCCGCCGGCGCGGTGACACCGTCCGCCGCCTCGACCGGCACGTCCCGTGACGCGGAGGCGGCTGTGCGGGCCGCGGTCGTCGCATCCGGCCCGGGTTCGGTCGACGGCGCAGACTCGGCCGCCTCGACCGTGCGCTCGTGCGTGACCGTGGCGGACGCATCCTCCGACGCTGCGGACCGCGGGGCGGTGGCCACCGCGCGGACCGCCTTGCCCGACCGGTGTCGCGCCGGTGTGGGTTCCGGCTTCTCCTCGCCGCCGGCGGGGTCGGCAGCGTCGACGTCCTCGGCGGCCGTCGTGTCGTCCTCGGCGGCGGTGCCGGTGGTGGCTCCGCCCTGGGAGTCCTCGGACGGCCCGGTGTGGGTTCTCGCAGCCTTCCTCGCGGCCCTCCTGGACGCCGGCGACGCGTGCGAGGTTCCCTTGGCGGCTGCACCCGGCGAACTATCCGCGGTAGAGCTGGTGGACGTCCCCGGCTCGTCGGCTAACGCGATTCCCGGAGAGGTGCCGATCCCGACCCCGACGCCAAGCGTGATCGCCAGCGCCCCGATTCGCCCGATGTGCTTTGCATATCCCACGGCATTACTCCCCCGAGAATTACCACCACGGTCAATATGGAGGTCATCCTATGGGGTCCAGCAACCAAAGTGTCTGACGTTTGCCCATATTGGCGCGTTGCCCTGCAAACTCGTCCGCCACCCGCGTTCGCTGCGCGCGCGCCACGGGGAGCAAAACCCATGTCAGCGCCGCACGGCGACCGATCGGCGGCGTCGCCCGTCGACGGACACGCTCCCCGCGCCCATCGTTGCAAGCAACAGGAATGCGAAGCAGTAGAGGATCGCCAGCTCGCCGCCGTTGCCCCCATTCGGGAACGGCCAGAAATTGTTCGGGTGGCCACCGAGGATTCCCCAGTGCTGCCAGAAGTACGCGACCGCCATCTCACCCGAGGCGATGAACGCGGCGATGCGGGTGAACAGCCCGACGGTGATCAGGACACCCAGAACGACCTCGATGATCGCGGCGAACCAGAGCGGCCAGGTGCCCGACGGAACCGCCGGGCCCAGCGGCCACCCGAACAGCTTCATCGTGCCGTGCAGCGTGTACAGCAGCCCGAACACGATGCGGAAGGCGCTCAGGACGGGGGAGGAGTAGCTCGCCAGGCGGGCGTCCAGATTCCGGGTCATGGCGGGGAGCCTACCGGAGCGGACTGCAGTCCGGATCGGTATGAACCGACTTCAGTGGACGGCACCGGCCAGCGCCGAGAGCGTCTCCGCCGCGGTGTATCTGGGCGTCCACCCGAGCTTCGTCTTCGCCTTCGAGGTGTCCATCACGACCGACGTTCGTCCCGCGTGCAGCCACTCCAGCGCCGAGGGCACGAACGGCAGTCGCGAGAGCACCTCCGAGGTCACGACGGCGGCCGCCCGCGGCACCCTGATCGGCAGCGCGCCGAGCGCCTCGCCGACGTCCGAGATGGACAGCAGTCCGTCAGCGGCGATGTTGTAGGCGCCCGGCGGCGCCGACGTGGTGGTCACGGCCAACGCGATGGCGGCCGCGACGTCGTCGTGGTGCACCAGCTGCAGAGGGGTGCCGGGGTCGGGGAACGGCCGGAGCAGCGGGAGGGCTCCCGAGACCCGACGGACCATGTCGGGCAGGTGGTTCCACGGCATGGCATCGGCCAGTGCGGGCGCCTTGGGGCCGGCCACGATGCACGGCCGCAGGATGTAGACCTCGAGCGCGGAGTCGACGGTGATCTCGGCGAGCGCCGCTTCGCAGGCGGCCTTCTGCTCGGAGTAGTAATGCTCCGCCGATCCTCGCGTCGGCACGTCCTCGGTGATCGGCACCGGGTTGTCCGAGTGGTAGCCGTACGCGGCCACCGACGACGTGTACACGAGCCGGCGAGGCCGGGATGCGGCGACGGTCGCTGCGAAGACGTTGCGTGTGCCGGCCAGGTTGACGCGGGCGCTCTCACTGCGCGATCCCATGATGATGAACGCGAGGTGCACCACCACGTCGACATCGGCGACGAGCTCGTCGACGGCGCCTCGGTCGAGGATGTCGCCCTGCCGGTAGACCGTTTTCGTCCACCCCTGCGCGGCAGGATCGAACGGTCGCCTGGCCATACCGACGATGTCGGTGACATCGGGATGGGCTTCGAGCGCCGCGATGGCCGCCTTGCCGATTTCTCCTGTGGGCCCGGTGACGCCGACGCGCAATGCCATGGCGGGCGAGTTGCCCGTCACCCCTTCGACCAAACGCGAACGGGGTTTCGGCTGTCGCGCTCGGGCAGGGTATTCGCAGCGGCTACGCGTGGAGTCTCAGGACCTCATCACGTCGACGAGCCGCGTCGCGAACTCCTCAGGTGCAGCTAGGAATCCGGCGTGGTCGGCGGGAAATTCGACAGGCGGTGTGCCCAGCAGGTCGGCGAGGGCGTGCGTCGTGCGGTAGGTGATCAGATGACGCGAGTCGACGCCGATACCGACGACGATGCGAGTGGACGAACTCGTCAGCGTCGCGACGTCGGGGACGAACCGCGTGGTGGGACGAAGGTGGTGATCGAAGAAGTGAGCGCTGTTGGACAGCTCCTGCGCCGACGGCTCGCGCGCGGAATCGGCGGGTGCGATGTCGCCGCCGACAGCGAAACCGGCGTTCGCCATGAACTTCATCCACGCCGCACCGATCCCCTGGGTGTGGAACGTCTCGACGACGTCGTCGGTCTTGGCGCGCTGTTCGGCCGCGTCGGGCAACAGCTCGAGCAGCGGGGGCTCGTGGGCGACCAGCGTGCCGACCCTCCCGGGGTGCCGCGCGACCAAGGCCAGTCCCGTCACTGCGCCGCCACTGGAGCCGAACACATCGGCGGTGCCGGCGCCGAGCGCGTCCAGGATGGCAATCACGTCGTCGCCGCGCAGTTGCGGAGTCGCGTCCTGATGCGGGTCGTCGACCACGCTGGCCGAGATGCCGCGCGGGTCCATGGTGATCACCGTGCGGCTGACCGCCAAAGCATCGGCCAGGCCGGCGAAGTCGGCGGTGTCCATCGGTGATCCGATGACCGCGAGGATCGGTCCCTTGCCGCGGACCTCGTAGTGCAAGCGGCCGCCGGGCACATCGAGAGTGTGCGAGGTATGCGTCATGAGCTTGATGACTCCTGCCCGCCCGAAAAGTCATCGTCGGGCGCGATCCGCACGCCGGCCCAGACGCAGGCGAGTCCACCCGCTCAGCAATTCGTATCGGTGATCGCCGAACGGATGGACTCGAGAGCTATTGCGGACCAGCGCGACCGAAAGGCCACGTTCGCGCTGGTCAGCGCGTTAGCCACTTACACGTCGTAGTACAGCGCGAACTCGTAGGGGTGAGGCCGGATCTGCACGGGCATGATCTCGTTCTCGCGCTTGTACGTGATCCACGTTTCGATCAGGTCGTTGGTGAACACGCCGCCCTCGGTGAGGTACTCGTGGTCCTCTTCGAGTTTGTCGATCACCGACGACAGCGACGTCGGTGCCTGCGGGATGCTGGCGGCCTCCTCAGGCGGCAGCTCGTAGAGGTCCTTGTCGACCGGGGCCAGCGGCTCGATCTTGCGCTTGATGCCGTCGATGCCGGCCATCAGCATGGCGGCGAACGCCAGGTACGGGTTGCCCGAGCTGTCCGGGCAGCGGAACTCGAGCCGCTTGGCCTTCGGGTTGTTGCCGGTGATCGGGATGCGGACGCAGGCGCTGCGGTTGCGCTGGCTGTAGACCAGGTTGATCGGGGCCTCGTAGCCCGGCACCAGCCGCTTGTAGGAGTTCACCGTCGGGTTGGTGAACGCCAGCAGCGACGGCGCGTGGTGCAGGATGCCACCGATGTAGTGGCGCGCCAGGTCCGAGAGGCCGGCGTAGCCCGACTCGTCGTGGAACAGCGGCTTGCCGTCCTTCCACAGCGACTGGTGGGCGTGCATACCGGAGCCATTGTCACCGAACAGCGGCTTGGGCATGAACGTCACGGTCTTGCCGTTCTGCCATGCCGTGTTCTTGATGATGTATTTGAACAGCAACACGTCGTCGGCTGCGTGCAGCAGGGTGTTGAACTTGTAGTTGATCTCGGCCTGGCCGGCGGTGCCCACCTCGTGGTGGCCGCGCTCGAGGACGAACCCGGCGTTCTGCAGGTTGGTGGCCATCTCGTCGCGCAGGTCGACGTAGTGGTCGTACGGGGCGACGGGGAAGTAGCCGCCCTTGGGGCGCACCTTGTAGCCGCGGTTGGCGCTGCCGTCGGCCTCGAACGGCTCGCCGGTGTTCCACCAGCCCGACTCGGAGTCCACCTCGTAGAAGGTGCCGTTGATCCGGGAGTCGAAGCTCACCGAGTCGAAGATGTAGAACTCCGCCTCCGCGCCGAAGTAGCAGGTGTCGGCGATGCCGGTGCTGGTCAGGTAGTTCTCGGCCTTGCGGGCGACGTTGCGGGGGTCGCGAGAGTAAGCCTCACGCGTGAACGGGTCGTGCACGAAGAAGTTGAGGTTCAGCGTCTTGGCCGCACGGAACGGGTCGATGCGCGCGGTGGCCGGGTCGGGCAGCAGCATCATGTCGGACTCGTGGATCGACTGGAAGCCGCGCACCGACGAGCCGTCGAATGCGAGACCGTCCTCGAACACGCTCTCGTCGAACGCCGACGCCGGGATCGAGAAGTGCTGGACGACGCCGGGCAGATCGCAGAAGCGAATGTCGACGTACTCGACATTCTCGTCCCTGATCAGCTTGATGATGTCGTCGGCCGTCTTTTCTGCCACTGAATGCTCTCCTTTTGACTTGGTAGCCCGCCGGTGACGGTAGGGACACGATGTTGCACTGCAGTCAACCGCATGTTGCGTGGACGTTACGCGTGTCCCCACCAGCGCCTCTGACAGGACACTTCGGCCCGGGACCTATCCTGGCTGCATGGTCGGCACACGTGGCTCGGGTCTCGGGTCGTGGCTCTCCGGGCCCGGCGCCTCCGAGCCGGGCAAGTATCCGGGCGAGCGCCTGGGCCTGCCCGAGCGCGGCCCCGGCTCGATCGCCGGCTTCGGCAGGCGGATCGCGGCCCTGCTCATCGACTGGTTCATCGCCTACGGCCTGGTCGGGCTCGTCAGCAGTGTCGGACTGATCAGTCGGCAGCAGTTCCTCTACTCCAGCTCCAGCTCGACGGCCATCGCCGTGGTCTGGGTGGTGCTCGGCATCGTGTCGGTCCGGCTCTTCGGCTTCACTCCCGGCCAGCTCGCGCTGGGTCTGCGGGTGGCGTCGGTGGATCACCGGCAGCACGTCGGGATCGGCCGCGCCACTGCGCGCGGCCTGCTGGTGTTCCTGGTGCTGCCGGCCTTGTTCACCGACAGCGACCTGCGTGGTTATCAGGACCGCTTGACCAACACCGCCGTGGTGCGGCGCTAGCCGGCGCCGGATTTCACACCTGGTGGCGGATCTGTCCGTTCATCATCGTCAACGTCACGGTCGCAGCGTGGATGTCGTGCGGGTCGATGTCGAAGATGTTGTCGGCCAACACGATCAGATCGGCGAGCTTGCCGACCTCCAGTGACCCCACCTTGTCGTCCAGCCTGATCTGATACGCCGCGCCGAGGGTGTTGGCGTGCACCGCCTCGGCGACCGTCAGCTTCTGGTCCGCCGGAGCGAGCACCTCGGCGTTCGGGTCGCCGATCAGCTGACGCGTGACACCGATCTGGATGGAGTCCAGCGGCTTGTAGGTGGAGAAGTATCCCGCGGCGGGCCAGTCGGTGCCCATCGAGATGCGTCCGCCGGACCGCAGGACGTCCTGCGGCCGGTACAGCAGATCCGCTCGGGGCTTGCCGTAGCGGGCGGCCATGTTCTCGATCGTGTCCGGGTCGGCAGACATCCAGTTCGCCGAGAACTGGGCTACGACGCCCAGCTCGCCGAACCGCCGGCCGTCCGGGTCCTCGACGTAGACGAGGTGCGCGATGGTGTGCCGCCGGTCGCGGGGCGGATTGGCTGCGATGGCCGCCTCGATCGAATCGAGTCCCATGCGCACCGTGTGTTCGCCGCATGCGTGCACGTGCACGTCGAACCCGGCCGCGTCGACCTCGCGGACCAGCTGGTGCCATTGCTCCTCGGTGAACGGCGAGGCGCCGGTGGAGTCGGGTTTGTCCGCGTACGGCTCGAGCAGCCACGCCGTGTACCCGCCCTGGGTGCCGTCACCGATGATCTTCACGACGTCGACCTGGACCAGGTCCGTGGCGATCCGCCGGCGGATGTCGGTGAGGTCCGTCACGGCGCGGTCGACGGGCGGCGACTTCACCGTGTAGGACGCGACGACGCGGAACGGCAGTGCACCTCGCCGCTCGACGCCGGTGTAGAGGTCGATCAGTGCACCCTGATCGTCGCCGATCGGCGGCACCCCCGCGTCGAACACCGACGTGATGCCGGCCGCCGTCGCCTTGGGCAGCCACCCTTCCATCAGCGTGCCCATCGACTCCGGGGAGATCGGCTCGATGGCGTTGACCAGGCTCAGCACGGCCACCACTTCGAGCACGTAGCCGGTCGGCTCGCCGTTCTCGTCGCGGACGTAGTAACTGAAGCCCGGGATCGGATCGGGGGTGTCCCGCCTCACCCCGGCGAGCTCCAGCGCCTTGCTGTTCGCCCACATGCTGTGCCCGTCGATCGCGAAGAAGAACCCCGGACGGTCGGGCAGCACCTTGTCCAGGTCCTGTCGTGTGGGACCCTGCGGGCCGAACATGTCCACGCGCCAACCGAATCCGCGCACCGGCCCGGTGGGATTCTCCTCGGCGTACTTCGCGATCGCCGCCAGCGCGTCGGCGCCGGTGGGCACCTGCAGATCCAAACCTGTGCTCAAAAACGCCCCGAGGAAGGGGTGGATGTGGCCTTCGACGAAACCGGGCATCAGCAGCTTGCCGCCGAGGTCGATCACCGTGGTGTCCGGACCGGCCTGCGCCATCGCGCCTGCGTCGTCGCCGACGTAGGAGATGCGGTTGCCGGTGACGGCGACCGCTTCTGCCCACGGCGCCGAGTCGGTGACCGTGTACACCCTGCCGTTGTGGAAGACGAAGTCCGCACGGCCCGAGCCGGAGGCCGACTCGGGCTGCGACTCCCGGGTGCCCGAATCGGACTGCGTCGCACACGCGCCGGCCGTGGCCACCACAGCGGTCACGGCGGCCGCGCGCAGCGCCGCGCGGCGGGTCAGAGCGCTACTGCCGCGCCCGAATCGTCGAAAATGAGGCGCCCATTCGCACGCAGTACACATCGACCCTCCCCGATGTCTGCGCTCGGCGTCTGGGCGCGCAGCAAACCCGCCCGAAGACTCTAGTGGTCATCGCCTCCGGACGGTGCGTTGCACGCCGCGCATTTTCGCGCCTCCCGGCAGCGGACCCTTCGGCATCGCCGCCGGGCCCATCTTGGTCCCCAGCGCGGCGAGCCGGGACTCGAGGGAATCCATCTGCTTGGCCGTGATGTTCGCCGGCAGCTTGTTCAGGTGGCGTTCCAGCTTGGAGAGCGGCACCTCACCCTCGCCGTTGCCGATGATGATGTCGTAGATCGGGGTGTCGCCGATGAGCCTGGCGGTGCGCTTCTTCTCCTGCGCCAGCAGCGGCTTGACCCGCCCCGGTGAGCCCTCGCCGACGAAGATCACGCCGGGGCGCCCGATCACACGGTGCACGGCGTCGAAGTGTCCGGTGGCCGCGACGCCGGGGGTGACGCGCCACTTGCCGCGCAGGTTGTCCAGCGCCCACGCGGCCGCGCCGGTCTGGCCCTCGGCCTTGCGATACACCGACTTCTGGGCCCGTCGGCCGAAGATGATGAAGGCGACCAGTGCCCCGAGCACGATGCCGAGCGGGATCATCATGTACATCGTGAACCCGCCGGCGTAGAGGCCCGCGGCCACCGACGCGGCCACGATCAGCACAAACGCGCCGATCATGTAGGGCAGAAGACGCTTGTCCTCTTTGCGCTGGATCTGGAACGCCTGCCACAACTGGCCGCGCCGCTGCTTGGACGCCGCCTTGCGGGCAGCCTTCGCCTCGGCCTTGGCGGCCTTGGCTTCCGCCGGGTTACGCGATTTCGCCATTGGATCAGGATACGGAGTGTGATGTCGCGGCCGAAGCCGCTCCGGAGTGCGATGTCGCCGCTCCGGGCGACCGCGACGCGATCGTCTGCGCATACAGCCGGCCGGCCCGGTAGGACGACCGCACCAGCGGCCCGGCCAGCACACCGGCGAAACCGATCTCGGCGGCGTAGCGCTCGTGGTCGACGAACTCGTCGGGGTGGACCCAGCGTTCCACCGGGTGGTGCCGCGCCGACGGCCGCAGGTACTGGGTGATCGTGACGATGTCGCAGCCGGCGTCGTGCAGGTCGCGCAGCGCGGCGCGGACCTCCTCGGGTGTCTCGCCCATGCCGAGGATCAGGTTGGATTTGGTCACCAGCCCGTAGTCGCGAGCCATGGTGATCACCGAGAGGCTGCGCTCGTAGCGGAACCCCGGCCGGATCCGCTTGAAGATCCGCGGGACAGTTTCGACGTTGTGCGCCAACACTTCCGGCCGCGACTCGAAGACCTGCTCGAGCAGCGCGGGGTCGGCGTTGAAATCCGGGATGAGCAACTCGACGCCGGTGTTCGGGTTGAGTTTCTTGATGGCGCGCACCGTCTCGGCGTAGAGCCAGGCCCCGCCGTCGGGCAGGTCGTCGCGGGCCACCCCCGTCACCGTGGAGTAGCGCAGGCCCATCGCGGCCACGCTCTCGGCGACGCGGCGGGGTTCGTCGCGGTCGAGTTCGGCCGGCTTGCCGGTGTCGATCTGGCAGAAGTCACAGCGACGGGTGCACTGCTCACCGCCGATCAGGAAAGTGGCCTCGCGGTCTTCCCAGCATTCGTAGATGTTGGGGCAGCCGGCTTCCTCACACACGGTGTGCAGCCCTTCGCGGCGGACCAGACCCTTGAGCTCCTTGTACTCCGGACCCATCTTGGCCCGGGTCTTGATCCACGACGGTTTGCGCTCGATCGGCGTCTGCGCGTTGCGCACCTCGAGCCGGAGCAGTCTGCGGTTACCGGGGTCGACACTCACTGCATCGATGCTACTGCGTTCGCCGACACCGCGAGCCGACCGTCGAGCACGTCACACACCGCCTCGGCGACGCGGTCGACGACGTCGTCGACCCCGACCTGCCTGCCCAATTCCGCGGTCAGCGACGTCACGCCGGCGTCGGCGATGCCGCAGGGCACGATCGACCCGAACGCGCCGAGGTCACAGTCGCAGTTCAACGCGAAGCCGTGCAGTGTCGTCGAACGCGCGACGCGGATGCCGATCGCGGCCACCTTGCGAGCGGGCCGGTCCTCGGATGCGGGCACCCACACGCCGGAGCGTCCCTCCACGCGACCCGTCTGCAAGCCCAGCCCCGCGCACACGGTGATCAACGACTCCTCAAGGCGCCGAACGAAATTCACCACATCGAGCGGCTCGGCCAATCCGATGATCGGGTATCCGACGAGCTGCCCCGGCCCGTGCCAGGTGATCTTGCCGCCGCGATCGGTTTCCACCACCGGCGTCCCGTCCACCGGACGCTCTTCGGGCAGCGTGCGCCGGCCCGCCGTGTAGACCGGGGGATGCTGGAGCAGCAGAAGCGTGTCGGGGCCACCGGCGGCGCGGGCGTCGGCCAGTTCGCGCTGGAGGTCCCACGCTTGCTGGTAGTCGACGACGCCGCACCGGCGTACCTGCACCGGTGCGTCGCTCGACCGGATCGATGCCGCCGCCATGGTCACAAAACTACTCACGGTTGGGGGCGGTGGCGAACGCCAGCGCCTCGCCGATGGTGTTGTGGTGGAACCGGAACCCCGCCCGCTCCAGCGCGGCCGGGATGGCCCGCTGGCCTCCGAGCGCTCCCTCGTCGGCGAACTCGCCGAGTACCGCGCGCAGGGCGAACCCGGGGACGACGAACGGGGTGGGCCGGTTGACGGTGCGGCCGAGCGCGGTGGTGAACTCGGCGTTGGTCACCGGGGCGGGCCCAGTGAAGTTCACCGGCCCGGACACGTCGTCGTGGCCGATCGCGAACAGCATCGCGCGCACCTGGTCCTCGAGGCTGATCCAGGACAGGTATTGCCGGCCGTTGCCCAGCCGTGCGCCCAGTCCCAGCGCGAAGAGCGGCCGCAGCCGAGCGAGCATTCCTCCCGACGGCGCCATCACCAGGCCGGTGCGCGTCAGCACCACCCGGACGCCGGCATCGGAGGCGGCGGTCGTGGCGGTCTCCCAGTCCACGGCGAGCCGGGCCAGGAAGTTCGATCCCGGCGGCGCGGTCTCGTCCACCGGTGTGCTGCCGCTGTTGCCGTAGTAGCCGACCCCACTGGCGTTGACGAGCACCGGGACCCCGGCCTCGACGACGGCGTTGGACAGCACCTCCGTCGGGCCGATGCGGCTGTCCCGCAGGCTCTGCTTGAACGCCCCCGACCAGCGCTTCTCGCCGACGTTGACGCCGCACAGGTTCACGACGGCGTCCACCCCGCGCAGCGTGTCCGGGTCGAACTCGCCGGTGTCGGGGTTCCAGAACACCTCGTCGGCGTTCGACGGGGCGCGCCGCACGATGCGCAGAACCCGGTGATCGGTGGCGCGCAGCGCGTACACCAGCGCCGTACCGATCAGACCGGAGGAGCCCGCTATCGCGACGACCGAATCCGAGGGCATCGACACTGCCGTCTACAGACCCAAGTCTGCCTCGAACGAACCCTCTTCGAGGCGGCGCTTGATCGTGGTGACGAATCGGCCGGCGTCGGCGCCGTCGATCAGGCGGTGGTCGTAGGTCAGCGGCAGGTAGCACACCGACCGCACACCGATCGACTCGTTGCCGAATTCGTCGACGATCACCCGCGGCCGCTTGACGATCGCACCGGTGCCCAGCATCGCCGCCTGCGGCGGGACGAGGATCGGGGTGTCGAAGAGGGCGCCCTGGCTGCCGATGTTCGTGATCGTGAACGTGCCACCGGACAATTCGTCGGGCTTCAGGTCACCCGAGCGCGCCCGCGCCGCGATGTCGGCGATCGCCCGGGCGAGCCCGCCCAGCGACAGGTCGCCGGCGTTCTTGATCACCGGGGAGAGCAGGCCCTGCTCGGTGTCCACGGCGAAGCCGAGGTGTTCGGCGTCGTAGTAGGTGATCTCCTTGGAGTCCTCGTTGTAGCTGGCGTTGACGTTCGGGTGCATCTTCAGCGCGTCGATCACGGCGCGCGCGATGAACGGCAGATAGGTGAGGTTGACGCCCTCGCGCTCGGCGAACGCGGCCTTGGCCTTGGCGCGGAGGGCCACGATCTTGGTCATGTCGACCTCGTGGGTCTGCGTCAATTGCGCTGTCGCCTGCAGGGATTCGCGGGTCTTCTTCGCGGTCAGCTGGCGGATGCGGTTCGCCTTCTGCGTCGTGCCGCGCAGGTGCGCCAGCGGTGCGTCGGCGGCGTTCGCATCAGCCGGTGCCATCGCCGCGGCAGGCGCCTTCGACGGCGCCTCGGCGGACTTCTCGGTCCCCGACGGCGCCTTCTTGGCTTCCGCTGCTGCGAGCACGTCCTGCTTGCGGATGCGCCCGCCGACGCCGGTGCCCTTGACGGCGGCCAGGTCGACGCCGTGCTCACCGGCGAGCTTGCGCACCAGCGGCGTGACGTACGGTCCCGACTCGCCTGAGGGGGCTTCGGCCGCAGCCGGCTTGGGTTCCGGCTCGGGCTTGGGCTTGGGCTCCGACTTGGGCTTGGGCTCCGCCTTGGGCTTGGGTTCTGGCTCCGACTTGGGTTCGGGCTTGCTCTCCGGCTCGGGCTCGGCTTCTTCGGCGGGCTTCGCCTCGGGCTCGGTCTCCTCGGCCTCTTCGGGCTCCTGTTCCGGCTCCGGTTCGGGTTCGGGTTCGGGCTCGGCGGCGCCCTCCGCGCCCTCGTCGCCGATCTTGGCCAACTCGCCGCCCACCTCGACCGTGTCGTCCTCTTCGGCGGTGATGGACAGCAAGGTGCCCGCGACCGGTGACGGGATCTCGGTGTCGACCTTGTCGGTGGAGACCTCGACCAGCGGCTCGTCGACCTCCACGCTGTCGCCGACCTTCTTCAGCCAGCGGGTGACCGTGCCCTCGGTGACGGACTCACCGAGCTCGGGCATCACCACCGGGGTCGAGGATCCCGACGACTTCGACGATCCGGCCGACCCCGACGACTTGGGCTTCGATTCCTGCTCCGGCTCCGGCTCCTGCTCCGGCTCGGGCTCCGGTTCAGGCTCGGACTCCGGTTCGGGCTCGGACTCGGCTTCCGCTTCGGAGTCGCCGGAGGGCTCCTCGGCTTCCTCGCCGCCGTCCTTGTCCGCGTCGCCGATCACCGCGAGCTCGCCGCCCACCTCGACGGTGTCGTCCTCCTGGGCGACGATCTTCTTCAGCACACCCGCGGCCGGCGACGGGATCTCGGTGTCGACCTTGTCGGTCGACACCTCCAGCAGCGGCTCATCCTCCTCGACCGTGTCACCCTCTTGCTTGAGCCAGCGGGTGACTGTCCCCTCGGTAACGCTCTCGCCGAGTGCGGGCATCTGAACGGAGATGGCCATATGGTGTGGCTCCCTTGCACGGTCAGTCGCAGGTGATCGAACTTGCGCTTCCATCCTGTCACGTCCGCTGTCGCGTTTCGCCGCGGACGGGGGTACTCGCTGCTCTGGCACTAT
Source organism: Mycolicibacterium chubuense NBB4 (assembly GCF_000266905.1). The sequence continues at coordinate 3,360,258 of NC_018027.1, read as the reverse complement.
CGAAGGGGGCCGGAAACGCCCGCGGGGGAGACATTGCCGGAAGGAGCAACCCCAGGTGGGACTGTTCGACAAGCTGCGCGGTCGCCGCCGTGCAGGCGGCCTGGCAACCAGTGACCCGGCCGCCGACCTCCGTTATCTGCACCAGTGGGTCGCCGAGCACGTGGGCGTCGAAGCATTCGTCGAGCCCAAGACGACCGTCACCGACGTCACCGTCGTTCTCGTCGCCGCCGACGGTGAGTGGACCCGGCGCCGAGCCGGCGGCTACGCCGGGGCCCGGCGCCTGTCCGACCGCCTCCAGATCCCGGTCTACGACGTGCAGAAGGTCGGTTACCCGCAACGCATGCGCGATTTCGAGGAGCGTCGGCGGATCGAGCGCAAGCGCGCCGCGCGTGAGGAGCTGGAGCACTAGCCGCCATACTGTCCGCTCGTGGAGACCAAGCGGATGGTGCAGAGCAGCGACGGGGTGCAGATCGCCGTCTTCGAAGAGGGCGATCGCGGCGGACCGACCGTCGTACTGGTGCACGGACATTCCGACACCCACCTCGTGTGGGACCCCGTCGTGGCGGAGCTCGCCGGCACGTACCGCGTCGTCCGCTATGACACTCGAGGGTCGGGCGATTCGACTGTGCCGAAACACCTTTCGTCGTATCGGGTGGAGAGGTTCGGAGACGATTTCGCCGCCGTCGTCGACGGGCTGTCGGCCGACGGGGCGGTGCACGTGCTGGCTCACGGCTGGGGTTCGACCGGCGTGTGGGAGTACCTGACGCGGGCAGGCGCGGCCGCGCGGGTCGCATCGTTCACGTCGGTGTCCGGGCCCGGGCTTCACCACGTGCGGGATTACCTCGGTGACGCGCTGAGCCGCCCGCAGCGACCCCGGCGCTTCGCGCAGGGGCTCGGCCAGCTCGCCCGGCTGGCGGCGGCCGCCCCGCGCTCGGTGCCACTGAAGGTGTGCCGCGCCAACCTGTCCCGTGGCCACGACACCTTCACCCCCGTGGACGTGCCGGTGCAACTGATCGTCGGCACGCAGGACGCATACCTGACGCCGCGACTCTTCGACGAGATGACGGGCTCGGTGCCGCGTCTGTGGCGCCGCGACATCCGGGCGGGCCATCGCCTGCCCACCACGCATCCGCAGGTGCTGGCTCGCGCGGTCCGCCAGCTCGCGGACCATCTCGGCGGGGCCCCGGCCGCGCGCGAGCTGCTGCGGGCGCACGTGGGCCGGGAACGGCGGACGTTCGGCGACACCCTGGTGTCGGTGACCGGCGCCGGCAGCGGGATCGGCAGGGAGACGGCCCTCGCATTCGCCCGGGAGGGCGCCGAGATCGTCGTCAGCGACATCGACGCGGCCGGGCTCGACGAGACGGTGCGACGACTCGAGGCCGGCGGCGCGCCGGCGCACCGCTACGTCGTCGACGTCTCCGATGCCGGCGCCGTCGAGGCCTTCGCCGAGCAGGTCTGCGCTCGGCACGGGGTTCCCGACGTCGTGGTCAACAACGCCGGCGTCGGGCATGCGGGCTTCTTCCTCGACACGCCGGCCGAAGAGTTCGACCGGGTGCTCGACATCAACTTCGGCGGCGTCGTCAACGGGTGCCGGTCGTTCGGCAAGCGCCTCGTCGAGCGCGGCACCGGTGGGCACATCGTCAACGTCGCCTCGATGGCGTCGTACACGCCGGTCAACGTGATGAACGCCTACTGCACATCGAAGGCCGCCGTCTTCATGTTCTCCGATTGCCTGCGGGCCGAACTGGACGCGGCCGGTATCGGGCTGACCACCATCTGCCCGGGCGTGATCGGCACGAACATCGTCGACACCACGCGGTTCTCGCTACCCGAGGCGCGTAGTTCCGACGCGGAGACCGTGCGGGGGAGGGCGAAAAAGGGGTTTGCGGTGCGCCGATACGGGCCGGAGAAAGTTGCGAAGGCCATCGTCGCCGCGGTCAAGTCCAACAAGCCGGTGCGGCCGGTCACGCCCGAGGCGTACGCCGTCTACGGGGTTTCCCACGCGCTGCCGCAGGTCATGCGCAGCACGGCGCGTGGCGGCAACATCCTCTGATCGCCGTTGACGGATCGCGACTACAGCGGCACGTTCCTCGTTCGCACCTCCGCCGAGCTCCACGCCAAGCTCTCGATCGAAGCGGCCGAGCAGCACGTGTCGCTGAACCAGTGGGTGGGGCAGAAGCTGGCCAATCGCCGTCCGACGCTGGACTGGTAGCGGGCGGCGGCGGCCGATCAGCTCGCCGCGGCGATGTCCTCCAGCACCGCGAACATCGTCCGCGTCGGCACCCCGGTGCCGCCCTTCGGGTTGTAGCCCCACGGGCCGCCCGAGTTGTACGCGGGCCCGGCGATGTCGATGTGTGCCCACTCCACGCCGTCGGCGACGAACTCGCGCAGGAACGTGCCGGCCACCAGCATCCCCGCGTACCGCGAGCCGCTCACGTTGGCGAGGTCGGCCACCGTCGACTTGAGGTCGTCCTTCAACTCGTCGGGAAGCGGCATCGCCCAGGCGTTCTCGCCCACCGCCTGCGAGATCTCCGCCACCCGGTCGCGGAACTCCTCGCTGCCCATCACGCCGGGGGTGCGCGAGCCCAGCGCGACGGTCTGCGCGCCCGTCAGCGTCGACGTCTCGATCAGGTAGTCGGGCCGGTCCTCGCACGCCCGCACGATCGCATCGGCCAGGATCAGCCGGCCCTCGGCGTCGGTGTTGAGTACCTCGACGGTGACACCGCCGTACTGGGTCAGCACGTCGCCGGGACGCTGCGCGGTAGCCGACGGCATGTTCTCCGCCATCGGCACCGTCGCGATCACGTCGATCGGCAGCTGCCGGCGGGCAGCCAGCACGACCGTGGCGATGACGGCCGCCGCACCGCCCATGTCGGACGTCATGTGATGCATGTTGGCCGCCGGCTTGATCGAGATGCCGCCGGTGTCGAACGTGATGCCCTTGCCGACCAGTGCGACGGTCTTGGACTTGCGCCCCTTGCCCCCGCGGTGCGCCAGGCGCACCAGCCGCGGCGGCCGCGACGAGCCCTTGCCGACCCCGATGATCCCGCCATAGCCCCCCTTGAGAAGGGCCTTGTCGTCCAGGATTTCGACGTCGAGCCCGGCCGCCTCGCCCAAAGCCTTTGCCCGCTTGGAGAATTCATCGGGATAGAGGTGGCTGGGCGGCGTATTGACGAAGTCGCGGGCGGTGGCCACTGCGGTCGCGACCGCCTCGGCGCGGGCCGCCGCGTCCTTCGTGGCCGACTTCGTGTCCGGCGTCAGCGCGGTGATCCGGCGCAGACCCTCGTCCTTGGGTGCCGTCTTCTCGCTGCGGAACTCGGTGAACCGGTACGACCCGAGAATCAACCCTTCGATCGTCGCCTCGAGGTTGACGTCGGACAGCGTGGTGATGACCGTCTGGACCCCCGACAGCGAGCGCGCCGCGACGCCGGCCGCGCGCCGGATCGTCTCGGCGGGCCACTCGTCGCGGTCCTTGCCGAGCCCGACTGCGAGCACGCTGTTCACGGGCAGCGAAGGCACCAGCACGCGGGTCAGCTGTTCGGACCCGCCCTTGGCGCCGAGCGCCTCGAGCGCGACCTCGATCTCGCCGACCGCCTCGGCATCCAGATACGGGTTGGCGACCACCGTCGCTCTGCCGTCGTCGTCACCCGAGCTGACGACGGGCACGACCAGGACGGAGGAGTCGACCGTGCGCTTGGGCAGCGCGCTGGCGACGGTGACGGCGGGGGACGGGTAACCGGCTGCGGTGCTGACGGGGCTCACGGGCATTCACCCTAGCCACTGGCCTACTAGTGTGGTTGGCCGTGACTGACAAGCTGCTGGCCGGCCCCCTGGAGAACCGCCACCGCGAGCTCGGCGCGAGCTTCGCCGAGTTCGGCGGCTGGCTGATGCCGGTGTCCTACGCGGGCACCGTCGCCGAGCACACCGCCACCCGCACGACGGTCGGCCTGTTCGACGTCAGCCACCTGGGCAAGGCGCTGGTGAAGGGTCCCGGCGCAGCGGAGTACGTCAACGCCGCGTTCACCAACGACCTGCGCCGCATCGGCCCCGGCAAGGCCCAGTACACGCTGTGCTGCACCGACTCCGGCGGCGTGATCGACGACTTGATCGCCTACTACGTCTCCGACGACGAGATCTTCCTGGTGCCGAACGCGGCGAACACCGCGGCCGTCGTCGCGGCGCTGCAGGAGCGTGCGCCCGAGGGCCTGACCATCACCGACGAGCACCGCTCGCGTGCCGTGCTCGCCGTTCAGGGGCCCAAGTCCGCCGACGTGGTCGGCGGACTCGGGTTGCCCACCGACATGGATTACATGGGATACGCCGACGCGGTGTACGACGGCGTCGACGTCCGGGTGTGCCGCACCGGGTACACGGGCGAGCACGGCTATGAGCTGCTGCCCTCGTGGGATCAGGCGGCGGTGGTGTTCGACGCGCTCGTCGACGCCGTCGCCGCCGCCGGTGGGGAACCGGCGGGGCTCGGCGCGCGCGACACGCTGCGCACCGAGATGGGCTATCCGCTGCACGGCCACGAGCTGTCACTCGACATCTCGCCGCTGCAGGCGCGGTGCGGCTGGGCCATCGGATGGAAGAAGGACGCGTTCTGGGGACGTGAGGCCCTGCTGGCGGAGAAAGAGGCCGGGCCGCGCCGCACGCTGCGCGGGTTGCGAGCCGTCGGGCGCGGTGTATTGCGCCCCGAGCTCACCGTGCTCGACGGCGAGCAGGCGATCGGTGTCACGACGTCGGGAACATTCTCTCCCACACTGAAAGTCGGCATTGCACTGGCGCTGATCGACACCGCAGCCGAGATCGCCGACGGTGCGCACGTCGCCGTCGACGTGCGCGGCCGCAACGTCGAATGCGAAGTGGTGAAGCCCCCGTTCGTCGACACGCGTACCCGCTGAGGCGCTTCCCGGGGGCCAAAATGGTTGGCCGGCCGGTTATACAATCGCGTGCATGACTGAAGGCCTCGAGTTCACCGTCGATCGCACCGCGAATCCGGCGAGCGACGAGGTACGCGCTGCGATCCTGGCCGATCCGGGCTTCGGCAAGTTCCACACCGACCACATGGTGTCCATCGAGTACTCCGCCGAGGCGGGGTGGCACGACGCCCGCGTCCTGCCCTACGGCCCGATCGAGCTCGACCCGTCGGCGATCGTGCTGCACTACGCGCAGGAGGTCTTCGAAGGCCTGAAGGCCTACCGCTGGGCCGACGGATCCATCGTGTCCTTCCGTCCGGAGGCCAACGCCGCCCGTCTGCGGACTTCGGCCCGCCGGCTGGCCATCCCCGAACTGCCGCAGGAACTGTTCGTCGAGTCGCTGCGGCAGTTGATCGCCGTCGACGAGGCCTGGGTGCCGCCCGCCGGTGGCGAGGAGTCGCTGTATCTGCGGCCGTTCATCATCGCCACCGAGCCGGGCCTGGGGGTGCGCCCGGCCAACGAGTACCGCTACATCGTCATCGCCTCTCCGGCCGGCGCCTACTTCCCGCGCGGGATCAAGCCGGTCAGCGTGTGGCTGTCGCACGAGTACGTGCGCGCCTCACCGGGCGGCACCGGCGCGGCCAAGTTCGGCGGCAACTACGCCGCCTCGCTGCTCGCGCAGGCCGAAGCCGCGGACCACGGATGCGACCAGGTGGTCTGGCTCGACGCCATCGAGCGCCGCTACGTCGAGGAGATGGGCGGCATGAACCTGTTCTTCGTGTTCGGCAGCGGCGGCAGCGCACGGCTGGTCACACCGGAGCTGTCGGGTTCACTGCTCCCCGGGATCACCCGGAATTCGTTGCTGCAGTTGGCAACCGATGCGGGGTTCACGGTCGAGGAGCGCAAGATCGACGTCGACGAGTGGCAGAAGAAGGCCGCCGCGGGCGAGATCACGGAGGTCTTCGCCTGCGGTACCGCGGCCGTCATCACCCCTGTCTCGCACGTCAAGCACACCGACGGCGAGTTCACCATCGCCGACGGCGAACCGGGCGAGATCACGATGGCGCTGCGCGACACGTTGACCGGCATCCAGCGCGGAACGTTCGCCGACACCCACGGCTGGATGGCCCGGCTGTCCTGAGGCCGTCAGCCTTCGCTGCCGTGCCGGCTCGGCAGCGAAGGCCGTTGTCGACTCACAACCGGCCGGTGACGAAGGTTCCCGCCTGGTCGACCATGCCGTTCTGGAGGTAGGCGAAGTGGCCGGAGTCGTCGGTGCCCCCCGCGCAATATTTGTCGCGGTCGGCGCACTGGTCGATGGTGCGGCTGCCGTACACCGGGCTCTTCTGGTCGAGCGGCCCGCCGTTGTTCATGGTGCGCATCGGGTTGCCGAACACCGCAATGGCCGCGATGTGCGGTTCGTCCCCGGATGGTATGGGCATGGGCGTGAAGACGCCGACCGGAGCGGCGATGGCCAGTTCGTCGATCACACCGGCGCCCTGCGAGTATCCGCCCAGGATGATCCGGGTGTTCGGGCAGTTGGCGACCGTCGAGTGGATGTGGGCCAGCGCGTCCGAAGAGCCCGCGCGGACCGACGTGTAGAGATCCCAACTCGCGGGATAGTTCACTGCGTAGGTGGCCAGTGATCTGCTGCCGATCTTCGATCTGACGTTGTTGACGAACGCGGTGCCCAGCCAGCCGACACCGGCGGGCTCAGTGGTTCCGCGCGCAAAGACCACCTCGACGTCAGAGCAAGTCTGTGCGTTCGCTGTCGGTGTGCCAGCTCCAGCAAGTCCTGCCGCCCCAGCAATGGAGACCGCAGCAAGGATGCGCATTGCAAGTGAACTTTTCATGACATGAGCTATTCCACGGTCGATCCGGTCAGAAACATCTCACTTGGCAATCGGGATTGCTGACCCATGCCTCGCGGCGAACGGGCCGCGGCTAGCCGATCGCCAGACCCACCGCGGCGATCGTCGTCGTCACCTCGACTACGGCGCCCAGCACGTCGCCGGTGATGCCGCCGAACCGGCGGACGCAGTGGCGCACCAGTAGGGCGCTCGCCACGACGGCCACGAGTACCACCAGCGGTCCTTGCCACGCCCGCGCGCAGGCCGGTACCGCGAGTGCGGCGATGCAGGCCACCCAGGCCACGGCCACCCACAGCGGCTGAGTGCCCGCGACCAGACGGCCCAGCGTGCTGCCGGCAGCCGAGGGGACCGAACGACGGCACGCCACGACCACAGCCGCGCGGCCCGCCGTCACGGCGACGAGCACGGCGAGCCAACCCGTCTCGGCGAACGCCAGACTCTGCACGACGATCGTGACCGCGACCGCGGCGACGCCGAAGGGCCCGGCCCGGCCGTCCCGCATCACCGCCAGCGCGCGCTCCGGCGGGCCGTAGCAACCGAGCGCATCGGTGGTGTCCGACAGGCCGTCGATGTGCAGACCACGAGTGAGCAGCAGCAGGGCTGCCACCGCGAGGGCGCCCGCCAGGGCGGCTCTCTCCCCGAAGGCCAGCACACCCGCCCACTGCACACCCGCGGCCACAGCGCCGAGCGCTGCGCCCGCAACCGGCAGTGCGGTCAGCACGCCACGACCCGCGTGCGCGGTGTGGGACGCAGGGGTCGGAAGCACCGTCGCGAACGCGAAAGCTCCTGCCAGCGAGCGGATCACCGCGTCAGCCCTCGCTGATCCCGGCCTCTTCGAACGTCGCCATCGCCGTCAGTGTCGCCACCGCGGCGCGCACGACCGGCAATGCGACGACTGCGCCGGAGCCCTCGCCGAGACGCATGTCCAACTCGACGATCGGCTCGAGCTCGAGCCGGCGCAGTGCGAGGGAGTGCGCGGGTTCGGTGGAGCGATGACCCGCCTGCCACCAGTGCCGGGCTCCGGGTGCGAGTGCATCGGCGGCCAGCGCCGCGGCGGTCACCACCACGCCGTCGAGGAGCATCGGTGTGCGCCGCACCGCGGCCTGAGCGCAGAAGCCGGTCATCGCAGCCAAGTCCGCACCACCGCAGATCCGGAGCAGCGCAACGGGATCGGTGATGCTGCTGCGCGCGCGGTACAGGGCGTCGCGGACCGCCGCGGTCTTGCGTGCCCAGCCGGCGTCGTCGATCCCGGTGCCGCGACCCACCACCGCGACCGGCTCGCTGTCGGTCAGGGCGGCGATCAGTGTCGTCGCCGGGGTGGTGTTGCCGATGCCCATGTCGCCCGCGATCAGCAGATCGGCGCCCGCGTCGATCTCCTCGTCGGCGATGCGGCGACCCGCATCGATCGCCTGGGTCACCTCGTCCGGCGACAGTGCGTCCTCGACCGCGATGTTGCCGCTGGAGCGGCGCACTTTGTGCGCACCGATCGCCGCGGACAGCGGTTCGGCGGTGTCGACCGCGATGTCGGCGACCCGCACGGTCGCACCGGCCAGGTCGGCCAGCACGTTGACCGCCGCGCCGCCGGCATCGAAGTTGGCCACCATCGCGGCGGTCACCTCGGCGGGATACGCCGACACGCCCGATGCGGCCACCCCGTGATCGCCGGCGAACACCACCACCCGCGCTCGCTCGAATTGCTTTGGCGGGCAGGCGCTCTGGCATGCCGCAACCCACACCGACAGTGCCTCCAGACGCCCCAGCGCGCCCAGGGGTTTCGTCAGGGCCGCCTGCCGCGCCCGCGCGGCCGCCGCGGCGTCGGAATCGAGGGCGGGGACTTCACCGAAGAGGGACACCGACGGCGTCAGACGACGCTCGCGCCGCGCTCGACCTGCGGTCGAGGGGCGCGCATCCGGCGCAGTTGCGACGCCCGGCTGGCGGCATAGAAGCCCAGTTTCCAACCGGTTTCGGTGTTCTTCGGGAACTTCTGGTCGGCCATCCGGTTGACCTTGCGGCCGAGGAAGAAGCCGTCGATGACCATGACGAGCACCAACACCAGCATGGCGGGGGACAACATCTGTTGCACCTGCACGGACGGCACGGCCAGCATGATCAGCACGAGGCCCAGCGCCGCCGGCATGAACAGCCCCAGCACGTTACGCCGCGAATCGACGATGTCGCGGACGTAGCGCCGCACCGGGCCCTGGTCGCGGGGGAGCAGGTAGGCGTCCTCGCCGGCCATCATCTTCTCGCGACGCTCACTCATCTCGGACCGGCGCTCGATGCGCTCGGCCTTCCTCTCGTCGCGGGACAGCTTCGGGCCGCGCAGTTCCTTGCGGCGCCGGCGCGCCTCCGCGGTCGTCATCGGAGCCGGTGCCACCGGTCCGCGCCGGCGGGCCGCCTCGCTGCGCTTCGGAGTCGGCTTGCCCTTCGGTGCGGTGCTCGCACGCTCGGTGCGCGCCGGCGGGGTCGCCGTGGCGGCGTGGTCGTCGCCGCCGGACGCCCCGGTGTTGTTCCCGGAATCCCCGGCATCGTCGTTCTTGCGGCCCAGCAGTTTCACGCCTGCCAGGTTACTTCTCGGCCCGGTGAGCGGGCCAATCCGTGCCCCGGGCTGCGGCGCCCTGCGCGGTGCGGTCCGACGCCATAGTCTGCGGTGATGACCGGCACCGAGACGGGGCACGCGGCTCGAACTGTGCTGATCGCCCCGGACTGCTTCGGCGACAGCCTGACCGCGGTGCAGGCCGCGCAATCCATCGCCCGGGGCTGGCACCGATCGCGCCCCGGCGACCGGCTCGTCTGCGCCCCGCAATCCGACGGAGGCCCGGGTTTCGTGGAGGTGCTCGCCGGCCGGCTGGGCGAGGTACGCAGCATGATCGTGCGCGGACCGCTCGCCGACTCCGTCGAGGCGCGGTGGGTGCTCGAGTCCTCGCCGCCGGTCACCGCGTACATCGAATGCGCGCAGGCGTGCGGCCTGGCGCTGCTCGACGGGCCGCCCACCGTCCGGACCGCCCTCGACGCGCGCAGCGCGGGGGTGGGGCAGTTGATCGCCGCCGCGCGGGCGGCCGGCGCGCACCGGATCGTCGTCGGCCTCGGTGGCAGCTGCTGCACCGACGGTGGCCGGGGCATGGTCGAAGCCCTCGGCGGCCTGGCCGCCGCGCGGGACCTGCTCGACGGCGTCGAGCTGATCGCGGCCACCGACGTCGAACATCCTCTCCTCGGGGCGAGGGGTGCTGCTGCGGTGTTCGGGCCGCAGAAGGGTGCCGACCCCGACACCGTCGCGATCCTGGAGGGCCGGTTGACGGCGTGGGCGCGCGAGCTCGACGCCGTGTCCGGGCGCACCGTCGGCGACGACGCCGGTGCCGGCGCCGCGGGCGGCCTGGGCGCGGCGCTCATCGCGCTCGGCGGCCGGAGGGAGTCCGGAGCCGCGATCATCGCCGAGCACACCGGGCTCGCCGGCGACGTGGCCGCCGCGGACCTCGTCATCACCGGCGAGGGGCGTTTCGACGACCAGTCGCTGCACGGCAAGGTCGTCAGCGCGCTCGCCGCCGGAGCCCGTCACCGTGGGATCCCGGTCCTCGTGCTGGCCGGGCAGGTCACCCTCGACCCGTCCGCGCTGCAGTCGGCCGGCATCGCGTCGGCGTACTCCCTGACCGGGCGCGCCGGATCCGTCCAGCGGGCGATCGCCGAGGCGGGCGACCAGCTCACCGAACTGGCCGCCGAGGTTGCAGCGACCTGGGGATAGATGGGGAATACGGTTCAGAAGAGGTACCGTTGAACACGTGGGGCCACGGGTATTCAACGGCTCCACCCACGTACATCCCACACAGGAGATTTCATGACTGTTCAGGACGAGTCGGCTGTGCAGGCCGGCGGACAGACGACCGCTGCCACCGATGCCCAACACGGCGTGATCCTGACCGACGCCGCGGCTGCCAAGGCGAAGGCGCTGCTGGACCAGGAAGGCCGTGACGACCTCGCGCTGCGGATCGCGGTGCAGCCCGGCGGCTGCGCGGGCCTGCGCTACAACCTGTTCTTCGACGACCGCTCGCTCGACGGCGACCTGACGGTCGAGTTCAACGGGGTCGAGCTGACCGTCGACCGGATGAGCGCGCCGTATGTGCAGGGCGCCACGATCGATTTCGTCGACACCATCGAGAAGCAGGGGTTCACGATCGACAACCCGAACGCCACCGGCTCCTGCGCCTGCGGCGACTCCTTCAACTGATCTGATCTGCGGCCTGCGCGGCGCCGGTCAGTACTGGCCGGCGGTCCGCGGCAGGTAGGAGCACACCAGCACCTCGTTGTCGATGGACAACAACTGCGCGACGGCCTGTTCGTCTGCGCTCTGCGGTGCGTTGCGGGTGGACCTGCTCGCTGGCGTGACAGTCATCGTGAACAGCACCTGAGCCTGGGTCGGCGAGGACAGCACCATCTTGTCGATCGAGGTCACGTGCGCGCTGCTGTACTGCTTGCGGAACGCGTCGCTGGACAGACTCGCCAACGCCAGGTCGGAGCGGCGCTCCTTGACCGCGTCGTACAGCCCGCACAGCGTGTGCCGCGCCACCGTCTCGTCGTCGCCGTTCGACAGCGCGTCGAGGTAGTTCTGGATCGCCGCCTTCGCCGACGCCTCGGTCAGTGCGCCACGGGGCGTGTCGTCCCCGTTCCCGCGGGTCAGAACCACCGCGACGATCACGCCGACGACCGCGACGACGGCCACCAGGGCCAGTACCGCGGCGATCCACCTGCGCCGCCTGGGCCGGCCGTACTGCACCGGCGGAGGCAGCGTGCCGGGGTAGGCGGCGTCGAGGCGGCCGCCGGGATAGGCCTGACCCATCGGCGGATACTGCTGCGGGTACGGCTCGGAGAATCCCTGCGGTCCTGCTGGTCCAGCGCCGTATTGGGGCGGGTAGGGACCAGTCATACATGAGCTCCCGGGGAAGTCGGTTCGGCCCTGTGGCGTCTACAGTGGCCGTGGCGGGCACTTGTACGCAGGTTAGCGCACCCCACAGAGGTGCTCCCGCCGACGACAGCGCCACGACGGCGAAATCTCCGAGCTCGGACGACGACAGCGAAGGGTGTTCCCCTGTGACCATTGCGGTGACCGGATCGATTGCAACCGACCATCTGATGCGTTTCCCCGGTCGATTCTCCGAGCAATTGCTGGCGGATCATCTGCAGAAGGTGTCGCTGAGCTTCCTCGTCGACGACCTGGTGATGCACCGCGGCGGTGTCGCGGGCAACATGGCGTTCGCGATGGGTGTCCTCGGTGGCAGCCCCACCCTGGTAGGCGCCGTCGGGCCGGATTTCGACGACTACCGCGACTGGCTCACCGAACACGGCGTCAACTGCGACCACGTGCTGGTCTCGGACTCGGCCTACACGGCGCGCTTCGTGTGCACCACCGACGAGGACATGGCGCAGATCGCGTCGTTCTACCCCGGCGCGATGTCGGAGGCCCGCAACATCAAGCTCGCCGAACTCGTCAACGGCGCCGGCGCACCTGACCTCGTGATCATCGGCGCCAACGATCCGGACGCGATGTTCCTGCACACCGAGGAGTGCCGCGACCTGGGGCTGGCCTTCGCCGCCGACCCGAGCCAGCAGCTGGCCCGGCTGTCCGGCGAGGAGATCCGCCGGCTGATCGACGGCGCCACCTACCTGTTCACCAACGATTACGAGTGGGACCTGCTGTTGCAGAAGTCCGGGTGGTCGGAGGCCGAGGTGATGAAGCAGATCCAGCTGCGGGTCACCACGCTGGGGGAGAAGGGCGTCGACCTCGTCGGCCGCGACGGCACCTTCGTCCACGTCGACGTGGTGCCCGAGACTCACAAGGCCGACCCCACCGGCATCGGCGACGCTTTCCGGGCGGGCTTCCTGACCGGCCGCGACGCCGGGTTGTCGCTCGAGCGGGCGGCGCAGCTGGCCTCGCTGGTCGCCACCCTCGTGCTCGAGGCGCCGGGTCCGCAGGAGTGGTCCTGGGACCGTGATTCGGCCGTGCAGCGGCTCACCGACGCCTACGGCGACGACGTCGGCAAGGAGATCGCCGAGGCCCTGGCCTGATTCACGGCTCCGCCGTGGTGGCCTGATTCCCGGCTCCGCCGCGGTCGCCTGATTCCCGGCTCCGCCGCGGTCGCCTGATTCACGGCTTCGCCGTGGTCGCCTACAGCTTCGCCGTGGTCGCCTACAGCTGCACCGGATAGGTCGGCTCGGCGATCTGAGGCGTGACGCTCTTGTCGACGAAGATCGCGTACCAGAGCATGAAGATCAGCACCGTCCACAAACGGCGGCTGTGATCGGCGGTGCCGCTACGGTGTTCGTCGAGCATCGAGCGCACCGCGGCCAGGTCGACGAGATCGCCTGCAGTCGACGCGCCGACCATGCCGTAGGCCCAGTCCAGCAGCTCGCCGGCGCGTAGCCAGTGCCGGATCGGCACCGGGAACCCCAGCTTCGGCCGATTCAGCACATGCGCGGGCACGATCGGTTCCAGCGCGCGCCGCAGCGCATACTTCGTCGTCGCCCGGGTGATCTTCTGGTCGTAGGGCAGCCGGGCGGCCACGGCGAAGACCTCGGGATCGAGGAACGGCACGCGCAACTCCAGCGAGTTGGCCATCGTCATCTTGTCCGCCTTGACCAGGATGTCGCCGCGCAGCCAGGTGAACAGGTCGATGTGCTGCATCCGCGCCACCGGATCCCAGCCCTGCGACTGCGCGTACACCGGTGCGGTGACGTCGGTGTGCGTCCACTCCTGACGGAACCGCGGCAACACGGCCTGCAGCTGGGCATCGGAGAAGCTGCGCGCGTTGCCGTAGTAGCGCTCCTCCAGGGTGAGTGACCCGCGGTGCAGCAGGCTCTTGCCGCGCATGCCCTCGGGCAGCGGTCCGGCCATCTTGCCCACCGACTTGCGAAGGCCGCGCGGCAGATACTCGAAAGGCTTGAGCGACAAGGGCTCCCGATAAATCGTGTAGCCGCCGAACAGCTCGTCGGCCCCTTCGCCGGACAGCACGACCTTGACGTGCTTGCGCGCCTCCCTGGCGATGAAGAACAACGGCACCAGCGCGGGGTCGGCGACGGGTTCGTCGAGGTACCAGACGATCTCGGGCAGCGCGGCGACGAACTCCTCCTGGCTGACCACCTTGGTCACGTGCCGGGCGCCGATGGCCTCGGCCGAGGCGACCGCCACATCCACCTCGGAGAAGCCCTCGCGTTCGAAACCGGTGGTGAAGGTGATCAGCCGCGGGTTGTGGCGCATGGCCAGCGCCGCGATCGCCGTCGAGTCGATGCCGCCGGACAGGAAGGCGCCCACGGTGACGTCGGCGCGCATGTGCTTGGCGACCGAGTCCTCGAGGACCGCGGTGATCTCGTCGTAGCGGCGCTGCTCACCGCCGGCGCCGAACGGCACCGCGGTGAACTGCGGCGTGAAGTACCGGGTGACGCGGGGCTGCTGTCCGGGGCGCACCCGGGCGTAACTGCCCGACTCCAGCCTCCGGATGCCCCGGTGCAGGGTCTCGGGCTCCGGCACGTATTGCAGCACCGTGTAGTGCTGGACGGCGCGGTCGTCGATGCCGAGGTCGATCCCCAGCTGCCCGGCCAGGTCGAGCAGGCACTTCTTCTCGCTGCCGACCGCGGTTCCGCCCGGGCCCGTCGCCATGAACAGCGGCTTGATGCCGAAGGGGTCACGGGCGCAGAACAGTTCCTGTTCGACGCTGTCCCACAGTGCGAAGGCGAACATGCCGCGCAGCCGTGTCAACGCTTCGGGCCCCCAGTGATGGAACGCCGCGAGGATCGCCTCGCCGTCGCCGTCGGTGTGGAACACCGCGCCGAACTCGGTGCGCAGCTCCTCACGCAGTTCCAGATAGTTGTAGATCTCGCCGTTGAACACGAGCGTGTACCGGTCGGGCGCGTCGCGGGGTCCCCACCGCAGCGGTTGGTGACTGTGCGCGATGTCGATGATCGACAGCCGGTTGAAGCCGAGCACCACCCGGCCGTCGTTCCAGGTCCCGGGTTCGTCCGGGCCGCGGTGGCGCATCTGCGCCGTGGCCCCCGACACGGCGTCGACCACGGTGGAGGAAACCTCAGAGGCCGGGTCGGTCACCAGCGCCAGCAGTCCGCACACCGCGCCAGTATGCCTAATCGGCGCGCCGGGTTCTGACCGGCCCGAGCCACGCCGGATGACACATATCCCGGTGTCCGCTGCGCTTCGCGCGTGGCCCCATCGCGTCGCTGCAGGGGGGTGGTCTACGCTGCGTAGTAATCAATGCAGCCGTCTGATCGCCGGGCGGTCTGATCGACTTCTAGGAGGCGCCAACGTGTCCGCTCGCGGCCTGAAGTTGGTGGCGTTGTCCCTGCTCCTCGGGGCGACGACGGTCCTGCTCAGCGGGTGCAGCTGGTCCGAGGTGCTCGGCCTCGGCTGGCCCAAGGGCATCACCCCGGAAGCCCACCTGAACCGCGAACTGTGGATCGGCTCGGTGATCGCTGCGCTCGTGGTCGGCGCGATCGTCTACATCCTGCTGTTCTGGTCCATGGCGTTCCACCGCAAGAAGAAGGGCGACGAGGAGTTGCCCCGTCAGTTCGGCTACAACATGCCCCTCGAGCTGGCGCTGACGGTCACCCCGTTCCTGATCATCTCCGTGCTCTTCTACTTCACCGTGGTGGTGCAGGAGAAGATGCTGCACAAGGACCCCAACCCCGAGGTCGTCATCGACGTGACCGCCTTCCAGTGGAACTGGAAGTTCGGTTACCAGAAGGTCGACTTCGCCGACGGCACCTTCAACTACGACGGCGCCGACAACGCCCGCAAGCAGGCCATGGTCTCCAAGCCGGAGGGCAAAGACGAACACGGCGAGGAGCGCGTCGGCGCGATCCGCGGGCTGAACCCCGAGGACCGCAGCTACCTGAACTTCGACAAGGTGGAGACGATCGGTACGTCCACCGAGATCCCCGTGCTCGTCGTGCCGTCGGGCAAGCGCATCGAATTCCAGATCGCCTCGGCCGACGTGATCCACGGCTTCTGGGTGCCGGAGTTCCTCTTCAAGCGCGACGTGATGCCCAATCCCGAGGCCAACAACTCGGACAACAAGTTCCAGATCAGCGAGATCCAGAAGACGGGCGCCTTCGTCGGCCGCTGCACGGAGATGTGCGGCACCTATCACTCGATGATGAACTTCGAGGTCCGGGTCGTTCAGCCCAACGATTTCAAGGCCTACCTGGGTCAGCGCATGGCGGGCAAGACGAACGCCGAAGCGCTGCAGGCGATCAACCAGTCTCCGGTGGCGATCACCACCAGACCGTTCGACACCCGTCGCGGCGAGCTGGCGCCCGGGGCGCCTCAGGCGAGTAGGTAGGACGCGCTATGCATATCGAAGCCAGGCTGTTCGAATTCCTGACGGCGTTCTTCGCGCTGTCCTCGGTCGTGTACGGCGTGCTGACCGCGCTGTTCGCCAACGGTGGCGTCGAGTGGGCCGGTACCACCGCGCTCGTGCTGACCACCGGCCTGACGTTGATCACCGGCACCTTCTTCCGGTTCGTCGCACGCCGCCTCGACACCCGCCCCGAGGACTACGAGGACGCCGAGATCGCCGACGGCGCGGGCGAGCTGGGCTTCTACAGCCCGCACAGCTGGTGGCCCGTGTTCATCGCGCTGTCGGCGTCCGTGACCGCCGTAGGCTTGGCGTTGTGGCTGCCGTGGCTCATCGTCGCCGGCGTCTGCTTCGTGCTGACGACGGTGGCGGGGCTCGTCTTCGAGTACCACACCGGACCGGAGAAGCACTGAGTTCCGGCGCCTACCCCCAGTGCGCGTCGATCAAGGTCACAATCCGGGCATGAGTTCGCCCGCGCACCGTGCCGAGCACCTCGGGCCGGGCGCCGTTTTGGGTAGTGTTGCCGAGGCACCGGGGGCCGCTGACGGCGATAACCGGCGCCCGAGCAGCAGGCGAAAAGGATTGACGTAGATGAGCGGGCCGAATCCCCCCGGGCGGGACGCTGGCGGCTCCGATCTCCCAGGTGAGGAGCCGGGCGGCCAGCCCACCCCGGACGAACCGACCCGGGAGGTCGCCGGCGCCGACCACCCCGACACCGGCCAGACCGACTACTATTCGCGGGCCTATTCGGCCCCCGAGTCCGAGCAGTTCGTCAGCGGACCGTACCTTCCCGGTGACTCGTCGCTCTACGACTACGACAGCTACGACGCAACCCCCGACGCCGGACCGGTGGCGGAGCCGCCGAAGTGGCCGTGGGTCGTCGGCGTGGTCGCCATCGTCGCCGCGGTGGCCCTGGTGGTCTCGGTGTCGGTTCTGGTGACCCGGACCGAGACCGACAACCTGGCCACTCCGGAGACGACGACGTCGTCGGCGCCGCCGGTGCAGGACGAGATCACCACGACGACCCCGCCGCCGCCACCACCGCCTCCACCGCCGACGACGACCGAGGCGCCGCCGCCACCGCCGCCACCTCCGGAGACCGTCACGGTGACCGAGCCGCCCCCGCCGCCGCCGGCCACCGCCGAGGCACCCCCGCCGCCTCCGCCGACGACGACCGCGGCGCCCCCGCCGCCACCGCCGACCACGACGCAGTCGGGTCCACGCCAGGTCACCTACTCGGTCACCGGCACCAAGGCACCCGGCGACATCATCACCGTGACGTACGTCGACGCGTCCGGACGGAGCCGCACCCAGCGCAACGTCTACATCCCGTGGTCGCTGACCGTCACTCCGATCTCGCAGTCCGAGGTCGGCTCGGTGCAAGCCTCCAGTCTGTTTCTGGTGAGCCGGCTCAACTGTTCCATCACCACCAGCGACGGCACCGTGCTGTCCTCGAACACCAACAACGCCGCCCAGACCAGCTGCTAGGCCAGGGATGACTGCTTACGATCCGGGGAACCGCCCACAGCCCGATGCGGGTTTCGACCTGACCTCCCTCGACCGGACCGACCGTGCCCTCCTCGGTGGTGGTGTGCTGGTGTGGCTGGGTGCGCTCGGCGCGGGTGTGGCCGCCACCGTGGTGCTGGTCAACCTGGCGCGCGGGCACACCGAAACCAGTGGCTCGGGCACGCCGTGGTACCTCTACGTCGTGATCGTCGTTTCGGCGGTGGTGATCGCAGGCGCGATCCCGCTACTGCTGCGCGCGCGCCGCGTCACGCAGACCCAGGCGGCCGAGGGTGAGCCGCGGACTCCGCTGAGAGCCGAGGAGCCGCAGGTGCGGGCCACCGACGCGCCGACGGAGAAGCTGCGGACGGTCTCCCCGACGCCGCTGGCGGCCGTGAGTGGCCCGCTGCCGGTGCTCTCGCCCGAGTTCGGCCGGTTGTGGCTGCGCTGCACAGCGGCGATCGTCGGCGCGATGGGGCTTGCGACGCTGCTGGTGGGGGTTGCGACCTACTTGATGGCCGTCGGCTCCGACACCGTCGCCTGGGTGCTCTACGCGTTCGCCGGGCTCGTCACCGTCGCGATGTGCGCCCTCCCGTGGTACTTCTTGCGCGAGATGCGCGCCGAGCTCGAGGACTGACCCCGCCCGAAAGACTGACCGCCCCGGCCGAACGGCCGGGGCGGTCAGTCTTTTCCGTGCGAGTGGGGTGGTCAGTGATGACCGTTGGTGGGCTCCCCGTCCGAGTGCCCGTTGGACGAGTGCCCGTTGGACGAGCCGGAAGAGCTCGTCCGCTCCTGATGCTCGCGCAGCGCCGTCAGCTGCCGGTGCTCGGCGGCGTGAGCCGCCTCGGTGAGCGCCAGGTGCTCGGCGACCGGGTCGCCCCGCAGGAAGCTCCCGGTACCGGGCGAGCCGCTCAGGCCCAGCTTGTTCATGCGCTTCGGCAGGGCCGCGCCCTGGTACTCCAGCGGGATCGCGTGGCCGTGCTCGTCGACCGGGCCCAGCGGCTGGTGCAACTCGATGTACGCCCCGTGGGGGAGCCGCTTGATGATGCCGGTCTCGACGCCGTGCTCGAGCACCTCGCGGTCGCTGCGCTGGAGCGCGACGGCCCAGCGGTAGGCGACGAAGTACACGATCGCCGGCAGCAGCACCATGCCGATCCGCCCGATCCACGTGGTGGCGTTCAGGGAGACATGGAACTTGAGCGCGATGATGTCGTTGTTGCATGCGAGGGTCAGCACCATGTACAACGCGATCGCCGCCGCACCCACGGCTGTCCGCGTCGGAGCGTCACGCGGGCGCTGCAACAGATTGTGGTGCGCGTCGTCGCCACTCATCCTCTTCTCGAGGAACGGATAGGCGATCAGCAGCATGAACACCACGCCCATGCCCACGGCGACCCACACGCCCTGGGGGATGGTGTGGCCGAACGGATAGAACTCCCACGCCGGCCACAGGCGGATCAACCCGTCGGTCCACATCATGTAGAAGTCGGGCTGGCTGCCCGCCGACACCTGAGATGGCTTGTACGGGCCCAGATTCCAGATCGGGTTGATCTGCAGCAGGCCGCCCATCAGGCCCAGCAGGCCGACCGTGACGGCGAAGAACGCGCCGGACTTCACGGCGAACACCGGCATGACCCGCACACCGACGACGTTGCTCTCGGTACGGCCGGGGCCGGGGAACTGGGTGTGCTTCTGGAACCACACCATCGCCAGGTGCACGCCGATCAGCGCCAGGATGATGCCGGGGAACAGCAGGATGTGGATGGCGTACAGGCGGGGGATGAGGATGTCGCCGGGGAAGTCGCCGCCGAACAGCGCCCAGTGCATCCACGTCCCGATCACCGGGATCCCCATGGTGATACCCGAGAGCGCCGCGCGGATACCGGTGCCCGAGAGCAGGTCGTCGGGCAGCGAGTAACCGAAGAAGCCCTCGAACATCGCCAGGATGAGCAGCAGTGAGCCGATGACCCAGTTGGCCTCGCGCGGCCGGCGGAACGCGCCGGTGAAGAAGATGCGGGCGAGGTGGACCATGATCGCCGCGGCGAACAGCAGTGCCGCCCAGTGGTGCACCTGCCGGACGAACAGGCCGCCGCGCACCTCGAAGCTGATGTCGAGCGCCGTCTCGTAGGCCCGGGACATCGAGACGCCGCGCAGCGGCTGGTACACGCCGTTGTAGGTGACCTCGGTCATCGACGGATCGAAGAACAGCGTCAGGTAGACGCCGGTGATGAGCAGCACGATGAAGCTGTACATCGCGATCTCACCCAGAAGGAACGACCAGTGCGTCGGGAACACCTTGTTGAGCTGGCGGCGGACCGCTGCCGACGGGTGGTACCGGGAATCGATCTCGTCACCCTGTCTGGCGAGGAGTTCGGCTGCGCTTGGACGTGGGCTCATGACTTCCGCTCCCAGAATGCCGGTCCGACGGGTTCGATGAAGTCGCCGTTGGCGACCAGATAGCCGTCCTTGTCGATGGTAATCGGCAGCTGCGCCAGCGCACGGGCTGCGGGACCGAAGATCGGCCTCGCGAAATGCAGCGCGTCGAACTGCGACTGGTGGCACGGGCAGAGGATGCGATAGGTCTGCTGCTCGTACAGCGATGCGGGACAACCCAGGTGCGAGCACACCTTCGTGTAGGCGAACAGCGTCCCGAAGTTGAAGCTCTCCTGGCCCTGCCGCTTGACCACGCGCGGCATGTCGGTCGGCCTGATGCGGATCAGCATCACCGGGTTGCGCACGCCCATCGCGATCTCCTGAAGGCGGTGCTCCGACTCGACGGTGGTTCCGTCACCGTCGGATTCACGCCAGGGGAACACCGTCTCCATGCCGCCGGCGTCCATGTCCTCCGGACGCATCTTGACGAACGGCGAGTCACCCGGCCTGCCGGTTGCGCGCGCGAGGAAGATGGTCTCGCCCTTGAATCGGGGGGTCCAGTGCGAGGTCCACAGCACCGCCTTCAGGCCCTCGGCGGTGGGGACGACCGGCTTCCACGGGTTCTTGATCAGGCCGCCGACGAAAGCGACGAGCGTGCCCAGGCCGAACGCGCCGAATCCGATGCCCAGCGAAAGCCCGATCAGCTTGCGGCGCTTGATGGTCGAGCTGTCCAACGCCTCGGTCAGCGTGGCGGCGGTGGTCTTGCGCTGAAGTTCGGGGGAGCGCCCGTCGTGCCGGTCCTGGATCGAGATCTCTTCGGGGATGAACTTCTTCTGGTACAGCACCGCGCCGATGCCGATCGACAGCACCGACAGGCCGAAGGTCAACCCGTACAGCGGGGTGGCCAGCGAGTAGATGAACTCGCCCTCGGAGCCGAACGGCTTGTACTCCCACGGCCAGAACAGGAACACCAGCAGCAACGCCAGGCCCGCGACGCCGCCCAGCAGAAGCCAGTACGCGACGGTGCGCTCGGCGCGCTTCTCGGCCCTGGTGCCGGGAATGGGCCAGCGCGACTCCTTGAAGACGGTCTCGACGCCGTCGAGCTTGCCGCCCAGTGCGGCGAGCTGCTCGCGCGACATCCGGTTGAGTTCTGCGTCGGTCGGCTGGCCGGATTCCCCGGTCTTGCCGGGAACGTCGGTGCCCTTGGCGTCCTGGTCGAGGTTGTCGCTCATGCCCGTGCTCCGATCCACAACGCGGCCGCGATGATCGCCACCATGCCCACGATCCAGGCGACCATGCCCTCGGACGTGGGACCGAAGCCGCCCAGACCGTTTCCGCCGGGGCTCGGCGTCTTGGCCGCCTCGTGGACATACGCCACGATGTCGCGCTTCTCGTCCGGCGAGAGCTGCCGGTCGCTGAACTTCGGCATGTTCTGCGGGCCGGTCAGCATCGCGGTGTAGACCTGTGCCGGCACCTGGGCCGCCTCGCCCAGATCGGGTGCGTACTTGCCGGAGGACAGCGCGCCGCCCTTGCCGGTGAAGTTGTGGCAGGAGGCGCAGTTCAGCCGGAACAGGTCACCGCCGCGGGCGACGTTGCTGCCGATCAGCGACTGCGAGGCGATCTGGCCGTTCTGGTCCCGGGGCACCACCGGGCCGCCGCCGTTGGCCTGGATGTAGGCGCCCAGCGCGTCGATCTGCGACTCGTCGAACGCGGGGTCCTTGCGCTGCGCCTGCGCCTCGCCGCGCATCGCGGGCATCCGGCCGGTGGACACCTGGAAGTAGACGGCGGCTTCACCGACACCGATCAGGCTGGGGCCGCGGTCGGCGACGCCCTGCAGGTTAGCGCCGTGGCAGGTCACGCAGGACGTCTCGTAGAGCTGCTTGCCGGTGCGCAGCATGGCCGAGGCCGACTCGTCGGCGACAGCCACCTGCGGTGACGGGGTGAGGGTGGCCGCCACGCCGCCGGCGACCGCCAGCCCGGTCAGCAGCAGCAGCGCTGCAGACAAGCGTCGGCGCAGTCGACGGCGTTTCACTGTCACCGGCCTACCGGCTGCCTTGCTGGGCATCGAACCCCTTCTCATCCGCGACGGGCCGATCATCGGACGAAGTAGATGACGGCGAACAGGGCGATCCACACGATGTCGACGAAGTGCCAGTAGTAGGACACGACGATCGCCGAGGTGGCCTGCGCGGGCGTGAACTTGCTCATCCGGGTGCGGACCAGCAGCAGGATGAAGGCGATGAGGCCACCGATGACGTGCAGGCCGTGGAAGCCCGTCGCCAGGTAGAAGACGCTGCCGTACGCACTGCCCGGGATCGTGGTGCCCTCGCGGACCAGGTTGGAGTACTCGTAGCCCTGGCCCAGCACGAAGAACAGGCCCATGGCGAAGGTCAGCAGGTACCAGCGCCGCAGCCCGAACACGTCGCCGCGCTCCGCGGCGAACACACCCATCTGGCACGTGAACGACGACGCGATCAGCACCAGCGTCACCGGTACCGCCTCGGCGAGGTTCAGGTGCGTCGGCGGCGGTGGCCACACCCCATGGGCTTGCGCACGCGCCGTGAAATACATCGCGAACAGCCCAGCAAAGAACATCAGCTCGCTGGACAGCCAGACGATGGTGCCGACACTGACCATGTTGGGTCGGTTCAGCGAATGAACGCGCGACGTGATGGCGGTTCCCGAAGTACCTACAGCGCTCGTCACAGGTGCAAGTATGACGCTTTGTAGTTGTCGAACTCCACCCGGGTCAGGCAATTCGTCATAATCGCGTCGTGACTCCCCTTCGCGCCCAGCAGGACAGCTCCGCCGCCGCCCCCTCGTGGCCGACGATCCTCGGCAGGTTGACCACGGGTCAGACGCTGCTGCCCGGGCAGGCCCGCTGGGCGATGGATCAGATCATGACGGGCGCCGCGACCCCTGCCCAGATCGCCGGGTTCGGCGTGGCGATGAAGATGAAGCGGCCGACGTCGGCGGAGGTCGCCGAGCTCGCCGACACCATGCTCGAACACGCGCGCCGGGTGCCGACCGACGTGATCGGTACCGACACGGTGGACATCGTGGGCACCGGCGGCGACGGCGCGAACACCGTGAACCTGTCGACGATGGCCTCGATCGTGGTCGCCGCGGCGGGCGTCAAGGTGGTCAAACACGGCAACCGCGCGGCCACGTCGCTGTCGGGCGGTGCCGACACCCTCGAGGCGCTGGGCGTGCGCATCGATCTGAGTCCGGACGAGGTGGCGCGCTGCGTGGCCGAGATCGGCATCGGCTTCGCGTTCGCTCCGCAATTCCATCCGTCGTATGGGCACGCGGGCGCGCCGCGGCGCGAGATCGGGGTGCCCACCGTGTTCAACCTGCTCGGTCCGCTGACCAACCCGGGGTCTCCACGGGCCGGGCTGATCGGCTGCGCGTGGGGCGATCTGTGCGAGGTGATGGCCGAGGTGTTCGCCACCCGCGGGTCCAGCGTGCTGGTGGTGCACGGCGACGACGGTCTCGACGAGCTGACCACGACGACGACGAGCACCATCTGGCGGGTGCAGGCCGGCACGGTCGAGCGGCTCAGGTTCGACCCGGCAGCGTTCGGCTTCGCCCGGGCGCACATCTCCGAGCTGGTCGGCGGGGACGCCGAGTCCAATGCGGCGGAGGCCAGGGCCGTGCTCGCGGGCGCGATGGGCCCGGTCCGCGACGCGGTCGTGCTCAACGCCGCCGGTGCGCTGGTCGCTCACGCCGGACTATCCAGCGACGCCAAGTGGGTTCCGGCCTGGGAGTCCGGCCTCGCGCGGGCGAAGGAGGCGATCGACTCCGGGGCGGCCGAACAGCTGCTCGCGCGTTGGGTGCGGTTCACTCAGCAGCTCTGAGCCGCCGCCGTGCGGCCCGGCGGCGAACTGCTCTGTGATCTGTTCGGCGGCCAGGCGCGCCGAGCGCGCTGAGGCCGCCCACTGCGACCAGCGTCCCGCGGCGCCGATCGGTGAGCAGTAGCCCGACTCGGTGCGCACGATGCGCACGCCCGGCTGCGCGAGCCAGCGTGCGACGAGTGCCGTCTCCTCGACCAGCGCACCGCCCAGCGGCCCGGGTTCGGGAAGCACCGATTGCGCTGCTGCACAAAGAGATTCGACGACCGGCATCGGGGGCACGCCACGCGGTGCCACGCCCGCGGCGGCCAGTTGGCCACAGCGGACCACGGCGAGGCGCCACCCGCGGTCGCCGTCGGGTCTGGCGGCCACCAGCTCGCTGATTCCGGCCAGCGCGCGCAACCGCTGGCCGCGCCAGAGCACGTCGATGGTGGCGGCGGCGTGGTCGCGCAGCCGGGCCGCCGTCTCGTAGCGCTTGCGTTCGGCGAGCCCGGAGATGTGGGCGAGCATCGCGGTCAGGGCGCGGCTGCTGCGGCCGTCGATCAGCGCGAGCGCGTCTTCCACCGCGGCGGCGTACTCGTCGGCGCGCGCGCCGCGCACGGCCGGGCAGGGGGAGACCTCGCGTTCGGGGCAGGCCGTACCGTGCAGCGCCGACCGGCCCAGCCGGTTGGCGCACGTACGGACGCCGGTGAACCGCGCCATCAGCGCCGCCGACTCGAGGGCATCCGCCCGCGACCGGAACGGTCCGACCACCCGGTCGGTGCGGGGGCTGCGCACCGCGGAGAAGCGCGGGAACGGCTCGTCGGTCAGCGTCAGCCACCACCAGCGGTGGGGGAACCTGGAGCGCCGGTTGTACGGCGGCGCGTGCGCGGCCAGCAGGCGCAGCTCCCGCACGCCGGCTTCGAGGTCGTGTGCGCACTCGACGTGGTCGACCGCGGTGGCCAGCGACGCCATCTCCTTCATCCGCGCCCGCGGGTCGGCGCCGTTGAAGTACTGCGTCACGCGGCGCCGCAGATCCACGGCGGTGCCGACGTAGAGCACTTCGGCCGACGGGCCGCGGAACAGGTACACGCCGGGACTGCGCGGCAGCGCCCGGGCCAGATGCCGGTTGCTGCGCTGGGCCGGTGTCACGTCCGGCAGGTAGGCGCGCAATTCCGGGTACGTGTGCACCCCCTGGTTGCCCACCCGTTCGATCAGGCCGTGCAGCACGTCGACGGTGGCCCGCGCGTCGTCGAGGGCGCGGTGGGTGGGCGTGGTGGACGCGCCGAACAGCTGGGCCAGGGCGGACAGCCGCACGCTGGGTGCCTCGTCCCGGGTCAGGACGCGGCGCGCGAGCCGGACGGTGCACAGCACAGGCGGTTTGGGCCACGGCACGTGATTGCGTTCGGCCGCTGCGCGCAGGAATCCGATGTCGAAGCCCGCGTTGTGCGCCACGAGCACGGCGCCGTGGGAGAACTCGAGGAAGGCCGGCAGCACCGCTTCGATGCGCGGGGCGTCGTAGACCATCGCCGACGTGATGCCGGTGAGCGCGACGATCTGCGGGGGGATGCTGCGCCCCGGGTCGACGAGGGTGGCGAACTCGCCGAGCACCTCGCCGCCGCGCACCTTCACCGCCCCGATCTCGGTGATGGCGTCGTGCTTCTCGCCCGTCGGGCGGCCGCCGGTGGTCTCCAGGTCGACGACGACGAACGTGGTCTCCCGCAACGTCGGGTCAGCGAGCGGATCGACGTCCGCGAAGCTGAGCTGACCCATGGGGTGAACGTAAGCGGCGACGGTGACAAGTGGCGGGAGGCGAGCCGAGCGCGAGGTGACTTGTCGGTCGGCGTCGATACCGTGCGCCTGACTGCGATCGAGAGGACAAGTGCCATGGCACAACAGCAGCGGCCACCGGACGAGAACGCCGACGCCGGCACCGTGACGATCGACTGCGACGACTGCGCGGTCCGCGGCCCCGGCTGCCAGGACTGTGTCGTCAGCGTGTTGCTCGGAATTCCCGAAACTTTGCTGATAGACGAGCGTCGCGCACTGGAAGTGCTGGCCGAGGTGGGCCTGGCACCGCGATTGCGCCTGGTGCCGATCCACCGCCAGAAGGGCTCAGGAGTTGCCTGACGACACGCTGCGTCACACCGGACCCACGCATCACAGCCGGGGCTGTTAAATTTGCGTCTTCCGTTGGACAAGGCCGATGCCGTTTCGTAACCTGTTCGAGACCTAAGAGCAGTTCGAGGCGGCTCGTTACGGCAGTTGAAGGACGCAAAAATCTTGACGCTCGACCGCGCGCACCGGAGCACCAGTCGTTCTCGACGACCCTTCATCAGCGCGATAGCCGGTTTGGCCCTTGCAGGCGCACTGTTGTCGGGACAGGTTCACGCCGATCCCGCCGACGACGCGCTGGCAAAGCTGAACGAGCTGTCGCGACAGGCCGAGCAGACCACCGAGGCGATGCACTCGGCGCAGCTCGACCTGAACAACAAGGTGTCGATTCAGCAGGCCGCAGATACCAAGCACGCCAACGACGTTGCGTCGGTGGACTCGGCGAGGTCGCAGCTCGCCGACTTCCAGCACAAGGTCGACAACCTCGCTGCCGCGCAGTACATGGGCGGCCGCACCTCCGGTTTCGATGCGATCCTGACCGCGTCGTCGCCGCAGAGCCTGATCGATCAGCTCGCCGTGCAACGCGTCATGGCCACCGAGATGTCCGCCCAGATGGCGCACTTCCTCGACGTCAAGCGCCAGGCCGAACTCGCCGAGCAGGCGTCGGCCGCCTCGGCCGCCGAAGCCAAGACGGCCGCCGAGCAGGCCGCCGCCGTCCGCGCCGACCTGCAGTCCAAGCAGAGCCAGCTGCAGGTGCAGATCGCCATCGTCAAATCGCGGTACGAGGCACTGACCCCCATCCAGCGTGCGGCACTGGCCGCGACACCGCCCCCACCGCCGGCCGCCGCGGCTCCGGCACCCGTTCCGCCGCCGCCGGGCCAGGATCCGGCCGTGCTGGCCGCCCCGCCGGCGCCGCCGTTGCCCGCGGCCATTCCTCCCGGCGACGTCGCACCACCCGGATCGCCCGTCGCCGCGACGGTCATCCAGGCCGCGTTGAGCCGGATCGGTTCGCCGTACTCGTGGGGCGCCGCCGGTCCCAGTGCGTTCGACTGTTCGGGTCTGGTGATGTGGTCCTTCCAGCAGGCGGGCATCTCGCTGCCGCACTCCAGCCAGGCGCTGGCGGTCGGCGGGCAGCCGGTGTCGCGGGACCAGATGCAACCGGGTGACCTCATCACGTACTACTCCGACGCGTCGCATGTCGGCATCTACATCGGCGACGGAATGATGGTGCATGCGTCCACCTACGGCACGCCGGTGCGAGTCGCGCCCGTGGACAATGCGCCGATCCACAACGTCCGGCGGTACTGAGGGCTCGCGCGCTCCGAACCGACGCCGCTTGGGCACGGTTCTGGGTGCCGAGTTGGTGTGCGCGGCCTTTCTGGTGGCCGGGCCTCCGTCCGCCTCGACGGGGCCTGCGGTCGCGGCACCCGCACCCGTTTCGTCCACGTCATCGGCCGCGGCGCCGGCGGCGAGAACCGTGACGACACCGGACGGCCGCACCGCGGAACTGATCGACCTGGGCGAGCGAGGTGACGCGCTGCTCGACCGGGTCGCCTCCGAACTGCCCGGCGCGACCGACGCGGTCACTGCGTTCTGGGGACCGCAGTGGCCTCGGCGGATCGAGATCGTGGCCGCCGGGTCGCACGAGGAGTTCGCGACCCTGGCCGGCGGGGGCGCCGACACCGCCGCCACCACCACTGCGCAACGGATCATGTTCTCCCCGGCCGCCGCCTCGATGAGCGAGCCGGACCTGCGAATGGTGTTGCGCCACGAGCTGTTCCACTACGCCGCGCGGGCCGACACCGCCGCCGACGCGCCGGTGTGGCTGACCGAGGGGGTGGCCGACTTCGTCGGTCGGCCGCCGGCGGCCACGGCACCGGCCGCGCCGGGCGCACTGCCCACCGACGCCGAGCTGGGCACCCCGGGCCCGCAGCGGTCGGCCGCCTACGACCGGGCGTGGGCGTTCGCCTCCTATGTCGCGAACAGCTACGGTCCCGGCAAGCTGCGGCAGCTGTACGTCGCGGCGTGCGGACACGGGCACCCCGACGCCGCGACCGCAGTACGCGATGTTCTCGGCACGGAGCTGCCGGGGGCCCAGCGATGAGCCGGGTTCTCCTGGTCACCAACGACTATCCGCCACGCCGCGGCGGCATCCAGTCCTATCTCGAGGCGCTGGTGGGTCACCTGGTCGGCTCCAGCGGGCACACGCTGAGCGTCTACGCCCCGAAGTGGAAGGGCGCCGAGGACTACGACGATGCCGCCGCTGCGGCCGGCTACGAGATCGTCCGTCATCCCGGCACGCTGATGCTGCCGGAGCCCACCGTGGCGACGCGCATGCGGCGGCTGATCGAGGAGCGCGGCGTGGACACCGTGTGGTTCGGGGCCGCCGCTCCGCTGGCGCTGATGAGTCCGCTGGCGCGGTCGGCGGGCGCGCGGCGCGTCATCGCCAGCACGCACGGTCACGAAGTCGGCTGGTCCATGCTGCCGCTGGCACGAACGGCGTTGCGGCGCATCGGCAACGACACCGACGTCGTCACCTACATCAGCGCCTACACCCGACGCAGGTTCGCCGCGGCGTTCGGCTCCGACGCCGCACTCGAGCACGTTCCGCCCGGCGTCGACGTCGACCGGTTCGCTCCCGACGAGGTGGCGCGGGCCGAGATGCGGGCCCGCTACCGCCTCGGTGGCCGACCGGTGGTGGTCTGCGTGTCGCGGCTGGTTCCGCGCAAGGGCCAGGACATGTTGATCCGCGCGATGCCCGCGATCCGCGAGCGCGTGCCCGGCGCTGCGCTGGTGATCGTGGGCGGCGGTCCGTACCGGACATCGCTGCGCCGTCTCGCCCACACCTTCGGGGTGGCCGAGCACGTGGTGTTCACCGACGGCGTACCCGCCGAGGAGTTGCCCGCGCACCACGCGATGGCCGACGTCTTCGCGATGCCCTGCCGGACCAGGGGGGCGGGGCTCGACGTCGAAGGCCTGGGCATCGTCTACCTCGAGGCGTCGGCCAGCGGGGTGCCGGTGGTGGCCGGCCGGTCGGGCGGGGCGCCGGAGACGGTGCTCGACGGGCAGACCGGCACCGTCGTCGACGGCTGGGACGTCGGCGCCGTCGCCGCAGCCGTCGGCGACCTGCTCGCCGACCCCGCCGGGGCGGCCGCGATGGGCGCCGCGGGCCGGCAGTGGGTCGTCGACAACTGGCAGTGGCGCAGGCAGGCCGAGCGCCTGGCGCGGCTGTTCTAGTCCTTCTCGTACAGCGCTTCGATCTCGGCGGCGAACTTGTCGGCGACGACCTTGCGCTTGACCTTCAGCGTCGGGGTCAGCTCACCGGTGAGGACGGTGAAGTCGACGGGCAGGATCGTGAACTTGCGGATCGCCTCGGCCTTCGACACGGCCTGATTGGCGTTCTTGACGGCCAGGTCGATCTCGGCCACCAGGTCCGGGTCCTCGGCAAGGTCACCGACCGAAGCGGTCGCGGCCTTGCCGTGGTGCTGCTTCCACACCTCGAACGACTCCGGGTCGATCGCGATCAGCGCGGCGACGAACGGCTGGGCGTCGCCGACGGCCATGGCCTGGCTGATCAGCGGGTGGGCGCGCAGTTGGTCCTCGAGGACTGCCGGCGCGACGTTCTTGCCGCCCGCGGTCACGATGATCTCCTTCTTACGCCCGACGATGGACAGGAAGCCGTCGTCGTCCACGCTGCCCAGGTCGCCGGTGTGGAACCAGCCGTTGACGATCGCCTCGTCGGTGGCGGCCTCGTTGTGCCAGTAGCCGCCGAACACCACCCCGCCCCGGACCAGCAGTTCGCCGTCGTTGGCGACCGCCATACTGTTGCCGGGCAACAGCTTTCCGACGGACCCGACCTTCAGCTCGCCGATCCGGTTGGCCGTGATCGCGGCACTGGTCTCGGTCAGGCCGTATCCCTCGTAGATGGTCAGGCCGACGCCCCGGTAGAAGTGACCGAGGCGGGCGCCGAGCGGGGCGCCCCCGGAGATGGACGCGCGGCAGTTGCCGCCGGTGGCCGCGCGCAGCTTGGTGTAGACCAGCCGGTCGAACACCGCGTGTTTGGCCCTCAGCAGCAGGCTCGGCCCGCCGGCGTCCTGGGCTTTGCTCCAGTCGATCGCCGCCTGCACGGCCATCGCGAAGATCGCGCCCTTCCCGCTGTCCTGAGCATTCAATTCCGCGGTGTTGTAGACCTTTTCGAACACACGCGGAACCGACACGATGACGGTGGGCTTGAACTGCCCGAACATCGGTACCAGGTTCTTGATGTCGCTGGTGTAGCCGATCGTGACGCCGTTGGCGAACGCGGTCATCGACAGCGCCCTGGCCAGCACGTGGGCCAGCGGCAGGAAGACCAGCAGCCGCTCGCCCTTGCGCAGCAGGGTGGGGAAACACGCGGTGGCCCCGCGCGTCTCGTGCAGCAGGTTGGAGTGCGTCAGCTGGCAGCCCTTCGGCCTGCCGGTGGTGCCCGAGGTGTAGATCAGCGTGGCCGGATCGGCGGCCCTGATGGCTTCCAGCCTGCGGTCCACCTCGGCGGGGTCGACCGAGGCGCCGGCCTCCATGAGAGCGTCCAGCGCGGACGGCGCCTGCGACTCGATGACGGCGACCTTGCGCAGCGCGGGCAGCTCGTCGAGGAGTTCCTTGACCATCAGCGCGTGCGCCTCGAGCTCGACGAACGCCATCACCGCGCCGGAGTCCTCCAGCACCCACCGGACCTGTTCGGGCGAGGAGGTCTCGTAGATCGGGACGGTCACCGCCCCGATCGACAGGATCGCGTAGTCGAGGATCACCCACTCGTACCGGGTCGCCGACAACAGCGCGACGCGGTCGCCCGGCTGTACTCCTTCGGCGATCAATCCTCTTGCCGCCGAACGGATCTGGTCGGCCGCCTCGCGACACGTCACGTCCGCCCACTCGCCCCCGACGAGACGCTGGATGATCACGTGATCGGGATTGTCGCGCTCATGGGAGTAGACCACGGCGGCGACGTTGTCGTGCTCGGCGACGGTGAAGGATGCGGGGACGCTGAACTCGCGCACGATGAAGCCTTTCCTCACTCTCGGGCGGCTCGACAGATGGGAACGCCGCGTACAGCGTAGTCGGCCGACACGGGCCGACACCCCTGCATGTGTGAAGCTTGTCTGTCATGAACAGCATCCAGATCGCCGACGAGACCTTTGTCGCGGCCGATCCGGCCGTGGTCGGCGCCGCCATCGCCGACGAGGCGAGCTGGCGCCGATGGTGGCCGGATCTGCGGCTGCAGGTCGTCGAGGACCGCGGCGCGCTCGGCCACCGCTGGACGGTCACCGGGGCGCTCACCGGAACCATGGAGGTGTGGCTGGAAAAGGTGCTGGACGGAGTCGTGCTGCACTACTTCCTGCACGCCGAGCCGTCCGGTGCGGCCGCCTGGGAACTGGCGAAGATGAACCTCGCCAAGATCAACCACCGGCGGCGGGTCGCCGGAAAGGACATGGCGTTCGAGCTCAAACGCAGGCTCGAGGCCGGACGTCCGGTCGGGGTGGGCCGGCAGGTCTGAGTATCGCGGTCACGTTCCCCGCCGGGAGGGTAGATTTCACCGGAGCGACCAGACACGACGGGGAAGACCGGGGAACACTTCAGTGGCGGACAAGACGGCGCAGACCATCTACATCGATGCCGACCCCTCGACGGTGATGGACGTCATCGCAGACATCGGTTCCTATCCGGACTGGGTCGCCGAGTACAAGGAGACCGAGGTCCTCGAGGCCGACGACGAGGGCTACCCGAAGGTGGCCCGGCTCCTCCTCGACGCGGCGGTGCTCAAGGACAACATGGTGCTGGCCTACGACTGGCCGGCCGACCGCAATTCGGTGCGATGGTCGCTGGTCTCCAGCACCCTGCTGAAATCCCTTGATGGTGCATACCGCTTGACACCCAAGGGATCTGGCACCGACGTCACCTACGAGCTGGCGGTCGACCTGATCATCCCGATGATCGGGTTGCTCAAGAGGAAGGCCGAACGGCGCCTGACGGACACCGCCCTGAAGGACCTGAAGAAACGAGTCGAGGCTGACTGACCGGGTAGCCGCCGCCGACGAGGGGGGGACGCCGCCCGGGATGGCCAGGATCAGTCTGTTCGTCGGCAAGGGTGGGGTGGGTAAATCGACGCTGGCGACCGCCACCGCGGTGCGCGCAGCACGGGACGGGATGCGGGTCCTGCTCGTCTCCACCGATCAGGCGCATTCGATCGGTGACGTGCTCGGCGTCAACGTGCCGCCGACGGGCCGCCGCGAACCCACCCGGGTGCTGGCCGACCTCGACACGCCCGCGACCGGTGGGGGGTCCCTGGACGCACTGGCCCTCGACACCCTCGACCTGCTCGCGCAACGGTGGCGGGAAGTCGCCGGTGTGCTCACTCGGAGGTTCCCCGAATCCGACATGGGCGACGTTGCGCCCGAGGAACTCTCGGCACTGCCCGGGATTCAGGAGGTGCTCGGCCTGCACGAGGTCGGCGCACTCGCCGGATCCGCCGAGTGGGATCGGGTGGTGGTCGACTGTGCGTCGACGGCCGATGCGATGCGGATGCTGACGCTGCCTGCGACGTTCGGTTTGTATCTCGAACGTGCCTGGCCGCGGCACCGGCGGCTGTCGAGTATCGACGACGCCCGGTCGGCGGCGGTCGTGGGGCTGCTCGAACGCATCGCCGCGGGCACCGAGCAGCTCGGCACGCTGCTCACCGATGATTCGCGGGTGTCCGCACACCTGGTGATGACGGCCGAGCGCGTGGTCGCCGCCGAGGCCGTCCGAACCCTGGGCTCGTTGTCGCTGATGGGAGTGGCGGTCGCCGAGTTGATCGTCAATCAGGTTCTGGTGCAGGACGACTCGTTCGAGTACCGCAATCTTCCCGAGCATCCTGCGTTCGACTGGTATGCCGAGCGGATCTCCGAGCAGCGGGCGGTGCTCGACGAGATCGACCGGGTGATCGGCGACGTGCAGCGGGTGATCGTGCCGCATCTGGCCGGTGAGCCGATCGGCCCGAAGGCGCTCGGGGAATTGCTCGACTGTGCGCGTGCCCGCGACGGCTCGCCGCCGCCGGGGCCGATACGTCCGGTCGTCGACCGGGAATCGGGCACCGGCCTCGATGCGGTGTACCGGCTGCGGCTGGAGCTGCCGCAGGTCGATCCGTCGACGCTGGCGTTGGGTAGGGTCGGTGACGACCTGATCATCGGCGCCGGCGGGATGCGGCGCCGCGTGCGACTGGCGTCGGTGCTGCGGCGATGCATCGTCACCGACGCCCAGCTCCGCGGCAGCGAGCTGACAGTGCGGTTTCGACCGAATCCGGAGGTGTGGCCGGCGTGAGTGACTTCCACGGCAACGCCGGTGGCGCCAGGCGGCGGCACTCCGAGGTGGCTCCCGAACTGCGGGCGCTCGCGCAGTCGATCCTCGACAAGCTCGACCCCGCGGTCCGGCTGGCCGCCGCCCGGGCGCAGGGCAGCAGCCCCGGCAGTCCCGGCCGCTGCCAGCAGGTGTGGTGCCCGATGTGCGCGCTGGCCGCGCTGATCTCCGGTGAGCAGCACCCGCTGCTGGGTGTCGTCGCCGAACACAGCGTCGCGCTGCTCACGGTGATCAAGGCACTGGTCGACAACCTCGACGACGGCTCGAAGGGTCCGCAGCCGCCCGGACCCGGCGGGCCATCGCCCGACGAGCCGCCGCCGACCGATCCCGGCGGTCCGACAGTGCCGCCCGCGCCGTCTCCTCCCGGACGCTACGAGCACATCCCGGTGACCGTCGAGGAGTAGGCGCACCTGTGGTCGCACGCACACGGCGTGGGTAAGGTTGTCGCAGAGCACCGCGGCGCGTCGACAGCACCGCGGTCTGGGATGTTGACCGCGCGCGGTCGGGTGATCCGGAGGGCCCATGTGGTATTGGCTGTTCAAGTTCATCTTCATGGGGCCGATGCTGAGGCTGTTCGGGCGTCCCAGAGCCGAAGGACTCGAGCATGTTCCACAGTCCGGAGCGGTGATCCTGGCCAGTAATCACCTCGCTGTCGCGGACAGCTTCTATCTCCCGCTGATGGTTCGCCGGCGCATCACGTTCCTGGCCAAGGCGGAGTACTTCACCGGCACCGGGCTCAAGGGCCGGTTCACCCGCTGGTTCTACACCGTCGCCGGCCAGGTCCCGATCGACCGCACCGACGCCGACAGCGCGCAGAGCGCGCTGACCACCGCCGAACGCATCCTCAGCCAGGGCAAGCTGCTCGGCATGTATCCCGAAGGCACCCGGTCGCCGGACGGCAAGCTCTACAAGGGCAAGACCGGTCTGGCCCGCCTCGCCCTGCAGACGCAGGTGCCGGTGATTCCGGTCGCGATGATCGGAACCGACGTCGTCAACCCGCCCGGCAGCAAGATGTGGCGGTTCGCCCGGGTCACCGTCAAGTTCGGGGAGCCGATGGACTTCAGCCGGTTCGAGGGGCTGGCCGGAAACCGCTTCATCGAACGGGCCGTCATCGACGAGGTGATGTACGAGCTGATGCGCCTGTCCGGTCAGGAGTACGTCGACCTCTACGCCGCCGACGTCAAAGAGGGAAAAGGTGAGGCGGCGGTCAAGCCGCCGACCCGGCTCCCCGAGTCAGCCGCCGGCTGAGGCGGCCTTGACCGCGGGGGCGGGCGGCCCAGTGAGCGTCGGCGCCTCCCGGCGGGGGCGGGCGGCGACGGTGCCGGCGACGACGATCGTCGCGAGCGCCCACCACAGGTAGGACACGCCGGCCAGCTGACGCCACAGCGAAGCCGTGGTCTCCCGGTGTTCCGGCAGCAGCGTGATCGGCGTCCACACCATCAACGCCAGCCCCGCCGCCGACACCGCGCCCAGTACGCGATGCCGGAGCCGCAGCGCGACCACCGCCGTCACGAGCACGGTGGGCAGCGACCACACCCAGTGGTGCGACCAGGACACCGGGGAAACCATCAGGCCGAACATCGCCACGCAGATCAGCGCCAGCACCGGCTGGTCGGCCCGCAGCGTCCGGCGGACGGCCCAGATGGTCACACCGAGCACGGCGAAACACGCCACCGTCCACAACACGAACCGTTCTTCCTGGCCGGGGCCGAGCCGGGCCAGCGCGCCGGCGATGTTCTGGTTGGTGTTCAACGTGGCGGTGCCGATTCGGTCGGTGTTGCGCACGGTGTCGGTCCAGTACTCCCAGGAGTCCCGCCACGCCAGCGCCACACCGATCAGCGTCGCGACCGCCGCCGAGCACACCGTCACCAGCAACGCCCGGGTGTCGCGACGCAGCAGGAAGTACAGCAGGAAGACGGCCGGTGTGAGTTTGAGCGCGATCGCGACGCCCAGCAGCATCCCCCGCGGCCACGGCGTGCGGCGCGGCACGCAGTCGGCGATGACGAGCGTCATCAGCACCACGTTGATCTGGCCGAAGTCGAAGTTCGCCCGGATCGGCTCGAGGTAGATCACCGCGGGCGCGACGATCGCGCCGGCCAGCCAGCAGCGGCGCAGCCAGGCGGGCTCGCCCGTCACCCGGGTGGTCGGCCACACGTCGAGCCGCGTCAGCAGGATCGCCGTGGACACCAGCAGCAGGAGCAGGGTCGTCACGGTGATGGCGATGCTGGCGGCCGGCAGCGAGAGCACCGCGAACGGTGCGAACACGACCGCGGCGAGCGGGGGATAGGTGAACGGCAGGTCGATGCCCCCGCGGGTGTGGAACATCGCACCGTCGGCGTAGAGGGGCCTGCCGTCGAGCCAGGCGCGCCCGCCCATGCGGTAGACGTCGATGTCGATGCGGTAGGGGGTGTGGCCCAGCAGCCGCCACGCCGCGGCAGCCAGCGCCGCCGCGGTCAGCAGCTGGAACAGCCGCCAGGCCAGCGTCGTCGCCCAACCTGCCCGGCCGGGCGACTCCCAGGTACTCATGTCGCCGACCACACTATCCGGGCCGACCGGCGAGTCGCCCGGTATCCCGGCCGTGACACGCGCAGGTCGGCGTAAGTTTTCTGCGTGCGCGAGACCCTGAACCTCGACGTCGGCCTGCCGGGCGGCATCCCGTACTCCCGGTTGCCTCTGGTGTGCTGCCTGGTCGCGTTCATCCTGACGTTCTTCGTCACACGCACCATCGTTCGGTACATCCGCAAGCACGCCGACAGCGACGCCCCGCGCAAGTGGTGGCAGCCGCGCAACATCTCCGGCGGCGGGGGCCTGCACATCCACCACGTCGTGATCGGTGTGATTTTGGTCATGGTCTCCGGGGTGACGATGGTGACGCTCGCGGTCGACGGAGGGGTACCCGAGTTCACCGCGGCTTCAATCTTTTTCGGCATCGGGGCGGCGCTGGTGCTCGATGAGTTCGCGTTGATCCTGCACCTGTCCGACGTGTACTGGGCCGAGGACGGGCGCACGTCGGTCGACGCGGTGTTCGTCGCGGTCGCCGTCGCCGGGCTGCTGGTCCTGGGCTTCAACCCGCTGTCGTTCTTCGACGTCGACATCTGGCGCAGCGACCACTCCGTCGCGGCCCGCGCCGTCGTCGTGGCGGCCGCCGTGCTGACGTTGGCGCTCGCGGTGGTCGTGCTGCTCAAGGGCAAGGTGTGGACGGGCCTGGTCGGGATGTTCATCACGCCGCTGCTGGTCATCGGCGCGATCCGGTTGTCGCGGCCGCACGCGCCGTGGGCCCGGTGGCGCTACACGAACCGGCCCCGCAAGATGCACCGGGCGCTGGAGCGGGAGCGCTGGCTGCGCCGGCCTGTCGTGCAGGCCAAACTGTGGTTGCAGGACGCCATCTCGGGGATGCCGAAGTTCCCCGACGACGCCCTCGTCGACCAGGAACTCGACCGCGAGATCCGGGCGGCGCCCGCCCCCCGCCAAGAGCCCGTCACACAGGAAGTCACGTAGCTTGCGCTATTTCTACGACACGGAGTTCATCGACAACGGACGCACCATCGAGCTGATCTCCATCGGCGTCGCCGCCGAGGACGGTCGCGAATATTACGCAATCTCAACGGAATTCGACCCCGAGCGGGCCGGGCGCTGGGTGCGCAAACACGTCATCCCGAAGTTGCCGTCGCCGGCGTCGCCGCTGTGGCGCTCGCGGCGGCAGATCCGGTCCGAACTCGAGGACTTCTTCGGCGTCGACGGCGACGAGCCGATCGAGCTGTGGGCGTGGGTCGGTGCTTACGACCACGTGGTGCTCTGCCAGCTCTGGGGCCCGATGACGGACCTGCCGCCGGCGATCCCGCGGTTCACCCGCGAACTGCGCCAGTTCTGGGAGGATCGGGGCTCGCCGCGGATGCCGCCGCGGCCGAGGGACGCCCATGACGCGCTGGTCGACGCCAAGCACAACCTGCTGCGGTACCGGCTGATCACCGAAGCGTGGCCCGCGCGACCGTGAAATGCGGTTTTGTCCCGCGGTTACCATAAGTGGGTGAACTGGACCGTCGACGTACCCATCGATCAGCTGCCTGCGCTCCCGCCGCTGCCGGAGGACCTGCGGCAGCGCCTGGACGCCGCACTGGCCCGGCCGGCGCTGCAGCAGCCGAGCTGGGACGCGAACCAGGCCGCCGCGATGCGCAAGGTGCTCGAGAGTGTGCCGCCGGTCACCGTGCCCCCGGAGATCGAGCGGCTGAAGAGCCACCTGGCCGCGGTGGCCCGCGGCGAGGCGTTCCTGCTGCAGGGCGGGGACTGCGCCGAGACTTTCGTCGACAACACCGAACCGCACATCCGCGCCAACATCCGCACGCTGCTGCAGATGGCCGTGGTGCTCACCTACGGCGCGAGCATGCCGGTGGTCAAGGTGGCGCGCATCGCCGGGCAGTACGCCAAGCCGCGCTCGGCCGACCTGGACGCACTCGGACTGAAGTCCTACCGCGGCGACATGGTCAACGGTTTCGCCCCGGACGCTGCGGTGCGCGACCACGATCCGTCCCGGCTGGTACGCGCCTACGCCAACGCCAGCGCCGCGATGAACCTGGTCCGGGCGCTGACGTCCTCGGGCATGGCGTCGCTGCACCAGGTGCACGACTGGAACCGCGAGTTCGTCCGGACCTCACCCGCCGGCGCCCGCTACGAGGCGCTGGCCGGGGAGATCGACCGCGGTCTGCGCTTCATGAGCGCGTGCGGGGTCGACGACCGCAACCTCGACACCGCCGAGATCTACGCGAGTCACGAAGCGCTGGTCCTCGACTACGAGAGGGCGATGCTGAGACTGGACATGGGCGAGGCGAACCCCGAGGGGTCGAGCCCGAAACTCTACGACCTGTCGGCGCACTACCTCTGGATCGGCGAGCGCACCCGCCAACTCGACGGTGCCCACGTCGCGTTCGCCGAGGTGATTGCCAACCCGATCGGTGTCAAGATCGGCCCCGGCACCTCGCCGGAGCTGGCCGTCGAGTACGTCGAGCGGCTCGATCCGCACAACGTTCCCGGGAGGTTGACGCTGGTCAGCCGGATGGGCAACCACAAGGTGCGCGATGTGCTGCCGGGCATCATCGAGAAGGTCGAGGCCTCAGGGCACAAGGTGATCTGGCAGTGCGACCCGATGCACGGCAACACCCACGAGTCCTCCACCGGGTACAAGACCCGTCACTTCGACCGGGTCGTCGACGAGGTGCAGGGCTTCTTCGAGGTGCACCACGCTCTGGGCACGCATCCGGGCGGCATGCACGTGGAGATCACCGGCGAGAACGTCACCGAGTGTCTCGGTGGGGCACAGGACATCTCGGACACCGACCTGGCCGGCCGGTACGAGACGGCCTGCGATCCGCGGCTGAACACGCAGCAGTCGCTGGAGCTGGCGTTCCTGGTGGCGGAGATGCTGCGCGACTGAGCTACAGCAGGTTCGGCAGGTTGGCGCCGAGAGTCCACGCGCCTGCGGCCGCCAACGCGGCCAGTGTGATCACGGCAACCACCCAGAAGAGCAGCACGCGCTTGGCGCGCTGGCGCGCCCAGTAGAACTCGTCGAGCTCGATCCCGGCGAATGTGCCTGTGGCGGGCCGGTATCCGTCGTCGTCGAATTCCTGCGGGGGCAGCTCGTCGCGGGTGAACACCTTCGTGTGCCGGGGCGCCGCGACGACGCCCGCCGTGCCGTCGATGCCGGTCGTGCTGCCGGTGCCGCCCGTGCCGTCGACCGTCGACGCGGACTGGTGCAGTGCGGAGTTTCGCGGAGCGGGCACCCGGAAGCCGGGCAGCCCCAGTTCCCGGACGACGACCTCGAGTTCCTGGGCCATCTCGCCGGCGTCGGCGAATCGCTGCGCCGGATCGCGGGCGGTCGCGATCGCCACGAGGTCGTCGAATTGCCGTGGCACGCCGCCGATCGCCGTGCTGGGCGGGGGCACGTCGCGGTCCATCCGCTGGTAGGCGACGGCCAGCGGTGAGTCTCCGGTGAAGGGGGTGCGCCCGGTCAGCAGCTCGAAGACGAGGATGCCGACGGCGTAGACGTCGCCGCGCGCATCGGTCTCGCCGGTGGCGACCTGCTCGGGAGACAGATACGCCGCGGTGCCGAGGATGACGCTCGTCGAGGTGATCTTGGCTTCGGCCAGTGCGCGGACCAGCCCGAAGTCGGCAATCTTGACGTCGCCGTCGTCGCTGATCAACACGTTCTCCGGCTTGATGTCGCGGTGCACCAGTCCGGCGCGGTGTGCGGCGGCCAGGCCGCTCAGCACGGGCCGCAGGACCGCGGCCACGGCGTGCGGCGGCATCGGCCCGCGTTCGCGCAGCAGTTCGCGCAGCGTGCCGCCCTCCACCAGTTCCATCACCAGATAGGGAGGCTGGCCGGCGGGAGTTCCGGGACCCTGGTCGTAGACCGCCACCAGACCGGGGTCCTTGAGCCGGGCCACCGCACGCGCCTCCCGCTGGAACCGGGTGAGGAAATGTTCGTCGCCGGCATAGCGGGAGTCCATGATCTTGCACGCGACCGGCCGGTCCAACCGCAGGTCCAGTCCGCGGTAAACCCCGGACATACCGCCCGTCGCGATCAGCGCGTCCACCCGGTACCGACCGTCCAGCACGGATCCGGTCAGTGCACCGGAGGGCTGGTAGGTCTCCATCGGACACATGGTACGAGGGGGGCGCGACCGGACCCGGTAAGCAGCCATCCCCACGGCCGCCGTGGTTTTACACTCAGTGCGATGAGCAGCATTCCCACGGCCGACGACGTTCTCGATCCCGGCGAAGCCGTCTACGACCTGGCGGCCGTGGCCGGACTGCTGGGTATCCCGGTGTCGAAGGTGCATCAGCAGCTGCGGGAGGGACACCTCGTCGCTGTCCGCCGCGACCGCTCGGTCGTGATCCCCAAGATCTTCTTCGACGACAGCGGGCACGTGGTCAAGCCTTTACAGGGACTGCTGGTGGTCCTGCACGACGGCGGCTACCACGAGACCGAGATCATGCGGTGGCTGTTCACTCCGGACCCGTCGCTGACCATCAGCAGAGACGGTTCCACCGAGCGGCAGGCTAATGCGCGCCCGGTGGATGCGCTGCACTCGCATCAGGCTCGTGAGGTGGTTCGCCGCGCGCAGGCGATGGCGTACTGACCTCGGCCGGGCCGGGCGCGATCTTCAGCGAATACCACGCCGCCGCCGCGCATCCGGCTGCGATCAGCACGTTCGCCCACGAGTACATCCCGTGCGCGCCGTCGGGCCGCCAGAGCACCGTGATCCAGGTGGAGAACCCGGCGATGAGCGCGATCGCCCCGCGGGACTGTGCCAGCGCGGCCATCACGGCAAGCGGCCAGGTGTAGTACCAGGGCAGGGCGGCCGGCACGAACAGCACCACGATGATCATCAGCAGTCCGACGCCCATGAGCGCG
Organism: Mycolicibacterium chubuense NBB4; assembly: GCF_000266905.1. The sequence continues at coordinate 3,319,521 of NC_018027.1, read as the reverse complement.
TCCCGGTCCGTGTGACGGAACCGCCACCACAGCAGGGGTGCGGACACGGCGATGATCGCGATGCCGATGATGCGGGCGATCTCGAGCACCGCGTAGAAGTTCACCGGCATGAACAGCCCGACCGCGACGTTGATGAGGTTCGAGGCCGCGGTGGGCACGGTCAGCCAGTTGATGATCTTGACCGACCCGGCGAGTGCGGTGAGCCAGCCCAGGCCGACGCCGGCCGCCAGCGAGAGCACCGCGAACACCACCGTGAAGATCACGACCGACGCCGCGGTGGCTGCCGCGAACGCCTTGACGGGGGAGTAGCCGCGGCGTTCGCGCAGGCCGCGTGCCCACACCCAGACCATGAACGGCAGCGCCAGCCCAGCGGTCGCCTTGACCGCGACGGCAACGGCGATCAGCGCGGCGCCCCAGCCGTGACGGCCCCCGAACGACAAGGCGATGCCGGCCATCATCAGCCCGACCATCAGCATCTCGTTGTGCACCCCACCCATGAGCTGGATGATCACGAGCGGGTTCAGCACGCAGATCCACAGTGCCGCCGCGCTGTTGGCGCCGACGTGGCGGGCCACCCGCGGCACCGCCCAGATCAGCAGCGCGAGACCGGGGAGCATGCAGAGGCGTAACAGCATGGTGCCCGCGACGACGTCGTCGCCGACGAGCATCGTGACGAACTTCGCCACCAGGATGAACGCCGGCCCGTACGGTGCGGTGGTGGTGGTCCAGATGGGACTGACGTTGTCCAGCAACGTGTTCGGATTCTCCACCGGCCCGACGAGGTAGGGGTCGAACCCATCGCGCAGCAGGGCGCCCTGGGCCAGATAGGAGTAGGTGTCCCGGCTGAACACCGGCACGCTCAGCAACAGAGGGGCGAGCCAGAATCCGGTGGTGGCGATCATCGTGTACTGGCCGGCCGTGCCGTCGATCACGCGCCGTCCGAGCCTCAGCCAGGCGATCAGCATCAGCGCCACGCCGACCCACAGCATCACCGACGACAGCACCAACCCGTGCCCGAACCGCAGCCAGGACAGGTGCATCGACTCCAGCAGCGGGTCGTGCAGCCGGGTGCTGCCCGCGCCGAGGCCGCCCGCGGTGATCAGTGCGGCGCCGAGCGCGCCGAGCAGGGCCGGCCTGGCTTCGGGCGACGACGTGAAATCCTTCAGCCGCCGCAACCCCGGCCCGAATTGCCGGGAAAGACGGTCCGACAGACCGGTTTTGGAGAGGGCAGGTGCTGGCGTGATCATGCGGCTACGCGGACCGGTTCGCGGCCAATCTGGCGAGTTCGATCAGGCCCAGCCGCGCCTGGGCATCGATCGGTGCGGCGTTGAGTATCCCGATCGCCTTGCGCATCAACCTGTCGATGCGGTCCTCGACGGCCGCCAGCGCGCCGACCGACTCGATCGCCGTGCAGACCTCCTTGACCTGTACGTCGGACAGTTCGGTGCCGATGGAGGTGCGCAACAGCTTGGCGGCGACGGGATCGTGTTTCTCGGCGAGTTCGACCGCCTCGGCGAGCAGGACAGTGCGCTTGCCCGATCTCAGGTCGTCGCCCGAGGGCTTGCCCGTGACGGCGGGATCGCCGAATACGCCGAGGACGTCGTCGCGGAGCTGGAAGGCCACGCCGAGGTCGGTGCCCAACTCGTGGAACGCTTCGGAGATCTCGGGACGGTCGGCCGCTGCCGCGGCGCCGAGCTGCAGGGGACGGGTGATCGTGTACGACGCCGTCTTGTAGATGTTGACCGTCATGGCCGACGCCACGGTGTCCGCGCCGCTGGATTCGTTGACGATGTCGAGGTACTGGCCGCCCAGCACTTCGGTGCGGATCGCCGACCACACCCGCTGAACGCGCCGGTGGGCTGCCGCGTCGAGGTCGGCGGTGGCCACGATGTCGTCGGCCCACACCAGCGACAGGTCGCCCAGCAGGATCGCCGCCGAGAGCCCGAACTGCTCCGGCGAGCCGTGCCAGTTGTGGCTGCGGTGCCGTTCGGTGAAGATCCGGTGCACGGTCGGCAGCCCGCGCCGGGTCGCCGATGCGTCGATGACGTCGTCGTGCACGAGCGCGCAGGCGTGCAACATCTCCAGGGCCGAGAACAGCCGCAGGACGCTCGGGCCCGGTTCGCTGCCGGCCACGGCACGCCAACCCCAGTAGGCGAACGCCGGCCGCAGCCGCTTTCCGCCGCGCAGCACGAACTCCTCGAGCGCCTCGGTGAGCACCGCGTAGTCCGCACCGATGTAGGCGGCGTCGCGGCGACGGCCCCGCAGGTAGTCGCGCAGCTGTTCGGTGACGGCCGCCGCCAGCTCGACGGCTGACGGTGCCGCTGCATCCACGCTCAGCGAGCGCCCCTTTCTGTTCGTCTCACCCCGAGTGCTCAAGCGTAGAGCCTGCGGTGGCGGATGGAGCAACTAAGCGTCTCCGGCGTGGGACGGCCGGAGAGCACGGGCCTACTGCGGCTGGTCCTGCGGCTCGCCCGGGCGCGGGGAGCGATCCCGGCTGTTGTACGCCAGCCAGCCGATGATGCCCGCGACGACCAAGGACGCCACGCCGAGCCAGATCGCCGCGCCCGTGAAGGACCGGGCGCTGGGGTCGGTGTAGCGGGCTTGCGCGTTCATCGTGCTGACCACGCCGGGGCGCAGCTTCCACTCGACGACGTCGCTCGAGACCCGGTCCCCGTTGGTCGTCGTCACGTCCCCGGGGAACGACACCGACAGCGACACGTCGGCTTGGGGGTCGCTCAGCGAGGTCAGGTCCACGCGTCCCTCGAGGATCACCAGATCTCCGGCGCGCCGCAGCGAGAGATCGACGCCGGCCGCGTCGCGGTTCATGCCCGCAAGCTGCGGGAGCTCGGAGAAGGTCAGGTCGGAGAACACCGCCTGCGAACCCACGTAGTCGTCGCGGTTGTAGTCCGAGATCGCGACCTTCTGCGCGAACGGCAGGTTGTTGAGAAGCTGCGGGCCCTTGTCGGAGGGGTCGCGGGGCTTGGCGGCGGCGACGATCTGGCCGGAGACCCGGTCGTCCGGAGACACGGTGAGTGAGGCGCGCACCCGGACGCAACCGATCAGCGTCGGCGCGAGCACCAACAGCAGCACACCGAGGGCAAGCAGACGTCTGCGGGTCCGGCGACGAGTCGGCACGACGACATCGTGCCAGACGCGCTGCGTCACAGCGGCAGGGCGCGGCCCAGGATCGCGAAAGCCCGCGGATCGCCGGCGAAGTGGTAGCCGCGGATGACGTCGGTGAACCCCAAACGCCGGTACAGCCGCCACGCCCGGTTGGCCTCGCCGCTGATCTCCGGCGTGGACAGCAGAACGTGCTGCTCGCGGCGGTCGTCGAGCAGCCGGCGGATCAGCGCCTCGCCGAGCCCACGGCCCTGCGCGTGGGGAGCGATGTGGATCTCGGTCAGCTCGAAATAGCTGGTCATCAGCTCGGAGATGCGGCCGGAATCCGCGCCGTTGCGCCGCAGCCCGGCGATCACCTGTTGCTGCCACCACTGGTCCGGGGCGCCGCAATAGCCGTAGGCGACGCCGAGCATCGGTGCGGTGGCCGGATCCACCGACGGGGACGGCAGGGATTCGAGGCCCGCTTCGACAACCGCGACGGCCTTCCAACCCTGCCGGCGGGTGTGCTCGAGCCACATCGACGCGCGCTGGGCTTCCGTGCCGCGCGGGTAGCGCATGGCGTCGACATAGATCGCCAGCGCGTCGCCGAGCCGGCGCTGCATATCGCCAGGCGACAGATCGATCAGATGTGTCGCCAAGTATCTGCCCCTCCCGGCGGGTGTATCGATGGCCGACCCCCATTATCGGCTCGCCGGGGCTGTGCTTCCCAGTGGCTTCGCTGTGGAGTGCCACGTCATAGAATCGGCCCGCGAAGTAGGTGGTACGGCTCAGATCGAGCTCGTATCATTACTGTTAAGTGCCCGTACATGGCGGGCACACCTTACTTTGAACGACTGAGACGCCCCCACGGCAAGAGGGAGGGACGAATGCCACTCTCCGATCATGAGCAGCGCATGCTCGACCAGATCGAGAGCGCGCTCTATGCCGAGGATCCCAAGTTCGCGTCGAGCGTTCGCGGGGGAACTCTGCGCGCACCCTCCACCCGGCGCCGCCTGCAGGGCGCGGCGCTCTTCGTGATCGGGCTGGCGATGCTCGTCTCCGGCGTGGCCTTCAAGGCCACCATGATCGGAAGCTTCCCGATCCTGTCGGTGATCGGCTTCATCGTGATGTTCGGGGGTGTCGTGTTCGCGATCACCGGCCCCCGGGTCGGCCATGGCCGGGAACGTTTGCCGAACGACGCCGGAACCTCGCGCCAGAAGCGGTCGAAGGGTGGCGGCTCGTTCACCAGCCGGATGGAAGACCGCTTCCGGCGGCGCTTCGACGAGTAAATCGACCTCCACATCAGGGGCAGTCCGACAGGGCTGCCCCTCTTTTTTGCCCCACATCTCCCCACTGACCACCCAAACACGCCGCTGACGCGCTGAGCAGCACTTTCAACGTCCGCGGCCGTAGCATCCTGCCGTGGATCGACTGTCCGCGGCAGCGAGTGGCCTGCGGGAAGTGGGGGATGACGCGAAACGCGAACCCGCTTCTGGAGAAAAGTGGGGGATTGTGGGGTAAAGTGGCGGACAACGGAGCGACCGGGGCTCCGGACACGGCAAGGCTCGAGTGAGGTCTGCGAGGTGGCGAGATGTTCTTCGGCACCTACACGCCAAAGCTCGATGACAAAGGGCGACTCACGTTGCCCGCCAAATTTCGCGACGCGCTGGCAGGAGGGTTGATGGTCACCAAGAGCCAAGATCACAGCCTGGCTGTCCACCCACGGGCGGAGTTCGAGGCGATGATCGCCGAGATCTCGGGCAAGGCCAAGCGCGGAAATCCCCAGGCCCGTGCCTACCTGCGCAACCTGGCGGCCAGCACCGACGAGCAGTATCCCGACGCTCAAGGGCGGATCACGTTGTCGGCCGAACACCGCCGCTACGCCGACCTGACCAAGGAATGCGTGGTGATCGGCTCGATCGAGTTCCTCGAGATCTGGGACGCGCAGGCATGGCAGAACTACCAGGAGCTTCACGAAGAGAACTTCTCCGCGGCCAGCGATGAAGCACTCGGCGACATTCTCTGACCTGGCCACCGGCCCGCAGGCCCGTGCAGTGCGGCCTCTGCCCGAACCGGCCCTGACGTACTTCCCCGACGTCAGGTTCGTGCTCTCGGACAGGGACCTCACTGCAGGGGCCGCCCCGATCCCCGACGGTGCTGCGATGGTGGATGACCAGCCTCATGTCCCGGTCCTGCTCGACCGCTGCGTCGAGCTGCTCGCTCCGGCGCTGACCCGGCAGAACCCGGACGGCAGCGGTGCCACGCTCGTCGACGCCACCCTCGGCGCGGGCGGCCACTCCGAGCGGTTCCTCGCCGAATTCCCCGGACTGCGGCTGATCGGCCTCGATCGGGACCCCGACGCGCTGCGCATCGCCGGGCAGCGCCTCGCTCCGTTCGCCGACCGGATCACGCTGGTGCGCACCCGCTACGACGGCATCGCCGAGGCGGTTGCCGAAAGTGATTGCGCGGCAAAGGGAGTAGACGCGATCCTGTTCGATCTGGGCGTCTCCTCGATGCAGCTCGATCGCCCGGAGCGTGGCTTCTCCTACTCGACCGACGCGCCGCTGGACATGCGGATGGACGCCGAGTCGGACCTGACGGCGGCGGAGATCCTCAACACCTACGACGAGAAGGCGCTGGCTCGCCTGCTGCGCGAGTACGGCGAGGAACGCTTCGCCGGCCGCATCGCGGCCCACATCGTGCGCCGCCGCGCCACCGCCCCGCTGAGAACCACCGGCGAACTTGTCGAGCTGCTTTATCAGGCGATCCCCGCCCCGGCGCGGCGCACCGGCGGTCATCCCGCCAAGCGCACCTTCCAGGCGCTGCGCATCGCGGTCAATGCCGAGCTGGAGTCGCTGCGCCGGGCGATTCCGGCGGCGCTGGCGGTGTTGCGGCCGGGCGGGCGCATCGCCGTGATGGCCTATCAGTCGCTGGAGGACCGGATCGTCAAGAGCGAGTTCACCGCTGCCACGGCGTCGCGCACGCCGCCGGGGTTGCCGGTCGAGTTACCGGGCCACGGACCGGAATTCGTCGCACTGACCCGCGGCGCCGAGCGCGCGGGCGCCGAGGAGATCGACCGCAATCCGAGAAGCGCTCCGGTTCGGCTGCGCGCGTTGGAGAAAGTTGGGGGAGAGCAGCGATGAAGGCAAAGCGGCCGGCACGCAACACCGCGACGGTGTCTGCGCAGAAGTCTGCCCGAACGTCCGCTCGCTCCCGCGGGGCGACCAAGGAGGCGAAGAAGCGCACCGGCCGTTCGGCGCGTGAGCCCAAGCGCATGCCGGTCGACGCGCAGCCCCGCGGCCGCAGGGCGGCGCGCGACGCACGCCCGCAACGGTCGGCCCCGCGCACCAGCCCGATCCCGCGGCTCGCCGACGCCCCGGGGCGTCCGAAGAGTGCCAGCCAGGCCAAGGCTCGAGCGAAGGCTCGTAAAGCCAAGGCTCCCAAGGTCGTTCGCCCTCCTCTGCGGGAGCGGCTGCTGGTCAAGCTGGCGTCGATCGACCTCAATCCGCGGCGTCTCGTCGCGCGCGTGCCGTTCGTCGTGCTCGTCATCGGGTCGCTCGGGCTCGGCCTCGGGGTGACGTTGTGGTTGTCCACCGACGCCGCCGAGCGCTCGTATCAGCTCAGCCACGCCCGTCAGGTCAACGAGGGCCTGCAGCAGCAGAAGGAAGGGCTGGAACGCGACGTGCTGGAGGCCCAGGCGGCGCCCGCGCTGGCTGAAGCCGCACGGAATCTCGGCATGATCCCGTCCCGGGACACGGCGCACCTGGTGCAGGACGCCTCGGGCAACTGGGTCGTCGTGGGCACCCCGAAGCCGGCGGAGGGGGCGCCGCCGCCGCCGCTGAACGCTCCGCTGCCCGATCCCGTGCCACCCCCGCCGCCGGCTCCGCGCGTGGTGGATCCGCGCGAGATTCCGGTCCGCCTCCCCGAGGCCCCGAATGCGCTGCAGATGCCGGGTCAGGCCGCGCCCCTGACCGCTCCGGGTCAGGTGCCGCCGGCCGGCGAGGTCCCGCACGTCCTGCCGGGCCAGCTGCCCACACCGGGGCCGGGCCTGCAGGCGCCCGCGCCGGTGGCCGCCCCGGCCGCACCCGCTCCGGCACCTCCCGCCGCCCCGGCACCCGCGGCCGCCCCGGCACCCGTGGCCGCACCCGCTCCGGCACCTCCGGCCGCCCCGGCACCCGCGGCCGCCCCGCCCGCACCGCCGGCCGCTCCCGCACCTCCGCCCGCCGCACCGCTCGACGCCGGCGCGTCGCACCTGTCACCGGGCGCGGCGACCGTGCCGGGCGCCCCGTCTGGCCCCGAACAGTTCGCGCCCGTCACGGTGCCCGCACCGGGCGCCCCGGCATGAGCCGCGACGCCCGCGGGCGTGACCGCGCCAAGGCTGCCAAACCGGCGAAGGCGCCCGCGCAGGAACACTCGGCGCGGTCGCGACGGACCCGTCAGGCGACCCGGACCGGGCTGCGCAGCGCATCCTTCGTGTTCCGGCACCGGGCCGGCAACGCCGTGGTCTTTGTGCTGCTGGTCGTCGCGGCCGCTCAGCTGTTCACGTTGCAGGTGCCGCGCGCGGCCGGCCTGCGCGCCGAGGCGGCCAGCCAGTTGAAGGTGACCGACGTCAACGCCGCGCTCCGCGGCGCGATCGTCGACCGCAACAACGACAAGCTGGCCTTCACGATCGAAGCCCGCGCGCTGACCTTCCAGCCGGCGAGGGTGCGCAAGCAGCTGGAAGAGGCCCGCTCGAAGTCACCCGAGGCCCCGGATCCGGACGCGCGGCTGCGCGAGATCGCCAAAGACGTGTCGGCCCGGCTGGGCAACAAGCCCGACTACGCGACGCTGCTCAAGAAGCTGCGCAGCAACGAGACGTTCGTCTACCTGGCGCGGGCCGTCGACCCGGCGGTCGCCAACGCGATCACCACCAAGTTCCCCGAGGTCGGCTCCGAGCGGCAGGACCTGCGCCAGTACCCCGGCGGCGCACTGGCCGCCAACGTCGTGGGCGGCATCGACTGGGACGGCCACGGCCTGCTGGGTCTCGAGGACTCCCTCGACTCGGTGCTCGCGGGAACCGACGGGTCCGTGACCTACGACCGCGGTTCCGACGGCGTGGTGATCCCCGGCAGCTACCGCAACCGCCACGACGCGGTCAACGGATCGACGGTGCAGCTCACCCTCGACGACGACATCCAGTTCTACGTGCAGCAGCAGGTTCAGCAGGCCAAGGATCTCTCGGGCGCGAAGAACGTCTCGGCGGTCGTGCTCGACGCCAAGACCGGCGAGGTGCTAGCGATGTCGAACGACAACACCTTCAACCCGGCGCAGGACATGAGCCGGCAGGACACCCGCCAGCTCGGAAACCTGCCCGTGTCCTCGCCGTTCGAGCCGGGATCGGTCAACAAGATCATCACTGCCGCCTCGGTGATCGAATTCGGGCTCTCCCACCCGGACGAGGTGCTCCACGTGCCCGGCTCGATCGACATGGGCGGGGTGAACGTCCGCGACGCGTGGAGCCACGGCGTGATGCCCTACACCACCACCGGTGTGTTCGGGAAGTCGTCGAACGTCGGCACACTGATGCTGGCCCAGCGCATCGGCCCGCAGCGCTACTACGAGATGCTGCAGAAGTTCGGTCTCGGCCAGCGCACCGGTGTCGGCCTGCCCGGCGAAAGCGCCGGCCTGGTACCGCCTATCGACCAGTGGTCGGGCAGCACCTTCTCCAATCTGCCCATCGGACAGGGCCTTTCGATGACCCTGCTGCAGATGACCGACATCTACCAGACCATCGCCAACGACGGCGTGCGGATCCCGCCGCGCATCCTCAAGGCGACCATCGCACCCGACGGAACCCGGACCGAGGAACCGCGGCCCGACGGGGTCCGCGTGGTGTCCGCGGACACCGCCCGCACGGTGCGCAACATGTTCCGGGCGATCGTGCAACGCGACCCCACCGGCGTCCAGCAGGGCACCGGTCCGGCGGCGGCCGTCGAGGGCTACCAGATCGCCGGCAAGACCGGCACCGCCCAGCAGATCAACCCGGCGTGTGGCTGCTACTACGACAACGTCTACTGGATCACCTTCGCGGGCATGGCGCCCGCCGACGACCCCCGCTACGTGGTCGGCGTGATGATGGACGCGCCGCAGCGCGCGGCCGACGGCAAACCGGGTTCCTCGGCCGCGCCGCTGTTCCACAACATCGCCTCCTGGCTGCTGCAGCGCGAGAATGTGCCGCTGTCGCCGGATCCGGGTGCGCGCCTGACGCTTCAGGCCGGCTGAGGGCTCCCGCGCGTCGCCCGCGGCGAACGCCGGGCGTCACCGCCGCGATCGGTACTGTGTCAAGGCCATGAACCTGCGCCCGAGCCATCCTCCCGGTCTGCCTCTCGCGGAGGTGGCTGCTCAGGTGTCCGCGCTGACCGCGGACGGCGGCGGAATCCCCGCGGTCCGGCTCAGCGGGGTGACGCTGCGCGGCCAGAGCGCGCAGCCCGGCGACCTGTTCGCGGCACTTCCCGGTTCGCGCGCCCACGGTGCCCGCTACGCCGCCGACGCCGTGGCCCGGGGCGCGGTGGCCGTGCTGACCGACCGCGACGGGGCCGCCGAGATCGCGCAGGGGGCCGCCCTCGACGTGCCGGTCCTCGTCCACCCCGAGCCCAGGACCGTGCTGGGCGAGGTGGCGTCCGCCGTCTACGGCCACCCGTCACAGCACCTGCGCGTCATCGGTGTCACGGGGACATCGGGCAAGACCACGACCACCTACCTCGTCGACGCCGGGCTGCGGGCCGCCGACCGGGTGGGCGGGCTGATCGGTACCGTCGGTGTCCGCATCGACGGCCGCGACCAGCAGGGGGGCCTCACCACACCGGAAGCGCCCGACCTGCAGGCGCTGCTGGCGGTGATGGTCGAGCAGGGCGTGGACACCGTCGTGATGGAAGTCTCCAGCCATGCGCTGATGCTCGGCCGCGTCGACGGAGTGCGGTTCGCGGTCGGCGGTTTCACGAACCTGTCGCGGGACCATCTGGACTTCCACCCGACGATGGACGACTACTTCGACGCCAAGGCGCGTCTGTTCGATCCCGCGTCGCCGACCCGCGCGGCACAGTCGGTGATCTGCGTCGACGACGACTGGGGCCGCGCGATGGCGCGCCGCGCCGGGCATGCCGTCACGGTCAGCACGACCCGGGCCGCGGACTGGCGGGTCGAGGACGTCCGCTCCGGCGACGGCGGCGTCCAGGAGTTTCTGGCCGTGGATCCCGCCGGGGTCCATCACGGCCTGCAGATCCGGCTGCCCGGCCGCTACAACGTGGCGAACTGCCTGTTGGCCGTGGCGTTGCTCGACGCGGTCGGGGTGTCGCCGGAACAGGCCGCGCCCGGGTTGCGGGACGCCGCGGTGCCCGGCCGGCTGGAGACCGTCGACCGCGGGCAGCCGTTTTTGGCCCTCGTCGATTACGCCCACAAGCCAGGAGCGCTGGAGGCCGTGTTGCAGACCCTCAAGGAGCAGTGTTCCGGGCGGTTGGTCGTGGTGTTCGGGGCCGGCGGCAACCGGGACCCGGGCAAGCGGGAGCCGATGGGCCGGGTGGCCGCCGAACTGGCCGACCTGGTCGTGGTGACCGACGACAACCCGCGCGACGAGGACCCGGCCGCCATCCGCGCGGCGATCGTCGCAGGTGCGCAGGGTGCCGGCGCCGACGTCGTGGAGATCGGGGACCGCCGCGCGGCGATCGGGCACGCCGTGGCCTCCGCACGCGCCGGCGACGTCGTATTGATCGCCGGCAAGGGACACGAGTCGGGCCAGACCCGGGGCGGACGGACGTTGCCGTTCGACGACCGCGAGGAACTCGCTGCGGCGTTGCAGGCCTCGGGCGCGCGGGGGTCGCGCCGTTGATCGCGCTCTCGCTGGCCCGCATCGCCGAGATCGTCGGCGGCCGCCTCGCCGATGTGACTGCCGAACAGGCGGCCGCCACCGTCGTCACGGGATCCGTGGAGTTCGACTCCCGGGCGGTGACGCCCGGCGGGCTGTTCCTGGCACTGCCCGGCGCGCGCGCCGACGGACACGATTTCGCGGCGACCGCGGTCGCGGCGGGCGCGGTCGCGGTGCTGGCCGCGCGGCCGGTCGGGGTCCCCGCGATCGTCGTCGACCCGGTCGCGCCCGCAGTCTCCGGGCAGAACGGCACCGCGAGCGTGCTCGAACACGACCCCGACGGCTCGGGCGCTGCGGTGCTCGCGGCGTTGGGGCGGCTGGCGGCGGCGGTGTCCGCCGAACTCGTCGAAGGCGGCCTGACGATCGTCGGCATCACCGGCTCGTCGGGCAAGACGTCGACGAAGGACCTGATCGCCGCCGTGCTGAGCCCACTGGGTGAGGTCATCGCACCGCCGGGGTCGTTCAACAACGAACTCGGTCATCCCTGGACCGTGCTGCGTGCCTCGGAATCGACCGACTTCCTCGTACTCGAGATGTCGGCCCGTCACCGGGGCAACATCGCCGCGCTGGCCGAGATCGCGCGGCCCTCGATCGCCGTCGTGCTCAACGTCGGCACCGCACACCTGGGCGAGTTCGGTTCGCGCGAAGCCATCGCCGAAACCAAATCCGAGCTGCCGCAGTCTGTTCCAGCTTCCGGTGTGGTGATCCTCAATGCCGACGACCCTGTGGTCGCGGCGATGGCGGACAAGACCGCCGCTCGCGTGGTGCGGGTCGGGCGCACTCAGTGGCCTCAGGACGGCGGCACCCTCGACGTCTGGGCCGACGATGTGAGCCTCGACGAGCTGGCCCGGCCCCGCTTCACGCTGCACGCCGGTGCCGGACAGACCCGCATCGAGCTGGCCGTGCACGGCGACCACCAGGTGTCGAACGCGTTGTGCGCGGCCGCCGTCGCGCTCGAATGCGGGGCCACGCTCGAACAGGTGGCCGCCGCGCTGGGCGGGGCGGGCCCGGTGTCGCGGCACCGGATGCAGGTCAGCAGGCGCGACGACGGCGTGACGATCATCAACGACGCCTACAACGCCAATCCGGACTCGATGAGCGCGGGCCTGAAGGCACTGGCATGGATGAGCAGGAGTGGCGCGTCCCAGGGGCGCAGCTGGGCCGTGCTGGGGGAGATGGCCGAGCTCGGTGACGACGCGATTACCGAGCACGACCGCATCGGCCGGCTCGCCGTGCGCTTAGATGTCACTCGACTCATCGTCGTGGGAACCGGGAGGCCTATGAGCGCCATGCTCAACGGGGCGGTCATGGAAGGCTCGTGGGGCTCCGAGGCCACGGCGGTCGCCGACGCCGATGCCGCGCTGGCGCTGCTGCGCTCCGAGCTGCGGCCCGGTGACGTGGTGCTGGTGAAGGCCTCGAACTCCGCCGGGCTGTCAGCGCTGGCCGACGCGCTGGCCGGCGATGCCGGGGAGGGCGCCCGATGAGGCAGATCCTCGTCGCCGTCGCCATCGCGCTCGCGGTGTCGATCCTGCTGACGCCGGTGCTGATCAGGTTGTTCACCCGGCAGGGCTTCGGCCACGAGATCCGCGAAGACGGACCCCCGAGCCACCACAAGAAGCGCGGCACCCCGTCGATGGGCGGGGTGGCGATCGTCGCGGGCATCTGGGCCAGCTATCTCGGCACCCACCTGGTCGGCGTGCTGATCGACGGCAAGGGGCCGTCCGCCTCGGGGCTGCTGGTGCTCGGCCTGGCCACCGCGCTGGGCGTCGTCGGGTTCATCGACGACATGATCAAGCTGCGCCGGGCCCGCAACCTCGGCTTGAACAAGACCGCGAAGACCGTCGGCATCCTCGTCGCCGCGGTGCTGTTCGGCGCGCTGGCCCTGCAGTTCCACAACGCCGACGGGCTGACCCCGGGCAGCCCCGAGTTGTCCTACGTCCGCGAGATCGCCACGGTGACGCTGGCTCCCGCGATCTTCGTGCTGTTCTGCGTCGTGATCGTCAGCGCCTGGTCCAACGCGGTGAACTTCACCGACGGGCTCGACGGGCTGGCCGCCGGTGCCATGGCGATGGTCTGCGCGGCCTACGTGCTGATCACGTTCTGGCAGTTCCGCAACGCGTGTGCGACCAGCCCCGGACTGGGCTGCTACAACGTGCGCGACCCGCTCGACCTCGCGATCATCGCGGCGGCCACCGCCGGCGCCTGCATCGGTTTCCTGTGGTGGAATGCCGCGCCGGCCAAGATCTTCATGGGGGACACCGGCTCGCTGGCCCTCGGCGGCATCATCGCGGGCCTGTCGGTCACCAGCCGCACCGAGATGCTGGCCGTCGTGCTCGGCGCGCTGTTCGTCGCCGAGGTCACCTCGGTGGTCGTGCAGATCATGGCGTTTCGCACGACGGGCCGGCGGGTGTTCCGGATGGCGCCGTTCCACCACCACTTCGAGCTGGTGGGCTGGGCCGAGACCACCGTCATCATCCGGTTCTGGCTGCTCACGGCGATCGCGTGCGGGCTCGGCGTGGCACTCTTCTACAGCGAGTGGCTGACCACTGTCGGAGCCTGAGGTGCTCGAGCCGCTGAGACCCGGCGCGGCCGTGCTGGTGACCGGTGCGGGGATCACGGGCCGGGCGGTGCTGGCCGCGCTGGCCCCCCTCGGTGTGCACGCGACGCTGACCGACGACAGCCCGTCCGCGCTGGCCGCACTGGCGGCCGAGGGCGTCGTGGTGCTCGACCCCGATGAGGCCGTGGCCCGGACACCGGAATTCGCGCTCGTGGTCGTCAGCCCCGGCTTTCCGCCCGCGGCGCCGGTGCCTGCGGCCGCGGCAGCGGCGGGGGTGCCGGTGTGGGGTGACGTCGAGCTGGCGTGGCGGCTGGACCGGTCGGGCCGGTTCGGCCCGCCGCGGCGGTGGTTGGTCGTCACCGGCACCAACGGAAAGACCACGACGACGTCGATGCTGTCGGCGATGCTCGAGGCCGCCGGGCGTCGGTCGGCGCTGTGCGGGAACATCGGCGAACCCGTCGTCGCAGTGCTCGACCGTCCCGCCGAGATGTTCGCCGTCGAACTGTCCAGCTTCCAGCTGTACTGGGCGCCGTCGCTGCGCCCGGACGCCGGCGTCGTGCTCAACGTCGCCGAGGACCACCTCGACTGGCACGGCTCGATGGACGCCTACGCCCACGCCAAGGCCCGCGCGCTCACCGGCAGGGTGGCCGTCGCGGGCCTGGACGACGTCATCGCCGCGCGGCTGCTGGCGGCCTCGAGCGCGCCGGTGCGGGTGGGTTTCCGGCTCGGTGAGCCCGGCCCCGGCGAGCTCGGGGTCTTCAACGGCGTGCTCGTCGACAACGCCTTCGGCAGCGGTCTGGCGCTGGCGCCAACCGACGCCATCGGTGTGGCGGGTCCGGTCGGCGTGCTCGACGCGCTGGGCGCGGCGGCGCTGGCCCGGGCCGTCGACGTGCCCGCCGACGCGATCGCCCGCGCGCTGGCGGGGTTCCACGTGGGCAGACATCGCGCCGAGGTGGTCGCCGTGGCCGACGGCATCACCTACGTCGACGACTCCAAGGCCACCAACCCGCACGCCGCGCAGGCCTCGATCAGCGCCTATCCGCGGGTGGTCTGGGTGGCCGGCGGTCTGCTCAAGGGCGCCTCCGTCGACGACATGGTCGCGGCGGTGGCGAATCGCCTGGTCGGCGCGGTCGTGATCGGCCGGGACCGCGCGCAGGTCGGCGAGGCGTTATCGCGACACGCACCGGATGTCCCCGTTGTCGAGGTTGTGGCAGGGGAGGATTCTGGGGTGCTTGGGAAAGCTGGGGCAGCTGTTACTTCTGTGACTAGACGGGTCGCCTCCAGCGACCGTCCGCTGGCCGAGGCGGTGATGGCGGCCGTTGTCGACGCCGCGCGGGGCCTGGCTGGTCCCGGGGACACCGTGTTGCTCGCCCCGGCCGGAGCCTCCTTCGACCAGTTCAGCGGCTACGGCCACCGGGGCGACGCGTTCGCCGCGGCGGTCCGTGCGGCGCTGCGGTAGCCGCGCGGACAGGCAGGAGCGACGTGAGCAACATCCTGACCCGGCTGCGGAACCGACGGGCCAACCCGGCCGCCGACGACACGGCGCAAGCCGTCCCGGCGGCAGATGCCGCGCTCCCCATGCCGCGTACCCGGTTCGGGGCCTGGCTGGGCCGGCCCATGACCTCGTTCCACCTGATCATCGCGGTCACCACGCTGCTGATCACGATGGGCCTGACCATGGTGCTCTCGGCGTCGGGCGTCTACTCCTACGACCAGGACGGCTCGCCGTGGGCGGTCTTCGGCAAGCAGGTGCTGTGGACGGCGATC
Organism: Mycolicibacterium chubuense NBB4; assembly: GCF_000266905.1. The sequence goes on along the minus strand of NC_018027.1, from coordinate 3,304,198 downwards.
GGCCTTCTCGCGTTCTACCTCGCCCTGCGGGTCCCGGTGGCGGTGATGCGCCGGTTCGCGTTCAGCGGCTTCGCCTTCACGATCGTGCTGCTGGTCCTGGTGCTGATCCCCGGCATCGGCAAGGAGTCCAACGGCTCCCGCGGCTGGTTCGTCGTCGCCGGCTTCTCGATGCAGCCCTCGGAGCTGGCCAAGATCGCGATGGCGATCTGGGGAGCGCACCTGCTGGCGGCGCGGCGCATGGAGCAGGCCTCGCTGCGCGAGATGCTGGTGCCGCTGGTGCCGGTCTCGGTGATCGCGCTGGCCCTGGTCGTCGCCCAGCCCGACCTCGGCCAGACCGTGTCGATGGGCGTGATCCTGCTCGGCCTGCTCTGGTATGCGGGCCTGCCGCTGCGGGTGTTCCTCACCTCGCTGGGCGCGGTCGTCGCCTCGGGCGCCATTCTGGCGGTCTCCGCGGGTTATCGCTCCGCGCGCGTGCAGGCCTGGCTCAACCCCGGCGCCGACGCCCAGGGGATGGGCTACCAGTCCCGGCAGGCCCGGTTCGCGCTGGCCAACGGCGGCGTCTTCGGTGACGGCCTCGGCCAGGGCACCGCGAAATGGAACTATCTGCCCAACGCGCACAACGACTTCATCTTCGCGATCATCGGGGAGGAACTCGGCTTCGTCGGCGCGGCGGGACTGCTGTGCCTGTTCGGTCTGTTCGCCTACACCGGCATGCGGATCGCGCGCCGCTCGGCCGACCCGTTCCTGCGCCTGCTGACCGCGACGGCCACGCTGTGGGTGCTCGCGCAGGTGTTCATCAACGTCGGGTACGTCGTGGGCCTGCTGCCGGTCACCGGCCTGCAGCTGCCACTGATCTCGGCGGGCGGCACCGCGACGGCGACCACCCTGTTGATGATCGGCATTATGGCGAACGCGGCACGCCACGAACCCGAAGCCGTCGCCGCGCTGCGGGCAGGCCAGGACGACCGGGTCAACAGGCTGCTGCGGTTGCCGCTGCCTGCGCCGTACGCGCCCACGCGCACCGAAGTGCTGCGTGACCGGTTGCGGTCCCGCCCGGGACGAAAGGCGAAGCAGACCCCGCAGAAGCCGCCGCCGAAGAAGCGTCCCCGTCCGGCCGACCGCGCGGCCCGCGGCTCAAGGCATCATGGAGGCGGTCAGCAGGCGACGCAGTCCGGCCGATATGGTGCTGGCCGTCGCAATCAGGGCCGCAGGGCTCCCACACTGGAAGGTCAGCGTTACGGGTGACGGGGATGTCCAGCGACCGGGGGATTTCCGTGGTCCTCGCCGGCGGCGGCACGGCGGGCCACGTCGAACCCGCGATGGCGGTCGCTGACGCGCTGACCGCGCTCGAACCCGGAGTGCGGATCACCGCGCTGGGCACGCAGCGCGGTCTGGAGACCCGACTCGTTCCCGAACGCGGATACCGCCTGGAGCTGATCACGCCGGTGCCGCTGCCGCGCAAGCCGTCGGCCGACCTCCTGCGGTTGCCGTGGCGGATCCGCACGGCGGTCCGCCAGACCCGCGCGGTGCTCGACGACGTCGGCGCCGACGTCGTCGTCGGATTCGGCGGGTATGTCGCCGTTCCCGCCTACCTGGCCGCTCGCAGCGTGCGGCCCGGCCGGCGCGTGCCGGTCGTCGTCCACGAGGCCAACGCCAGCGCCGGGTGGGCCAACCGGCTGGGCGCGAGGTGGGCCCGGCGGGTGCTCGCGGCGGTCCCCGACCCGGGGCTGGGGCACGTCCGACGGCACGTCGAGGTCGTCGGTGTGCCGGTGCGGGCGTCAATCACCTCGCTGGACCGCGGCGCCCTGCGCGCGCAGGCCCGCGCGCACTTCGGATTCGGCGACGACGCGAGGGTGCTGCTGGTCTTCGGTGGCTCCCAGGGCGCCCAGTCGTTGAACCGGGCAGTCTCCGGCGCTGCTGAAGCCCTTGCGCGGCAAGGCATCTCGGTACTGCACGCGCACGGCCCGAAGAACGCGCTCGAGCTGCGCACGCCGGCCGCCGGCGACCCGCCGTACGTCGCCGTGCCGTATCTGAGCCGGATGGACCTCGCGTACGCGGCCGCGGACCTGGCGATCTGCCGCTCCGGTGCGATGACCGTGGCGGAGGTCAGCGCGGTCGGCCTGCCCGCGGTGTACGTGCCGCTGCCGATCGGCAACGGGGAACAGCGTCTCAACGCGCTGCCGGTCGTGGAGGCCGGCGGGGGCATGATCGTCGACGACCGCGACCTGACCCCGGACTTCGTGGCCGGCACCGTGGCCGAGCTTCTCACCGACCGGGCCCGGCTGTCGGCGATGACGACCGCGGCGGCGCTGGCCGGGCACCGCGACGCCGCGCAACGGGTCGCCGAGATCGCGCTGGAGGTCGCGCGGGACGGGCGGGCGCAGCGGTGAGTCACGCGGACCTGCCGCCGGAACTGCAGCGGGTGCACATGGTCGGCATCGGCGGCGCCGGCATGTCGGGCATCGCGCGCATCCTGCTGGACCGCGGCGGCCTCGTCTCGGGATCGGATGCCAAGGAGTCCCGCAGCGTGATCGCGCTGCGGGCGCGCGGCGCGGTGATTCGGATCGGGCACGACGCCTCGTCGCTGGACATGCTGCCCGGCGGCCCGACGGCCGTGGTCACGACGCATGCGGCGATCCCGAAGACCAACCCGGAACTCGTCGAGGCGCGCAAGCGCGGGATCCCGGTGATCCTGCGCCCGGCGGTGCTGGCCAAGCTGATGGCCGGCCACACCACGCTGATGGTGACGGGCACCCACGGCAAGACCACGACCACGTCGATGCTCATCGTGGCGCTGCAGCACAGCGGATTCGATCCGTCGTTCGCCGTCGGCGGCGACCTCGGCGAGGCCGGCACCAACGCGCACCGGGGCAGCGGGACCTGCTTCGTCGCCGAGGCCGACGAGAGCGACGGCTCCCTGCTCGAATACCACCCCGATGCCGTGGTCGTGACCAACATCGAGGCCGACCACCTGGACTTCTTCGGGAGCGTCGCCGCCTACACCGAGGTCTTCGACCAGTTCGTCGAGCGCATCCAGCCCGGCGGCGCGCTGGTGGTGTGCACCGACGACCCGGGCGCCCGCGGGCTGGCCGAACGCACCGAAGCGCTGGGCATCCGGGTGCTGCGCTACGGCAGCGACGAGGGCGCCGACCTCGACGCGACGCTGCTGGACTGGACCCAGCAGGGGACCGGCGCCGTCGCTCAGATCAGGCTGCGCGGCGAGCCGGGGCCGCGGCCGATGCGACTGTCGGTGCCGGGCCGGCACATGGCACTCAACGCGCTGGGGGCGCTGCTGGCGGCGATGCAGGCCGGCGCGCAACCCGACGTGGTGCTCGACGGGCTGGCCGGCTTCGAGGGGGTGCGCCGCCGCTTCGAGCTGGTGGGCACCGCGAACAGCGTGCGGGTCTTCGACGACTACGCCCACCATCCCACCGAGGTGCGCGCCACGCTGACGGCGCTGCGCGCGGTCGCCCGTCAGGACATGCCGGGGCGGTCCATCGTCGTCTTCCAGCCCCACTTGTATTCCCGCACAGAGGCTTTCGCGGCGGAGTTCGGACGTGCGCTCGACCTCGCCGACGAGGTTTTCGTGCTCGACGTCTACGCCGCCCGGGAGCAACCGCTGCCCGGGGTCAGCGGCGCCACCATCGCCGAGGCGGTGACGGCGCCGGTCACCTATGTGCCCGACTTCTCCGCAGCGCCTGCCCTGGTCGCCGCGGCGGCGCGCCCGGGTGACGTGGTGGTGACGATGGGCGCCGGCGACGTCACCCTGCTCGGCCAGGAGATCCTCGCGCAGCTGCAGCTCCACGCCAATCGCGGCACACCGGGCGGACCCGGGGCGGCGCTGCGATGAGTGAGGAGACGCCGCCCGGCCCGAGTGAGCAAGCCCCACCCGAAGCGAACGCCGAAACGCCGGCGCCGCCGGAGGATTTCGAGGGCCCCCGGCGACGGGCCCGCCGGGAACGCGAGGAGCGCCGGGCGGCCCAGGCGAGGGCGACGGCCATCGAGCACGCCCGCCGGGAGGCCAAGCGGCGCAGCCTCGGCAGTCCGCAGCAGCAGACGGCGACGCTGGGCCGCGGCGCCGTGCGGGGGCTGAAGCTGCTGATGTGGACCGCGGTCATCGCGGTCGCGGTCACCGCGCTCGGGCTGCTGCTGTACTTCACGCCGATCATGTCGGCCCGCAACATCGTCGTCACCGGGCTCGGTGCGGTCACCCAGGACGAGGTGACCGCCGCGGCGGCGGTGGCGCCGGGCACCCCGCTGCTGCAGGTCGACACCGACGCGGTCGCCGAGCGGGTGGCCGACATCCGCCGCGTCGCGTCGGCGCGCGTGCAGCGCGAATACCCGTCGACGCTGCGGATCACCGTCGTGGAGCGGGTCCCCGTCGTGGTCAGGGACTACCCGGACGGCGTGCACCTGTTCGACAAGGACGGCGTCGACTTCGCGACCGGGCCACCGCCGCCGGGCGTCCCGTACCTCGACACCGAGCACCCCGGGCCCGACGATCCGGCCACCAAGGCCGCGCTGGAGGTGATGACGTCGCTGCGGCCGGAGGTGGCCAGCCAGGTCGGCCGGGTGTCGGCGCAGTCGGTCGCGGCGATCACGCTGACGCTGATCGACGGGCGCACCGTGGTGTGGGGGACCACCGACCGCACCGAGGAGAAGGCGCTCAAGCTGGGCGCGCTGCTGACCCAGCCGGGTAAGACCTACGACGTCTCCAGCCCGGACCTGCCGACCGTGAAGTGACACGGCGCGCGAAAAAATCTGTCCGACACGTCGGCGCGCCTGCAGGCCTACTGCGCGCGGTCACCCTACCGTTCTGTTTGCGCGGAACAACTTGACATAACTCTAACCCTCTAGTTGAGATTGAGAGTTTCGGTCAGCGGGAATTCCAGCGTTCAGACAACGCAACCAGGCAGGAAAGGGCGAAGCGATGACCCCCCCGCATAACTACCTCGCTGTGATCAAGGTGGTCGGCATCGGCGGCGGCGGCGTCAACGCCGTCAACCGGATGATCGAACAGGGTCTCAAGGGCGTCGAGTTCATCGCGATCAACACCGACGCACAGGCGTTGTTGATGAGCGATGCCGACGTCAAACTGGACGTCGGCCGGGACTCGACGCGCGGCCTCGGCGCCGGCGCCGACCCGGAGGTCGGCCGCAAGGCCGCAGAAGACGCCAAGGACGACATCGAGGAGCTGCTGCGCGGCGCCGACATGGTGTTCGTCACCGCCGGTGAGGGCGGCGGCACGGGCACCGGCGGTGCACCGGTCGTGGCGTCGATCGCGCGCAAGCTCGGCGCGCTGACGGTCGGCGTGGTGACCCGGCCGTTCTCGTTCGAGGGCAAGCGCCGCAGCAATCAGGCCGAGAACGGCATCCAGGCACTGCGCGAGAGTTGCGACACGCTGATCGTGATCCCCAACGACCGGCTGCTGCAGATGGGTGACGCGGCGGTCTCGCTGATGGACGCGTTCCGCAGCGCCGACGAGGTGCTGCTCAACGGCGTGCAGGGCATCACCGACCTGATCACCACCCCCGGCCTGATCAACGTCGACTTCGCCGACGTCAAGGGCGTGATGAGCTCCGCGGGCACCGCGCTGATGGGCATCGGCTCGGCCCGCGGCGACGGGCGTGCGCTCAAGGCGGCCGAGATCGCCATCAACTCGCCGCTGCTCGAGGCCTCGATGGAGGGCGCCCAGGGCGTGTTGTTGTCGGTGGCCGGCGGCAGCGACCTCGGTCTCTTCGAGATCAACGAGGCCGCCTCGCTGGTGCAGGACGCGGCGCACCCCGACGCCAACATCATCTTCGGCACCGTGATCGACGACTCGCTCGGCGACGAGGTGCGGGTCACGGTGATCGCCGCGGGCTTCGACGCGGCAGGCCCGGGCCGCAAGCCGGTGACGGGTGAGGCTCCCGCCGCGCCCGCCGCTCCTGCCGCCGCCACCCAGCCGATCGCGCCGGGCAAGGCGGGCCGAGTGAACAGCTCGCTGTTCGAACCGTCGGATCCGGCCAGCGTGCCGGTGCACACCAACGGCGCGACGGTGCGAATCGGTGGCGATGGCCGGGACGACGGCGGCATCTCCGACGACGACGTCGACGTGCCCCCGTTCATGCGCCACTGACGCGCCGTACGGTCGCAGCGTGACCTTTCGTGTGCGCCGAGTGACCACCACCCGGGCGGGCGGCGTCTCCACGGCGCCGTTCGCGACGTTCAATCTCGGCGACCACGTGGGCGACGATCCCGCAGCGGTGGCGGCCAACCGGCGTCGCCTCGCCACCGCCACCGGGCTGGGTGAGGACGGCATCGTGTGGATGAACCAGGTGCACAGCGCGCACGTCGAGGTGGTCGACCGGGGCGGTGAAACCGTGGACGCCACAGACGGTTTGGTCACCACCGCGCCGTCACTGGGCCTGGCGGTGGTGACCGCGGACTGTGTCCCGGTACTGATAGCCGACGCGCGGGCCGGGGTCGTCGCCGCGGTGCACGCGGGCCGGGTGGGCGCCGCGGCCGGCATCGTCGCGCGCGCCGTGGAGACGATGGTCGACGCGGGGGCCCGGGTCGAGGACGTCTCGGTCCTTTTGGGGCCCGCGGTCAGCGGATCCAACTACGAAGTGCCCGCACAGATGGCGGCCGAGGTCGATGCGGCGCTGCCGGGCAGCCGGACGACGACGCGCCAGGGCACACCCGGGCTGGACCTGCGGGCGGGAATCGCCCGGCAACTACACACGCTGGGTGTCGGCGCGATCGAGGTCGATCCCCGCTGCACGGTCGAGGACCGCACTCTGTTCAGCCATCGGCGCGACGCGCCGACCGGGCGGCTGGCCTCGCTGATCTGGCTGGAGCCGGTGCCGTGACCGGCGCGCGGGAAGCCGAACTGGGTGAGGCGCTGGCGAGGGTCCGGGACCGTCTCGCCCGCGCGGCCGAGGCCGCCGGCCGCGACGCCGGCGACATCGAGCTGCTGCCGGTGACGAAGTTCTTCCCGGCCGGCGACGTCGTGGCGCTGCACCGGCTCGGATGCGAGGCGTTCGGTGAGTCCCGCGACCAGGAGGCGACGCAGAAGGTCGCCGCGGTCGCCGAGGTCGCGGGCTGCGAGCGGATCCGGTGGCACATGGTCGGGCGCATCCAGCGCAACAAGGCGCGCTCGATCGCCGAATGGGCCTACGCCGCGCACTCGGTCGACAGCGCCAAGGTCGTCGCGGCGCTGGACCGGGGCGCCCTCGACGCGCTCGCTCGCGGTGCGCGGGCCGCGCCGCTGCGGGTGTACGTGCAGGTCAGCCTCGACGGCGATGAAAGCAGGGGTGGCGTCGACGTCGCCGCGGCCGACCGCCTCGACGAACTCTGCAGCGCCGTGGAGGCGGCGCAGGGTTTGCAGTTCGTGGGGCTGATGGCCGTCCCACCACGCGAAGCCGACCCCGACGCGGCGTTCGGGCGTTTGCAGCAGGAGCTGGCGCGGGTACAGCAGCACTATCGTCAGCGCCTCGACCTGTCTGCCGGCATGTCCCGTGACCTCGAGGCGGCGGTCAAACACGGCTCGACTTGTGTGCGTGTCGGTACCGCGCTATTGGGATCGCGGCCGCTAACGTCACCCCAAGAAGTCACAGCAGTCACACCTACATCACAGACACCAGAGTCTTAGGACTCTCGCGAGCCACCACAAGTCCTGCGAACGACACGAACTTTCACCACCGCCAGAGGGGTCCTCACAATGAGCACACTGCACAAGGTCAAGGCCTACTTCGGTATGGCGCCCATGGACGACTACGAGGACGACTACTACGACGACGAAGAGCGCGGGCCCGTCCGCAGCTACCGCCGTCCGCGGGAGGACCGGTTCGAGGACGAGGGCTACTCGCGCGGGTACGACGACCCGCGGGAGGACCGCCGCCGCGACTACGACGAGCCCGCCGCCTACCGGGGCGGGATGCCCGTTGGCTTCGACGACGCGCGCTTCGATCCCCGCATGCGCTCGCCGCGTGAATTCGACCGCACCCCACCGCGATTCGGCGCCATGCGGGGATCCACCCGCGGCGCACTGGCGATGGACCCCCGCGGAATGGCCGAGCTGTTCGAGGCGGGCAGCCCGCTGGCGAAGATCACGACGCTGCGTCCGAAGGACTACAGCGAAGCCCGCACCATCGGCGAGCGCTTCCGTGACGGCACCCCGGTGATCATGGACCTGGTGTCGATGGACAACTCCGACGCCAAGCGTCTCGTGGACTTCGCGGCCGGACTGGCGTTCGCGCTGCGCGGCTCGTTCGACAAGGTGGCGACGAAGGTATTCCTGCTCTCGCCGGCCGATGTCGACGTCACCGCCGAGCAGCGTCGCCGCATCGCCGAGGCGGGCTTCTACGCCTACCAGTAGTCCACCGACTCGCCGCGGGTAGGCTGACGGCGTCGCAGTACTGCCCGCCCGCTCCGAACGGCACGAAGCGACACCGGCCTGTATCGAGGCCTGTTTCCACTGTCACATCTGACTGGAGTGAGGTCGCTTTCGGTGGGGCTCTTCTTCGAGATCCTCGGTTTCGCGCTGTTCGTGTTCTGGCTGCTCCTGATCGCCCGCGTCGTGGTCGAGTTCATCCGCTCGTTCAGCCGCGACTGGCATCCCAGGGGAGCCACGGTCGTCCTGCTGGAGGTGATCATGACGCTCACCGATCCGCCCGTGAAGCTGTTGCGGCGCATCATCCCGCAACTGACCATCGGCGCCGTCCGGTTCGACCTGTCGATCATGGTGCTGCTGCTCGTGGCCTTCATCGGCATGCAGCTGGCATTCGGCGCAGCCGCCTGAAAACTGGGCCCCGACCAGGGCTTTTCGGGCTCCGGCCGACACGCGGCGATGGGCGTGCCGCGCGTCTGCGAACGCCGGGGCGCTGACCTGGAATGTTGAAATTCGGTCTTAATTATCGCCCTCTTCTGCAACCGTAGGGTCTGGTGTGACAGGATGGACGCCAGTTACGTTCCAGCAAGGCTCTACACTTTGTGATCGGTTGACGATCCGGACTTCAAGGGGGCAGACGATGCCGCTCACTCCTGCCGACGTGCACAACGTCGCGTTCAGCAAGCCACCCATCGGCAAGCGCGGCTACAACGAGGACGAGGTCGACGCGTTCCTCGACCTCGTCGAGAACGAGCTGTCCCGTCTGATCGAGGAGAACAGCGACCTCCGTCAGCGTGTTGCCGAGCTGGATCAGGAGCTGGCCTCGGCCGGCTCCGGCGGGGGCGCGGCCCAGCCGACGCAGGCTCTGCCAGTCTACGAGCCGGAGCCGGAGCCCGAGCCCGCACCCACGCCGCAGCCCGCCTACGAGGCGCCCGCCGCGCAACCGGCTGCCGCCGCCGGTGAGGAGTCGGCGCTGCGCGCGGCCAAGGTGCTCAGCCTGGCGCAGGAGACGGCCGACCGCCTGACCAGCAGCGCCAAGGCCGACTCCGACAAGATGCTCGCCGACGCGCGGGCCCAGGCCGACCAACTGGTCTCCGAGGCGCGCCAGACTGCCGAGACCACGGTGACCGAAGCCCGTCAGCGTGCCGATGCCATGCTCGCCGATGCGCAGACCCGCTCCGAGACCCAGCTGCGGCAGGCGCAGGAGAAGGCCGACGCGCTGCAGGCCGACGCGGAGCGCAAGCACTCCGAGATCATGGGCACCATCAACCAGCAGCGCACGGTGCTGGAAGGCCGGCTGGAGCAGCTGCGCACCTTCGAACGCGAATACCGGACCCGGCTGAAGACCTACCTGGAGTCTCAGCTCGAGGAACTGGGTCAGCGCGGTTCGGCGGCACCCGTGGATTCGGGCGCCGGCAACGACGGCGGCTTCAACCAGTTCAACCGGGGCAACAATTAGTCGCCCATGCTGATCGTCGCGCTCGTCCTCGCCGTCGTGGGGCTCGCCGCCCTGGTGCTGGCGGTGGTCACGAGCAACGAGCTCATCGCGTGGGTGTGCATCGCCGCCAGCGTCATCGGCGTCGTGCTGTTGATCGTCGACGCGCTGCGCGATCGCTCCAAGGGTGATGCGGCTGAGAACTCCACCGAGGAGGCCGAGGCCGAAGCCGAAGCCGACGAGGTGGAGGACTATCCCGACGAGGCGCCGGTCGCCGAATACGACGACGAGGCCTCGCGCGACACCGCCGCTGCCGACGCCGGACACGACGAGACCTCGGTGGCCGCGGCTGAGCACGAGACACCCGCCGAGCCGTCCGACGGCGACCCGACGAAGGGCTGAATTTCGCGGCTGCTCAACGGTTTTCGATGATGTGGCCGCCGTCGGCGGTCGGAGTGGCCAGCAGTTCGCGCACTTCGTCGTCGCTGACCTGATGGAAGTCGGCGTACACCTGGCCGACCGCGTGGAAGTCCCGGGGCGTCGTCGAGCACACCACGTCGTCGGCGTCCTCGCGTAATTCCCGGCAGACCGACGCGGGACCGACCGGCACCCCGACGACGACCTGCGCAGCGCCCGCCTGGCGCACCGAGCGCACCGCCGCGATCATGCTGGCTCCGGTGGCGATGCCGTCATCGACGAGGATCACCGTGCGGCCCGTGACCTCCAGCGGCCCCTGTCCCGCGCGGTAGGCATGCTCGCGGCGGCGCAGCTCGGCGGTTTCGCGGGTGATGGCGTCGCGGATCTGCGGCTCGCCGATTCCCAGGCTGCGCACCAGCTCGTCGTTGAGCACCACGCCTCCACCGGAGGCCACCGCGCCCATCGCCAGCTCCGGCCACTGCGGCACACCGAGCTTGCGCACCAGGCAGACGTCCAGGGGAGCATGCAGCAGCGACGCGACCTCCCAGCCGATCGGCACCCCGCCGCGGGCGAGACCGAGCACCAGGACGTCGCCCCGGTCCCGGTAGGCCGTCAGGTCGCGTGCCAGCACCCGGCCGGCCTCCTGTCGGTCGCGGAAGATTCGCTCGTGCAGAGTCATCGCACAGTCATCGCAGGGCCATCGTGTGGTGAGTCCAGTGTCGTCCCGAGCGGTGATACCCGTGGCGGATCGGGGCAATCCCTGCATGCGACGGTGACGAACTACTACCGAGGGCCGACCGCAACAGGAGAATCATGGGCATCGAGTACGACAGCGTCGTCGATCACCGGATCGACGACGTCTGGGACTGGCACACCCGCCGGGGCGCCATGCGCAGGCTGGTGCCGCCGTGGCAGCCGATGACCGTGGTCCGGGAGGCGGATTCGCTGGCCGACGGGGTCGCGGTCCTCGGCCTGCCGGGCGGCATGCGGTGGGTGGCCCGCCACGACCCGTCGTCGTACGTCGAGCGCAGCCGGTTCGTCGACGAGCTGTCGTCACAGGGGCCCCCGTCCTGGCCGCCGCGCGTGATCGGCGGCTGGCGGCACACCCACACCTTCACCGCGGTCGACGGCCGCACCCGGGTGCACGACCAGGTCGACACCGCGGTGCCGGCCGCGATGCTGCACTCGACGTTCGTCTACCGCCACCGCCAACTCACCGATGACCTCGCCGCCCACCGGCGCGCCGCCGAAGCGGGCGCGAAGGCGATGACCGTCGCGATCACCGGTGCGTCGGGTCTGGTCGGCTCCGCGTTGGCCGCCTTCCTGCGCACCGGCGGTCATCGGGTGATCGAACTGGTCCGCAGAACGCCCGGCGGTGAGGACGAGCGGCAGTGGAACCCGCAGTCCCCGGCGCCCGGCCTGCTCGACGGGGTCGACGCGGTCGTGCATCTGGCGGGAGCGTCGATCGCCGGACGCTTCACCGACTCCCACCGCGCCGCGATCCGGGACAGCCGCATCGAGCCGACGCGGCTGCTGGCCACCGCGGCCGCGTCCGCCGACGGTGGGCCGCGAGTCTTCGTCAGCGCGTCGGCGATCGGCTATTACGGGTTCGACCGGGGCGACGAGCAGTTGACCGAGGACAGCACCCGCGGCGACGGATTCCTCGCCGACGTGGTCACCGACTGGGAGGCCGCGACCACTCCGGCGGCCGACGCCGGTCTGCGGGTGGTGCTGGTGCGGACCGGAATCGTGCAGGCCGCGGCCGGAGGGACGCTGCGCCTGCTGCGGCCGCTGTTCGCGGCGGGCCTGGGTGGCCGGCTGGGAAGCGGCAGGCAGTGGCTGTCGTGGATCGGTTTGGACGACGTGCTCGACATCTACCATCGGGCGCTCTACGACGACCGCCTCAGCGGACCGGTCAACGCGGTCGGACCACAACCCGTCCGCAACTCCGAATACACCGAGGAGTTGGCCCGGGTGCTGCACCGGCCGGCCGTCCTTCCGGTCCCGTCACTGGGGCCGCGGCTGCTGCTCGGTTCTCAGGGCGCCCGCGAGCTCGCCGAGGCGAGCCAGCGCGTGGTGCCGGCGAAGCTCTTCGCGGCCGGGCATCCGTTCCGCCACTCCGACGTCGCCGATGCGCTGGCGCATCAACTCGGCAGGGAGTGACCTGCGACCCGGGTCAGGAACCCCCGTACCAGGGCGCGGATCCGCACCGCCGTGTCGTCGGCCAATTCGGTTGTCCGGGTGAGCAACTGGTCGTGATCGAGGCCGGCCGCGGCGACGTCTCCGTCGTGGTCTTCGGCGAGCCACCTCGTGAGCAGCTCGGTGTCGACCTCGGGGTGGAATTGCAGCGCCATGGTGCGCCCGAGCACGAAAGCCTGCGACGAGTTCGGCGTCCGGGCCAGCTCGGTGGCACCGGGCGGCAGCGTCCAGCGGTCGAAGTGCCACTGGAACCACGGGCCGCCCGGCACGATGTCGGGCCGGTCGCTGAGCACGTCGTACCAGCCGACCTCGGGCCGGGGTGAGCGCGCGACCGAGCCGCCGAACGTCTGGGCCAGCAACTGGCCGCCGAAGCAGACTCCCAGCAGCGCCACTCCGGCATCGGCGGCCTCGCGCAGCAGGGCCATCTCGGTGCCGACCCACGAGTTGCGCAGTGCCTCGTCGTACACCGGCCACCGTGAGCCCAGCGGGACGATCACGTCGTATCCGCCCGGTTCGGGGAACGTCACGTCACCGGCGGGGTCGTCGTCCCGCTCGGGAGGGACGACCTCGAACGTCTCGACGTCGAATCCGTGCTCGGCGAACGCCTCACCGAGGAGCGCCTCCGTCGCCACGTGCTCGTTGACCAGGAACAGAACCGTCGGTGCCACGGCCGCCATTATCGCGGCGGTGGCACCGGTGGCCCATCGTCGGGGGACTCAGTAGCCGCTGTCGAAGGTGACCGGCAGCGATGCCGGCCCGCTGACGCCGACGATCGGCTTCCACACCGAGGGACCGTCGCGGTGGATCGCCGGCATCCGCCGCGCCATCGTGACCAGCGCCTCGGTGAGCTCGATGCGGGCGAGGTGGGCACCCAGGCAGTAGTGGATCCCGCCACCGAAGGTGAGCATCGCCGGGGCGTCCTCGCGGGTGATGTCGAACCGGTCCGGGTCCGGGTAGATCCGCTCGTCCCGGTTCGCCGCGGCGGTGTTCGCGATGACCAGAGTCCCGGCGGGCACGAGGTAGCCGCCCAGTTCGACGTCCTCGCGGGCGATGCGCAGGGTGTTGAAGATGATCGGGGAGTACCGCATGGCTTCCTCGACCGCCTTGGGCGCCAGCTCCGGCTGTTCGGCCAGCATCGCCCACTGGTCGGGATGATCGCAGAACACCTCGACCGCGGCGGCGAGCTGGTTGCGTGTCGTGTCCGTGCCGGCCATCAGCAGCGTCGCGGCCAGGCTCAGGAGTTCCTCACGACTCAGGCGGTCCCCGTCGATCTCGGCGCGCATCATGTCCGAGAGCAGGTCGTCGGTGAGGTTCTCGTATCTGCTGGCCACCATGTCGTCGAGGTGAGATTCCAGAGCCCGCCAGGCCTGCACGATGACGGGCGCGTCGTTCACCACATTCCAGTCGAACACCTTGAAGACGTCATCGGCCCACGCGGAGAACAGGTTCCAGTCCTGGCGGCCGGTGCCCAGGAGCGCGCAGATGATCGGGATCGGGTACGGCCTGGCGATGTCGGAGACGACGTCGCAGCGGCCCGCCGCCGAGACGCCGTACACCAGCTCGGCGATGATGTCGGCGCACGTGGAGCGCAGGCGGCCGGCGGCCCTGGGCGTGAACGCCTTGGCGACCAGCCTGCGCTGCCGGTGGTGTTCCTCGCCGTCGAGGCTCAGTAGTCCGGCCACGACGATGTCCCAGAGTTCGCCCGACGTGATGCCCTGCGCGGCGAGGCTGCCGCCGGCCGGGATCATGAACCGGTCGTCGCGAAGCACGGTGCGCACCAGCTCGTAGCCGAGCACCTCCGGCCCATGTGGTCCGAGGGCGATGTCCGCCTCGTCGCGCGCTGCACCGATCAGCCGGTGGGCCTCGTCGGGGCTCTGCGCGTGTTCGTAAGCGATGGTCGGTAGATCCGCATCGAAGACGGTTCGGGTCGAGAGGTGGGGCCGGTCCGCGGCGACGGTCATGATGGTTCCCCCTGAGTCGGTGTGCAACCCCGTGAAGGGGATTCTCCGCCGGTGCGGCCGGTCCACATGCGTGGTGCACTACTGCATTTTTCGACCCGTTCGGCGGCGACTACTTAAGGGAGGTTTCAGAGCGTGAGGCGGATCGTCCCGTGCACGGCCTCGACCGGATGACTCGCGATCGACAGCGACGAGCCGGAAACCTCTGTGCCCGTGACCATGTCGAAGCTGTAGCCGTGCAGCGGACACACCACCACGGCTTCGTCGGCGAGGCCGTCGGCCAACGGTCCGCCCCTGTGCGGGCAGACGGCGTCGATGGCGCGCAGCGATCCGTCCCGCAGCCGGAACACCGCGATCTGCCTACCATCGACCGCGAACGTCCGGCCTTCACCGACCGGGATCTCGTCGACCCGGCCGATGCTGATACCGACCTCCACGCCGCTCACCGCACGGGCACCTGGGGGAGCGGCAGCAGCGGCAGCGACGACCGGAACTGTCCCTCGGTCACCGGCTCGCGACCGTCCTGCCACGGATCACGATAGGCGGCAACGGACTTCGCCATCCGCGCGTCCAGGTCGCCGGCGATGCCCTCGGCGTCTTCGACGACGACGGCCCGGATGTGGTCGATACCGACCCGCGGCACCCACGTGTAGGTGCGCTCCAGCCAGTTCGCGCTCTCGCGGTAGTACTGCAGAAACCGGCCGGTCAGCGTGATCACCGTCTGCGGCTCGTCGACCGTGGCGAGCAGGTCACCCTTGCGGATGTGCGCACCGGCCGCGCCGCCGACGTAGATCTCCCAGCGCCCGTCGCCCACCGCGACCACACCGAGGTCCTTGCACAGCGCCTCGGCACAGTTGCGGGGGCAGCCGGTGACCGCCAGCTTCATCTTCGCGGGGCTCGCCAAACCCTGATACCGCTCTTCGATCGCGATGCCCAGCGATGTCGAGTCGCCGAGTCCGTAGCGGCAGAAGTCCGTTCCGACGCAAGTTTTCACGGTCCGGAAGCTCTTGCCGTACGCGTAGCCGGACGGCATGTCCAGGTCGGCCCACACCGCGGGGAGGTCCTCCTTGCGGACGCCGAGCAGGTCGATGCGCTGACCGCCGGTCAGCTTGATCATCGGGATCTCGTAGCGCTCGGCGACGTCGGCGATCCTGCGCAGCTGCGCCGCGCTGGTGACCCCGCCCTTCATCTGCGGCACCACCGAGAACGTGCCGTCACGCTGGATGTTGGCGTGCACGCGGTCGTTGATGAACCGCGCGTCGCGTTCGTCGACGAAGTCCTCGGCCCACATCACCTCGAGCAGCGACGCCAGCGCCATCTTCGAGCCGGCGTCCACTCTGCCGTCGGGTGCCAGCGCGGCGAACACCGACGACACCGAGGTGAGCCGAAGCTCGCGAATGTGCCGCATCAGCGCCGGTTTGTCGTACGGGACACCGGGCACGTACCACGACGCCGCCGGATCCTCGGCGACCGCGCCGCCGGCCGCCCACTCGACGATCTGGCCGACGAGCTCCTTGCACGAGCCACAACCCTTGCCGGCCTTCGTCTTCCCCATCACACCGCTGACCGACGTCTCGCCACCCCGGACACAGGACACCAGTGCGCCTTTGGAGACGCCGTTGCAGTTGCACACCTGTGCATCGTCGGCCAGCTCGGCGACGCCGACGCCGACCTCGGGCGTGCCGATGTCGAACATCAACGAGACCCGCTCGTCGGGCAGCGGCAGTCCGCTGTCGAAGGCTTGGGTCAGAAACGACACCTTCGAGACGTCGCCGACCAGCGTGGCGCCCACCAGCTTGCCGTCGCGGATCACCACGGTCTTGTAGACACCGTGCTTGGGCTCGCAGTACTGGACGAACTCGTCGTCGGGATGCTCGGGCGCCTTGACCCCCATGGAGGCGACGTCGACGCCGGCCACCTTCAGTTTCGTCGCGACACGGGAACCGTGGTACGCCGACGCGGGATCGGCACCCGTGAGGTGGTCGGCCAGCACCTTCGCCTGCTCCCACAGGGGAGCCACCAGCCCGTACACCTGCCCCCGGTGCTGGGCACACTCACCGACGACGTAGACGTCGTCGTCGTCGACCGAGCGCATGTGGTCGTCGGCGACGATCGCGCGCTCGACGGTCAGGCCGGCCCGCTGCGCCAGACCGACATTGGGCCTGATGCCCGCCGCGATCACCAGCATGTCGCAGTCCAGTTTCTCCCCGTCGGAGAACACGATGCCGCGCAGCCTGCCGTCGAACACGATCACCTCGGTGGTGCGCTTCTCGGTGTGCACGCCGATCCCCAGGGCCTCCACCGACTTTCGCAGGATGGCGCCCGCCGGATCGTCGAGTTGAGCGTTCATCAGCGTCGGCGCGGCGTGCACGACTTCGACGTCGAGGCCCCGCTTCTGCAATCCGCGCGCCGCCTCCAGCCCCAGCAGGCCGCCACCGATGACCACGGCCTTGGTGCGGTTCTCGGCTTCGGCGATCATCGCCGCGGTGTCGTCGAGTGTGCGGAACCCGAACACCCCGTCGGCCAACGTCTTGTCGTCGGCCCACAGTCCGGCCATCGGCGGGAAGAACGAGCGGCTGCCGGTCGCGAGGATCAGCTTGTCGTAGCGCAGGCTGGTGCCGTCGTCGGCGTGCACGAGGTGAGCGAACGTGTCGATGCGGACGACGCGCACACCGGCGCGCAGGTCGATGCCGTTGTCGGCGTACCAGGCCAGGGTGTTCAGGTAGATCTCCGTCGGATCGTCCACGCCGGCAAGCACGTTCGACAGCAGGATCCGGTTGTAGTTGCCGTAGGGCTCGTCGCCGAACACCGTGATCTGAAAGGGCTCGGCACAGATTCCGCGATGTTGCCGCGCCAGCACCTCCTCGATCGCGCGGATTCCCGCCATTCCGTTGCCGACCACCACCAGCCGCGCCATGGTCAGACCTCCACCAGTCCCAGGTCGACGATCACCGTTCCCGTCACACCCTCGGGCGCGGCCACGTACAGCTGCAGCACGGTGTCGGCCAGCAGGTCCTCCACCACGCGCAGGGCCACGTGGGTGGCGCCCTCGGCAGCGATCGGGAAGTACCGCATCGGTTTTCCGTCGCAGAACAGGATCACGCTGAGCATCTGCTTCGCCGAATTGCCGCCGCGGAAGTACACCGGTTGGGTGGTGGCGCCCGGCGGCACCACGTAGCGCAGCGCGTCGCCGAGCAGCACCGGGTTGTCGTATCCGCTGCCGCTGAAGTCGTAGGCGCCCTGCAGGAATCGGGGACTGCTTCCGTCGGTCACGGGATCGAAGCTAGAAGCCGCCTGTTTCGATCTCGTTTCCGGCGGAAGTCGGCCGTGCGTCCCTGTCGTCACTTTCGTCGCGCCTCACCGTGAGCCGAGCCGCCATGTGAGGGCGAGTTTTCACCTCGGTCATCGACGTGCAACGGATGCGGAATCCCCGGTCAGTACATCTGAACGCAGGCCCGACAGCACAGGAGACATGATGACCGTTACGGACAGCGACTCGACCCGAGCTGTCGCCACGGCACCGCCCGTGGAACAGCGCTCACATCGCCGCAGGCACTGGATCGATGACTGGCGACCCGAAGATCCACGGTTCTGGTCGACTGTCGGTAAACCCATCGCCCGGCGCAATCTCATCTTCTCTGTTTTCGCTGAGCACGTCGGCTTCTCGGTGTGGATGCTCTGGAGCATTGTGGTAGTGCAGATGACCGCCGCCGCGGACGGAAGCGCGGCCGCATCCGGATTTGCGCTGACGACGACACAGGCCCTGTGGCTGGTGGCGGTGCCCAGTGGCGTGGGCGCATTTCTCCGGCTGCCCTACACCTTCGCGGTGCCGATCTTCGGTGGGCGCAACTGGACGATCGTCTCGGCGCTGCTCCTCCTCATTCCGTGTCTGCTGCTCGCGTGGGCGGTGAGCAACCCCGATATCGACTTCGGTCTTCTGCTGGTGATCGCGGCGACCGCCGGCTTCGGGGGCGGCAACTTCGCCTCCTCGATGGCGAACATCTCCTTCTTCTACCCGGAGAAGGAGAAGGGATGGGCGCTGGGCCTCAACGCCGCAGGCGGGAACATCGGTGTCGCCGTGGCGCAGAAGATCATCCCGATCGTGGTCACCATCGGTGCCGGTGTCACGCTGTCGCTGGCGGGTCTGTTCTACGTGCCGTTCGCCGTGGCCGCGGCCGTGTGCGCCTTCCTGTTCATGAACAACATCAGCGAGGCCAAGGCGGACGTGAAGCCGGTG
This sequence comes from Mycolicibacterium chubuense NBB4, assembly GCF_000266905.1. The sequence goes on along the minus strand of NC_018027.1, from coordinate 3,285,581 downwards.
TGGCAGTCCTTGCGACACTCCGACACCTGGATCATGTCGCTGCTCTACATCGGTACGTTCGGCTCCTTCATCGGTTACTCGGCAGCATTCCCCACCCTGCTCAAAGCGGTCTTCGATCGCGGTGACATCGCCTTGACGTGGGCGTTTCTCGGCGCAGGCATCGGTTCGATCGCCAGGCCGCTTGGCGGGAAGCTGTCCGACCGCATCGGCGGCGCACGCATCACCATCCTGAGCTTCCTGATGCTCGCGATCGGCGCGGCCGTCGCCCTCTGGTCGGTACGCGCGGTGAACCTGCCCGCCTTCTTCGTCGCGTTCATGGTGCTGTTCGTTGCGACCGGCATCGGCAACGGTTCGACCTACCGGATGATCTCGAAGATCTTCCGGATCAAGGGTGAGGACGCCGGCGGATCGCCGGAGACCATGATCCTCATGCGGCGCCAAGCCGCGGGGGCGCTCGGCATCATCTCGTCGGTCGGAGCATTCGGTGGGTTCATCGTGCCTCTGGCATACGCGTGGTCGAAGGCTCAGTTCGGCAACATCCAGCCTGCGCTGCAGTTCTACATCGGATTCTTCATCGTGCTGCTCGTCGTCACGTGGTTCTTCTACCTGCGCAAGAGCACCAGGATGGGACAGGCCGGGGTGTGACTACCCGGACCGCCTGCTCTTACTGCGGGGTCGGTTGCGGGATCTCCGTGGAGACCCGCACCGATCCCGCGACCGGCGCTGCGGTGATCGCAAAGGTGTCGGGGGACACGCTGCACCCCACCAATGCCGGGCGGCTGTGCACCAAGGGCGCCACGCACGCCGAGATGATGGCCGCCACCGAGGGCCGGCTGACGACCGCGCTGTTGCGCCCGTCCCGGGACGCCGATCCCGTAGCCGCCGGCCTCGACGATGCGCTCGCTGAGGCCGGCCGCCGGCTGAAGGTGATCGTCGACGAGCACGGCCCGGACGCGGTGGCGCTGTACGTGTCGGGCCAGATGTCGATCGAGTCGCAATACCTGGCGACCAAGCTGGCCAAGGGCTTTCTGCGCACGGTGCACATCGAGTCCAACTCGCGCCTCTGCATGGCCAGTGCGGGAACGGGATTCAAGCAGTCGCTGGGCTCGGATGGCCCACCGGGTTCCTACACCGACTTCGACAGCACCGACCTGTTCTTCGTGATCGGGTCGAACATGGCCGATTGTCATCCCATCCTGTTCCTGCGGATGGCCGACCGGCTCAAGGCCGGCGCAAAGCTCATCGTCGTGGATCCACGGCGGACCACGACCGCGGACAAGGCCGATCTGTACCTGCCGATCCGGCCCGGCACGGACCTGGCCCTGCTGAACGGGATCCTGCATCTGCTGGTCGAACACGGGGAGATCGACCGCGACTTCATCGGCGAGCACACCGAGGGATGGGAGGCCATGCCGCAGTTCCTCGCCGAGTATCCGCCGGAGCGGGTCGCCGCGATCACCGGACTCGCCGAGGCCGATATCCGCACCGCGGCTGCCATGATCGCCGACGCGGGAAATTGGATGTCCTGCTGGACGATGGGCCTGAATCAGAGCACGCACGGCACCTGGAACACCAACGCGATCTGCAACCTGCATCTGGCGACCGGAGCGATCTGCCGGCCCGGTAGCGGGCCGATGTCACTGACGGGCCAGCCCAACGCCATGGGCGGGCGCGAAATGGGTTACATGGGGCCGGGATTGCCCGGTCAACGCGCGGTATCGTCCGCGGAGGACCGGGTGTTCACCGAGCAGCGGTGGGGGCTCGAGCCGGGCACCATCCGCAGCGACGTCGGGCCCGGAACAGTGGAGATGTTCCGGGGGCTTGCCGCAGGTGAGATCAAGGCGGTGTGGATCATCTGCACCAATCCCGTTGCCAGTATGGCGAATCGGGACACCGTGCTCGGTGGGCTGCGATCAGCGGAGCTGGTGATCACCCAGGATGCGTATGCCGACACCGCCACCAACCGCTATGCCGACATCATGCTGCCGGCCACGCTGTGGGCCGAGGCCGACGCCGTGATGGTGAACTCCGACCGTAACCTCACCCTGCTGCAGCAGTCCCTGCCGCCGCTCGGCGACGCGCGCCCGGACTGGGAACTCATCTGCGGCGTCGCCCATCACCTCGGCTTCGGTGATCACTTCGACTACAAGTCCAGCGAGCAGATCTTCGACGAGATCCGTCGATTCCACAATCCGCGCACCGGATACGACCTGCGCGGAGTAACCTACGAACGGTTACGCGAGATGCCCGTGCAGTGGCCCTGCCCGCCGGACGCGCCCGGACGCAACCCGATTCGGTACCTCAACGACGGTGTCTCCCAGGACCTGTTCACCGGCGCCGACGGGTACCGGCCCCGTTTGGCGTTCGCCACCGCGTCGCGGCGCGCCGTGTTTCATCCCCGGCCCCACATGGAAGCCGCCGAACTACCCGACGACGACTACCCGATGATCCTCAATACCGGTCGATTGCAGCACCAGTGGCACACCATGACCAAGACCGGCAAGATCGCCAAGCTCACCAAGCTCAATCCGGGCCCGAGCGTCGAGATACATCCGCACGACGCTGCCGCGCTGGGCATCTCGGACGGGCGCTCCGTCGAACTGGTGACGCGCCGCGGTCGCGCGGTGCTGCCCGCAGTGGTCACCGATCGGGTGCGCCCGGGCAACACGTGGGTGCCCTTTCACTGGAATGACGAGCAGGGCGAGCACCTGACGATCAACGCCCTGACCAACGATGCGGTGGATCCCGACTCCCTGCAACCGGAGTTCAAGGTCTGCGCGGTGCGGCTCACGCCGGTGCCCGCAGCGGCGGTCTCACCACTGCCGGCTGAAGCGCCCGCCCTGAGCGCCGACGAAAAGAGCTACCTCGCAGGCTTTTTCGCGGGCGTCGAGCACGGTGTTCCCGGCGTTCCGGTGTTGCCGGCCGGCGCGCCGGTCCGTACCCGGACCAGGCTGTGGGTGGACGGTCTACTCGCGGGCCGGCACTCGCGGCTCGATGCCGCGGCGGTGTCCGGCGACACCGTGGCCGAGGCGGGACCGTTGGTGCTGTGGGCGTCGCAGACCGGCAACGCCGAGGAGTTCGCGGGAACGCTGGGTCGGCGACTCTCCGGTGCCCGCCTGCGCGCGATGGACGACGTCGAGTTGTCCGAACTCCCGCAGGCGGGCGAAGTCGTCATCGTCACCAGCACCTTCGGTGACGGCGGGCCCCCGGACAACGGCGCCGACTTCTGGGCACGACTGGACTCAGCCGACGCTCCGTCGCTGGCCGGTGTCCGGTACTCGGTGCTCGGGATCGGCGACCGGTCCTACGGCAATTTCTGCGGACACGCGAAGTCGCTCGATGACCGGCTGACGGACCTGGGGGCGACCCGGATCCTCGACCGCGCCGACTGCGAGGCCTACGACGACCAACCGATCACGCGATGGGCCGACTCCGTCGTTGCGCTCATGACGCCGGGCGCCCGAACCGATAATCCCACCGAGCCAACCGAACCCAAGGCGCCCATCGCGTTCACCCGCGCGAACCCGATCACCGCGCCGCTGTGCCGCAACACCCGGCTGACCCCGGCGGGCTCCGCCAAAGACGTGCGGCAGCTCGGGTTCGACATCAGCGAACACGACGTGTCCTACGCTGCCGGTGACTCGCTGGGAGTCTACGTCGTCAACTCCGGCCATGTCGTCGAGAAATGGCTCGCGGCAACGGGTTTGAGTGGTGACGAAGTGATCGTCGTCGACGGGGCGGCGATGGCCCTGCGTCAGGCGCTGACGTCGCACTACGACGTGTGCAAGGTGACACCGAATCTGATCACCTTCGTCGCCGAACACTGTTCGCATGCCGTCGCCGCGAAACGGTTGCGCACCGACCGTTCCGAGTGGGACAGGTGGTCGGCGAACCGCAACGGGCTCGATCTGGTCGACGAGTTCCCGGTGCGCGTCGAGCCGCAACTGTGGCAGGACGTGCTGGTGCGGCTCACCCCGCGCCAGTACTCGATCTCGTCGAGCCCGCTGGTGAGCCCGCACGAGGTACAGCTGACCGTGTCGGTGGTGCGTTACCGCGGCGCCGATGGCGGTCCCCGCGGCGGGGTCGGGTCCACCTACCTGGCCGGTCTCGCCGACGGCGCCGCCGTGCCCGTGTTCCTGCAGCAGTCACCGCATTTCCGCCCGCCGCAGGACGGCCGCACTCCGATGATCATGGTCGGTCCGGGTACCGGGATCGCACCGTTCCGGGCGTTCCTGCAGGACCGCCGGGCGCGGGGGCATCGGGGGCCGAACTGGCTGTTCTCCGGCGATCGGCACCGCGACCACAACTTCTACTATCGCGACGACCTGCTCGACATGGTCGACGACGGTTTCCTCAACCGGCTCGATCTCGCGTTCTCCCGTGACCAGGAGCAGCGGGTGTACGTCCAGCACAAGATGCTCGACTACGGCGCCGACGTGTGGCGCTGGCTCGAGGACGGCGCCCACTTCTACGTCTGCGGTGACGCCGGCCGGATGGCCAGGGACGTCGACGACGCGCTCACTTCGATCATCAGGATTCACGGGGCGATGAGCGACGACGCCGCGCGCGACTACAAGCGCGCACTGGTCGCCGACAAACGCTACGTCCGCGACGTCTACTGACTCCCCTTGGTCGCAGCGATCCCCTCCCGGGCGCGCGGCCGGACGGTGACCAGCAGGGCGCCGGCGACGAAGAGCGCCGCTGCGCCCACCGGCAGCTGCCCGTGCGGCGCAAAACCGTTGGCGGACAGGAAGCTGAGTGCCAGCGCGCACGCCGCTGTGCCGACGTAGAGCAGCGCTTCGGCGGCGATCCCGGGCACCGCGACGGGGAAGGTCGGCAGTGTGGGCGCGACCCAGCGGCGTTGCCACGACAACAGACTCAACAGTGCCGCGGCCACGATCGCCAGCACGATCTCCCACTCCAGGCGTGCCAGCCACCACGCGCCGGACCCGAGCGGCGGCTGGGGCAGCACGCCCGCCGGGTACGCGACGAGGGTCACGACGATCACGGGGAGCATGTGCCACAGGTAGAGGGCCATCACGTTGTCGTTGGCGATCGAGATCACCCGCGGCCACACGCCGCGGGCCAGTAACCGGTTCATCGCGGGCGCGATCGCGAACAGCACGCCGATCTGCACCATCGCCAGCGCCAGCAGCATCGCCGACGGGGGAGCGGAGTTCTCCACTCGATCACCCGGCACCCCGATCATCGCGACCGGATACGGTCCCCACGTCACCATTAACGGCAGCGCCGCGGCGGCGACGACCGCCATCGTCACCAGCACCCGTCGGCGCAGTCGCCCGCCGTGCCAGGCGATTCCGAGCTGATAGATCGCCGCCCAGCAGAAGAAGTAGTTCAGCATCCGGATCCCCGGATGCCCGCTGGCTATCCCGATCGCGTCCACCAAAATCAGGCAGCAGGCCAGCACGGCCGGCACGGCCAGCCCCCAGCGCCGGTGCGCCGCGACCGCGACGGGTGTCAGCGCGACCACCATCAGATAGACGGCGAGGAACCACAGGTGCATGGCGACGGCCCACCCGCCCATCTCCAGCACGGACCCCTCGATGCCGGCCAGCATCAGGACGGCGATGACGACCGTCACGACGGCGGCATAGACCGCGGTGGGGCCGAGGGTGCGGGCCACGCGGCGCCGGATCCACTCCCGCCGCGCGGCGGGGCTGTGATCGGCCTGCTTGCCCCACGACACCGCGCTGGCGTAGCCGGCCACCGCGAAGAACACCGGGACCACCTGGAAACCCCACGTGATCCACTGCGTCCACGGCATCAGGACCAGCGGGTTGTCGCGCCCGAACTCGCCATTGCGGTAGGTCATCACCGACAGCAGCCAGTGCCCGATGACCACGATCATCACCGCCGCGGACCGGTAGAGGTCGAGTGCGACCTGACGCGGAGGTGAAGAGGTTGTCGTGTCGCCCATCCGTTCCCTCATGTGAATTCCATCGCTTGGTTCGACGGTAGCCGAGGGCCGCAGCCGACCGGGGCAGCGCGCGCGTGTCGTCCGGGGAAGCGCGTCGGCCGAGGAGGACTCGTGAGGTAGCCGAGAAAAGTGTCCGAGGGGGGACTTGAACCCCCACGCCCGTTAATAGGGCACTAGCACCTCAAGCTAGCGCGTCTGCCATTCCGCCACTCGGACCCGCTGTGGGCAGCTTAGGCTATCGGATCACCGGCCCCGGACCCAAACCCGCGATACCCCGCAGTGGTAGGACTGTCACTGTGAGTGGTCCCCTGACATCCAGCGACGAAGTCGTCGACCTCGTCAGCGCGCTGATCCGGTTTGACACCTCCAACACCGGCGAGCCCGCCACCACCAAGGGCGAGGCCGAGTGCGCGCGGTGGGTGGCCGACCAGCTCGAGGACGTGGGCTTCGCGACCGAGTACGTCGAGGCCGGGGCGCCGGGCCGGGCGAATGTCTTCGCCCGGCTGGAGGGCGCCGACCGGTCCCGCGGCGCGCTGATGCTGCACGGGCACCTCGACGTCGTGCCCGCCGAGGCGTCGGACTGGAGCGTGCACCCGTTCTCCGGCGCCGTGGAGGACGGCTACGTGTGGGGCCGCGGCGCGATCGACATGAAGGACATGGTCGGGATGATCATCGCGGTCGCCCGGCACTTCAAGCGCGCCGGCATCACCCCGCCCCGCGACCTGGTGTTCGCTTTCGTCTCCGACGAGGAGGCCGGCGGCAACTACGGATGCAAGTGGCTGGTGGAGAACCGGCCCGATCTGTTCGAGGGCGTCACCGAGGCCGTCGGGGAGGTCGGTGGATTCTCACTGACGGTGCCGCGCCGCGACGGCGGCGAGCGCCGGCTCTATCTCGTCGAGACGGCCGAGAAGGCGATGATGTGGATGCGGCTGACCGCGCGTGGGCGCGCCGGCCACGGATCGATGGTGCACGACGGCAACGCCGTGACCGCCGTCGCCGAGGCCGTCGCCAAGCTGGGCCGGCACCGATTCCCGATCGTGCTGACCGAGTCGGTGGAGCAGTTCCTGGCCGCGGTGAGCGAAGAGACCGGCTACACCTTCGACCCGAGCTCGCCCGACATCGAGGGGGCCGTCGCCAAGCTCGGTTCGATCGCCAAGATCGTGGGCGCCACACTGCGCGACACCGCCAACCCGACCATGCTCAAGGCCGGGTACAAGGCCAACGTCATCCCCGGGATCGCCGAGGCCGTCGTGGACTGCCGGGTCCTGCCGGGCCGGCTGGCCGCCTTCGAGCGCGAGGTCGACGAGGTGATCGGCCCGGACGTGACGCGCGAGTGGATCACCGAACTGCCGTCCTACGAGACGCCGTTCGACGGCGAACTGCTCGACGCGATGAACAACGCGATCCTGGCCGCCGACCCCGAGGCCCGCACCGTGCCGTACATGCTCTCCGGCGGTACCGACGCAAAACACTTCGCCCGCTTGGGGATTCGCTGCTTCGGTTTCGCGCCCCTGAGGCTGCCTCCCGAGCTGGATTTCGCGGCGCTGTTCCACGGCGTCGACGAACGGGTACCCGTCGATGCGTTGACCTTCGGCGCGCAGGTACTCGAGAACTTCCTCCTGCACAGCTGACAACCCACCGCGAAAGGATCGTGTCCCATGGCTTTCGACTACGACCCCTACTCCTTCCTTCCCGAGCTGCCCAGCTTCACGCTCACCTCGCAGTCCTTCGAAGACGGCGAGACCTGGGGTGACGACCAGGTCAGCGGCATCATGGGCGCCGGCGGCAACGACGTGTCCCCGCAGTTGAGCTGGTCGGGCTTCCCCGAAAAGACCCGCAGCTTCGCCGTTACGGTGTACGACCCCGACGCCCCGACCGGTTCGGGCTTCTGGCACTGGGCGGTGTTCAACCTGCCCGCCACGGTCACCGACCTGCCCGCCGGCGTCGGCGACGGCAGCAGCCAGGGATTCCCCGGTGACGCCGTGACGCTGTCCAACGATGCGGGCCTCAAGCGGTTCATCGGCGCCGCACCGCCGCCCGGGCACGGGCCGCACCGCTACATCGTCGCCGTGCACGCGGTCGACGTGGAGAAGCTCGACGTGCCCGCCGACGCCACCCCGGCCTACCTCGGCTTCAACCTGTTCAGCCACGCGATCGCCCGCGCGCTGATCACCGGCACCTACGAGAACAAGGGCTGAGTCACCGAGCCGCCGAGCCGACAGCGTCGGCCAGGCAACGGAAGCCGTTGTCGTGCAGGCGGCGGGCGATGCCGTCGTTGACGGTCTTGGCCCACAGCCCGCCGCCGTACACGAAACCGGTGTAGCCCTGCAGCAGCGCGGCCCCCGAGACGATGCGCTCCCACGCGTCGTCGGCGGTCTCGATTCCCCCGACGCTGATCAGCACAAGCCGGTCACCCACCCGGCGGTGAAGCCGCCGCAGGACCTCCAGCGAGCGTGCCGCCAGCGGCGGCCCGGAGATCCCGCCCGGTCCCAGTGCGTCCACGCCGGCGGTGCGCAGCCCCTCGCGGGACACGGTGGTGTTGGTCGCCACGATGCCGGCCAGACCCAACTCGACTGCGAGATCGGCGATCTCGTCGATGTCACCGTCGGCGAGGTCGGGCGCGATCTTCACCAGCACCGGCGTCGACGTCTCGGCCAGCACGGCGGTCAGGATGGGCCGCAGTGAGGCCACCGACTGCAGGTCGCGCAGCCCCGGGGTGTTCGGGGAGCTGACGTTGACCACCAGGTAGGACGCCAGTGGCCCCAGCAGCCGGGCGCTCTCGGCGTAGTCGCCGGACGCCTCTTCGGCCGGGGTGACTTTGGTCTTGCCAATGTTGACGCCGATCGGCACGTCGGGAAGGCAGCGCGAGAGTTGGCCCGCCAACGCCCCGGCGCCGTGGTTGTTGAACCCCATCCGGTTCAGCAATCCACGGTCGGCCGGCAGCCGGAACAGTCTCGGCGGCGGGTTGCCCGGCTGCGCGCGGGCCGTCACGGTGCCGATCTCGGCGTAACCGAAACCCAGTGCGCCCCAGGTGTGCAGGCCCAGACCGTCCTTGTCGAAACCCGCGGCCAGGCCCATCGGCGCGGGAAACCTCACCCCGAACACGGTGCTCGCCAGCGCCGGATCGTGCGGAGAAAGCTTGCGTGCCAACGCTTTCCGCAACGGCGCCGGGGTAGTGGCGGCCCGCAGGCCCGCGAACACCCAGGTGTGCACCCGTTCCGCGGGAACCAGGAACAGGCCCCGCCGCAGCATCCGGTACATCACAGTGCCGGCTGATCCGGGCCCGGGGCGTCGTGGCGCTTCTTGCGGCGCAGCAGCACTCGCCGGCTGCCGTCGGTGTACAACCGCACCCTGGTCAGCTCCCAGCCGCGGTACTCGGCCTCGATCGACAGCCGCACCGACGCGCTGACGCGGGTGACGTCCGGCGGAAGACGCAGCGGAATCCACTCGTATTCCCCGGGATCCTCGGCGACCACCTTGTCCCAGGCCGCGGGCATCCGGCCGCGTGAACCCCGGCTCATCGACCGCCCCCGGCGTCGGCGATCACCTGCACGCCCGCTCCGGAGCCGGACACCACGTAGAGGGTGCCCGACGCATCGTCATAGGCCAACGAGTTCGGTTGCCGCACGGTTCGATATCGCACCTTCTCGACGGGAATCCCGGTCGCCAGATCGTAACCAACGACGGTGTTCGTCGCTGTCTGTGCAACCCATGCCAAGCCGGATCCCTTCCCGCCGGCCGACGAGGTCAGCCCGTACGGCGCGTCGGGGACCGGGTAACGCTGGCGCAGCATCAGCGGATCCACGGTGTACACCAGCAGCTCGCCGCCACGCGTGTCGGCCACGAGCACGCGTCCCGCCCGGTCGGCGGTCATGGTCGTCGCACCCTCACCGGCGCGCAGGGCGTGCTCGGAGTCGGTGCCCTCGGTGTTGATGGTCGTCACCGAGGTCTGGCCCCGGTCCAGCACGACCGCGGTGTCGCCCTGCGTGACCAGCGCATCAACCCGTGCGAAGATCTTCAGCTTCGCCGCGACCGCGGTGTCCGACGACAGCGTGTACACCGCCCCGTCAGCGCTGCCCAGCACCAGTCTGCCGTCGGCCCGTCGCGCGATCGCGGTGAAATCCACCGTCTCGGCGCCGTCGACGCCGACCTTGGTCGCCACCCGGCGGGCGAGGTCGACCCGGAAATACCCGCCGCGCGTCGACAGGAACAGCCGGCCGTCGCCGCTGCCGGTCATCGCCGTCGCTACGCCGTCGGTGTCCACCGCGGCTGTGCCGCCGTCGGCGGACATGACCGTCACCACGGACCGGCCGTCGGCGCCGGGAGCCAGCGTGACCAGCGACTTCGTCGCCGCATCGAAGACGGCGGCCGACGCGTGTGCGGTCAGCGGGCGCACCACAGCGGGGGGAGGCGAGGTCGCCGGCGGCGAGTCGGCGGCCTGCGCGGGGACGATGGTGGGCGGGGGTGCGTCCACGGGGTTCGACGAACAGGCACCGACCGAGAACACGGCCAGGACGACCGCCGTTGCGTAGAGCAACTGCATAAGTGGGTTTAGGCGGCGCGACAAGGGGTAGCTCTCGGTCGGATTTCGGGGGCACACGGACGGAGAGCCAGTGTATGCAACGTCATGACACCGAATCGGCTGTGTCCGGGCCATCCCGCGGGCCCGGCGGCGGTATGGTACATACCATGACCCTCGCGACGCACAATGAAGTGACCGGTCAGGGATTCGTGGTCGAGGACATCACCACCGGTGTGCATGCCAGTGGTTTCGGCCAGGTCGGTGACGGCCGCAGCTTCTCCTTTTACATCGAACGTCAGGCGCTGGTCGTGGAGGTCTACCGGCCCCGGCTGCGGGGTCTCGTTCCGCAGGCCGAGGACATCGTCGCGATGGCGAGCCGGAAACTCACCGATATCGACCTGACCGACGAGCGCAGCATGGTCGCCGCGGTGCGGGACGCGGTCGCAGGCGCGCACCCGCTGCCCCGCAACGGCCGCTGACCCCCGGCTGATCCGCCGCACGGTACGGTCGTCGTCGTGACGGACGTACCTGCGATGTCGTGGCTGCAGGTGGTGGTGCTGTCGGTCCTGCAGGGGCTCACCGAGTTCCTGCCCGTCTCGAGCTCGGGACACCTGGCGATCGCGTCGCGGGTGTTCTTCGACGACGACGCCGGCGCATCGTTCACCGCGGTCAGTCAGCTCGGCACCGAGGCCGCCGTGCTCCTCTATTTCGCGCGCGACATCGTGCGCATCGTCAAGGCGTGGTTCAACGGACTCTTCGTCAGCGCGCACCGCAACGCCGACTACTGGCTCGGGTGGTGGGTCATCATCGGCAGCATCCCGATCGGGATCGCCGGGTTGCTGTTCAAAGACGAGATCCGCACGGGCGCACGCAATCTGTGGCTGGTCGCCACGGCGCTGATCGTGTTCTCGGCGGTGATCGCCGCCGCGGAGTACTACGGCAGGCAGACCCGGCACGTCGAACAGCTCACGTGGCGCGACAGCGTCGTCGTCGGCGTCGCGCAGTGCCTCGCGCTGGTGCCCGGGGTGTCCCGCTCCGGCGCGACCATCAGCGCGGGCCTGTTCCTCGGACTCGACCGCGAGCTGGCCGCCCGGTTCGGCTTCCTGCTCGCGATCCCCGCCGTGTTCGCCTCGGGGCTGTTCTCGCTGCCCGACGCCTTCGCCCCGGTGGGGGAGGGCATGAGCGCCAGCGGGCCGCAGCTGCTGGTGTCGACCCTCATCGCATTCGTCGTCGGGTTCGCGGCCGTCGCGTGGTTCCTGCGCTTCCTGGTGCGCCACAGCATGTACTGGTTCGTCGGCTACCGCGTCGTGCTGGGCGCGGTGGTGCTGATCCTGCTGGGCACCGGGGTGGTGGCCGCGACATGACCGTTCTGCTGCTGCGGCACGGCCGTTCGACCTCGAACACGGCGCACACACTGGCGGGCAGGTCGGAGGGCGTCGATCTGGACGACCGCGGACGCGAGCAAGCCGAGGCACTGGTCGAGCGCCTCGGCTCGCTGCCGATCCGCGCCATCGTGCGCTCGCCACTGCTGCGCTGCGAACGCACCGTGGAGCCACTCGCCGCGGCCCTGGGCCTCGAGCCGGTCGTCGACGAGCGGATCGCCGAGGTGGACTACGGCGCCTGGACCGGCCGCAAGATCGGCGAACTGGTCAAGGAGCCGCTGTGGGCGGTCGTGCAGCAGCAGCCCAGCGCGGCCGTGTTCCCCGAGGGCGAGGGGCTGGCCGCGGTGCAGGCCCGTGCCGTGGCCGCCGTGCGCGAGCACGACCGCCGGCTGGCCGAGGAGCACGGCGCCGACGCGCTGTGGGTGGCGTGCACGCACGGCGACGTCATCAAGGCGGTGCTCGCCGACGCGCTCGGCAGCCACCTGGACAGCTTCCAGCGGATCAACGCCGACCCGGCGTCGGTCAGCGTCGTCCGCTACACACCGGTGCGGCCTTTCGTGATCCACGTCAACCACACGGGTGCAGCGCTGAACTCGGCGCTGGTCGCCCCGCCGCCCAAGGAAGCAGCCCAGGACGACGCGCAGTCCGAGGATGTGCCCGCCGGCGACGCCGTGGTCGGCGGCTCGGCCGGCTGACGCGGCGCACGATTACGGCTGATGTGTCATTGCCGGTATTTTGGACAGTGCCATGCCTCGCGCAATCCACGTCTTCCGCACACCCGACCGTTTCGTGGCCGGGACGGTCGGTCAACCGGGTAACCGGACCTTCTATCTGCAAGCCGTTCACGACAAGCGCGTGGTGTCGGTGATCCTGGAGAAGCAGCAGGTGGCGGTCCTGGCCGAACGCATCGCCGCGCTGCTGCTGGAGATCAACCGCCGGTTCGGCACGCCGATCCCCCCGGACACCGGTGAGGTGGACGACCTCAGCCCGCTCGTGACGCCGGTCGACGCAGAGTTCCGGGTCGGCACCATGGGGCTGGGCTGGGATTCGGAGGCTCAGACCGTCGTGGTCGAACTGCTCGCGGTCTCCGACACCGAGTTCGACGCGTCGGTGGTGCTCGACGACGCCGAAGAGGGGCCGGATGCGGTACGGGTGTTCCTGACACCGGAGTCGGCGCGCCAGTTCGCGACCCGCTCCAACCGCGTGATCTCGGCGGGACGGCCGCCGTGTCCTCTCTGCGAAGAGCCCCTGGATCCCGAAGGGCACATCTGCGTGCGAACCAACGGGTACCGGCGTGGCGCGCTGGCCGGGCCCGACGATGACGACGCCTGAGCGGGGTGCCGACGGCAGCGTTGACGTCGCAGAGGTGTTGCGCCGCGGCGAGCTGACCGTCATCGGGCGCATCCGGTCGGCGAGCAACGCGACCTTCCTGTGCGAGGCGACGCTGGCCGACCGCACACAGCACTGTGTGTACAAGCCGGTCGCCGGTGAGGCTCCGCTGTGGGACTTCCCCGACGGCACCCTGGCCGGCCGCGAGCTCGGCTCCTATCTGGTGTCCGCCGCGTTGGGCTGGAATGTGGTTCCGCACACCATCATTCGCAAAGGTCCCGCCGGCCCCGGCATGGTGCAGCGCTGGGTGGACCAGCCCGAGGAGGACGAGTCCTCCGCGCCGCCGGACGCCGGCCCCGATCTCATCGACCTGCTGCCCGCAGGCAAGATCCCGCCGGGCTTCCTGCCCGTGCTGCAGGCCTACGACTACGCCGGCGACGAGGTCGTCCTGGTGCACGCCGACGACGACCGGCTGCGCCGGCTGGCGGTGTTCGACGTCTTGGTCAACAACGCCGACCGCAAGGGCGGCCACGTGCTGTCCGGCGTGGACGGACAGGTCTACGGGGTGGATCACGGTGTCACGCTGCACGTCGAGGACAAACTGCGCACCGTGCTGTGGGGCTGGGCCGGCAAGCCCGTCGACGACGAGACACTCGACGACGTCGCCATGCTGGGCGATGCGCTGAAGAGCGACCTGGGCGCGGAGCTGTGCGAGCACATCACTGCGCGCGAGGTCGCCGCTCTGCGGGCCAGAGTGGTTGCGCTGCTTCGCAACCCGGTGATGCCCACGCCGGACCGGCGCCGGCCGATCCCGTGGCCCGCGTTCTGACGTGGTCTACTGGCCCGGTGACCCTCACCGATGCAGCGCTGGCCGCCGAGGTGGCCGCCGAGGCCGGTGAGTTGCTGCTTGCCCTGCGCGACCAGATCGGTCCGGCGGACTACTACGACCCCTACGATCTCGGCGACGCCGGCGACAAGCGGGCCAACACGCTGATCCTGGACCGGCTGCACCGGGCGCGGCCGCACGATGCGGTGCTCTCCGAGGAGGCCGTCGACGACCTGTCCCGCGTCGACGCCGACCGGGTGTGGATCGTCGACCCCGTCGACGGCACCTACCAGTACTCGATGCCCGGCCGCGCGGACTGGGCGGTGCACATCGCGCTGTGGCAGCGCTCGGCGGGCGCGGCGCCCAGCACCATCACCGACGCCGCGGTCGCGCTGCCCGCGCGCGGCGAGGTGTACCGCACGGACACCGTGAGCGGCCCGCCGCCGCGCCGCGACGGGCCGATCCGCATCACCGCCAGTGCCAGCAGGCCGCCCGCGGTGCTCTGGCGCATCCGCGAGCAGCTCGACATCGAGCTCGTCCGCATCGGCTCGGCCGGGGCGAAGGCGATGGCGGTCGTCCGCGGCGACGTGGACGCCTACCTGCACGCCGGAGGGCAGTGGGAGTGGGACTCGGCGGCACCCGCGGGTGTGCTGTGGGCGGCCGGCATGCACGCGTCGCGCATCGACGGCTCTCCGCTGGTCTACAACCGCCGCGACCCGTATCTGCCCGATCTGCTGATGTGTCGTGCCGAACTGGCGGACGTGCTGCTCGAGGCGATCTGGTCGGCGTACGGGAGGCGCTGAGCATGCCCCGGTGCGGCCGCGGCGGGAATGGAACGGGCGTCTCCGTTGTCACACACGACGATGTCTAGAGTCGAGGTCATGCAATCCTGGTCGGCCCCGAGCGTTCCGGCGCTGCCCGGCCGGGGTCCGCAGTTGCGCCTCTACGACAGCGCCGACCGGCAGGTGCGCCCGGTCACACCGGGGGAGACGGCGACGATGTACGTCTGCGGGATCACCCCGTACGACGCGACCCACCTCGGTCACGCCGCCACCTACCTGACCTTCGACCTGGTGTACCGGCTGTGGCTGGACTCCGGCCACGACGTGCACTACGTGCAGAACATCACCGACGTCGACGATCCGCTGTTCGAGCGCGCGGAGCGCGACGGCATCGGCTGGCGTGAGCTCGCCGACCGGGAGACCGACCTGTTCCGCGAGGACATGGCGGCGCTGCGGGTCGTGCCGCCGCGCGAGTACGTCGCGGCCACCGAGGCGGTGGGCGAGGTGATCGAGGTCGTCGAGAAGCTCCTGGCCGCCGGCGCCGCCTACGTCGTCGACGATCCGCAGTATCCCGACGTCTACTTCCACGCCGACGCCACCGTCCAGTTCGGGTACGAGTCCGGCTACGACCGCGACACGATGCGCACGCTGTTCGCCGAGCGCGGGGGTGACCCCGAGCGCCCCGGCAAGAGCGACCCGATCGATGCCCTGTTGTGGCGTGCCGAGCGTCCCGGTGAACCGAGCTGGCCGTCACCGTTCGGGCCGGGCCGGCCGGGATGGCACGTCGAGTGCGCGGCGATCGCGCTCAGCCGCATCGGCACCGGCCTGGACATCCAGGGCGGCGGCAGCGACCTGATCTTCCCCCACCACGAGTTCTCGGCCGCCCACGCCGAATGCGTCACCGGAGAGCGGCGTTTCGCGCGTCACTACGTGCACTCCGGGATGATCGGCTGGGACGGGCACAAGATGTCCAAGAGCCGCGGCAATCTGGTGCTGGTCTCGCAGTTGCGTCGCGACGGTGTGGATCCCGCGGCCGTCCGGCTGGGCCTGTTCGCCGGCCACTATCGCCAGGACCGGTTCTGGAGTCAGGCGGTGCTCGACGAGGCCCGGGCCAGGCTGCACCGGTGGCGCACCGCGACCGCGCTCGCGCAGGCGCCCGACGCCACCGACGTCGTGGCCCGGGTGCGCCGCTACCTCGCCGACGATCTGGACACCCCGAAAGCGCTTGCCGCCCTTGATGGGTGGGCCACCGATGCGCTGGCCTACGGCGGTCACGACGACACCGCCGGGCGGACCGTGGCCACCGCGGTCGACGCGCTGCTGGGAATACAGCTGTAACGACCTGCCGTGGAGTAGGTTGCGGCTGTGAGTTCAGCGGCAGCGGTGCGCGGGAAGACGGTCTTCATCACCGGGGGTGCGCGCGCCCGCACCGAACGGCTGCCGGCGAAGTGATGCGCCGGATGTTCGCGGCGGCGGCCGCGCTGCTGCTGCTGGCCGGCTGCGGCAACGGCACCGACTCGTCGAACACGTCGCAGACGACGAGCTCCACCGCGTCGGCGTCCCCGGCCGCCGTGACCCCGGCCGAGGCGCGGGCGATCGCCAAAGAGGCCTACATCTACGGCTTCCCGATCGTCGACAACTACCGGGTGCAGTACACCTACTTCGTCGACAAACAGGACCCGCAGTACAAGGGCGGCTGGAACGAGATCCACAGCACCGCAGAGGTGTTCACGCCGGCCGACACCACGGTCCAGACGCCGAACTCGGACACCCCGTACTCGGTTCTCGGCGCCGATCTGCGCGCCGAACCGCTGGTGCTCACGGTCCCGCCGATCCAGCAGGACCGGTACTACTCGCTGCAGTTCGTCGACGGCTACACCTACAACTTCGCCTACGTCGGGAGCCGCACCACCGGCAACGGCGGCGGTAGGTACCTGTTGGCCGGCCCGAACTGGAAGGGCGAGAAGCCGGCGGGCATCGACCAGGTGATCCGGTCGGACACCGACCTGGCCATGGTGCTGTACCGGACTCAGCTGTTCGGGCCGTCGGACATCGACGAGGTCAAGAAGATCCAGTCGGGCTACCAGGTGGCGCCGCTGTCGGTGTTCCTCAACCAGCCGTCCCCTGCACCCGCGCCGGCGATCGACTTCGTCCCGCCGCTGACGTCGGAGCAGCAGCGCACGTCGCCGCAGTTCTTCAAGATCTTGGACTTCGCCCTGCGGTTCGCGCCCACACTGCCCGAGGAGAAGGAGCTGCGAGCGCGGTTCACCAAGATCGGTGTCGGCCCCGACGGCACCTTCGATCCCGACAAGCTCTCGCCCGACATGCGCACCGCGATCGAAGGTGGCATGGCCGACGCCTGGGCGGACCTGGATGCGCTGAAGAAGAACGAGGTGGACACCGGCAAGGTCGGCTCCGCGCAGTTCTTCGGCAGCCGCCAGGACCTGAAGGGCAACTACCTGTATCGGATGGCCGGCGCGGTGTTCGGGATCTACGGCAACACCGCCGCCGAAGCGCTCTATCCCGCATTCACCAACGATGCCACCGGGGCACCGCTGACCGGTGCGAACAACTACACGTTCCACTTCCCGAAGGGGCAGCTGCCGCCGGTCAACGCGTTCTGGTCGCTGACCATGTACGAGCTGCCGCAGAGCCTGCTGGTGGCCAACCCGATCAACCGCTACCTCATCAACTCGCCGATGCTGCCGAGTCTGGTGCCCGACGCCGACGGCGGTTACACGGTGTACATCCAGAACACCTCGCCGGGCCTCGACAGGGAGGCCAACTGGCTTCCGGCGCCCAAGGGCCCGTTCTCGCTGATCCTGAGGCTGTACTGGCCGAAACCGGACGCGCTCAACGGCACCTGGAAGGCATCGCCGCCGCAGAAGGTCTAGCCTGGCGCCCGTGAAGCAGGCCGATCTCGTTCTCTCGGGCGGCGGCGTCAAGGGCATCGCCCTGGCCGGCGCGGTGTCGGCGCTGGTCAGCAAGGGATATGTGCCGCAACGCGTCTCGGGCACCTCGGCGGGCGCGCTGGTGGGGGCCGTGCTCGCCGCGGCCACACACCGCGGGGACCTGTCCTCGGCGCTGCTGGAAGACCTGGCGATGAGCATCGACTACAGCGGCTTCCTCGACCCGGGGCCGGTCGAACGAATCCCTGTGCTGGGACCGGCGTGGGGTGTGCTCAGCGGCGACGGCATCTATCGCGGGGACGCTCTGCGCCGGTGGGTGGCCGCGCAACTGGCCGACTACGGTGTCGAGACGTTCGCGGACCTGGCGATCGACGACCCGCAGCTCCCACCCGAGCAGCGCTACCGGCTCGTCGTCACCGTGGCCGATGTCACGCTGGGTCAGCTGGTGCGCCTGCCGTGGGACTACGAACGCGTGTACGGCCTGAACCCGGACGAACAGTCGGTGGCCGACGCGGTGCGCGCCTCGACGGCGATCCCGTTCTTCTTCCGGCCCGCGACCCTGGCCAGCTCCGCGGGCAGGGCCTCGACGCTGGTGGACGGCGGGCTGCTGTCGAACTTCCCGATCGACTCACTGGACCGGATCGACGGCAAGCCGCCGCGGTGGCCGACGTTCGGTGTGACACTGCTGCCCAACCTGCCCGCCGACAACGAGCAGGTGATCCCGGCCCTGCGGCCGCTGCACCTGCTGGGCGGCCCCACCCTGCTCGAGCAGGTGGTGACCACCATTCTGGTGGGCCGTGACCAGGCGTACCTGAATCAGCCGTGGGTCGGCGCCCGCACGATCCGGATCGACACCAGCGAGGTCGGCGTGCTGGACTTCGATCTGTCGCAGCCGGAGAAAGAGACGCTCTACGGTGACGGTCTGCGCGCCGGCGAGGCCTTCCTGTCCACGTGGGACTGGACGGAGTACCTGACTCGGTTCCGCTGAGGCGCTACCGCCCGCGCCTGCGCAGGTAGCGCTCGAACTCCGCGGCCAGCGCGTCGCCGTCGATCTTGCCCAGCGCCTCGTTGAGATCCACTTCGGCGTCGCCGCGTTCCTCGAGTGACTGGACGTACTCGGCGATCTCCTCGTCCTCGGCCGTCATCTCGCTGACGGCCTGTTCCCACTCCTCGGCCTGGGCGGGCAGGTCGGCCAGCGGCACCTCGATGTCGAGTACGTCCTCGACCCGGCGCAGCAGCGCGACCGTCGCCTTCGGGTTCGGCGGCTGGGAGACGTAGTGCGGGACGGCGGCCCAGAACGTCACCGCGGGGATGCCGGCCTGCACGCAGGCGTCCTGGAACACCCCGGCGATGCCGGTGGGCCCCTCGTAGCGGGTCTCCTCGAGGCCGAACGTCTTCGCCGAATCCGAGGAGTACGCGGCACCCGACACCGGAACCGGCCGCGTATGCGGGGTGTCGGCGAGCAGCGCGCCGAGGATCACCACGGTGTGCACGTTGAGCTTGTCCGCGATGGCCAGCAGTTCGGCGCAGAACGTGCGCCACCGCATGTTGGGCTCGACGCCGTGCATCAACACGATGTCGCGGTCACTGCCGGGCGGGCGGCAGTGCGAGATCCGCATCGACGGCCACACCAATTCCCTGGTCACGCCGTCGACCATCCGGATTACCGGCCTGTTGACCTGGTAGTCGAAGTAGGCCTCGTCGTCGATCTCGACGATCGTCTCCGCCTCCCAGATGGCGTCGAGATGCTCGAGCGCATCGCTCGCCGCGTCTCCGGCGTCGTTCCAGCCCTCGAAGGCTGCGACGACGATGGTGTCGTGCAGGTCGGGCAGGTCGGATCGCTTCGGACCGCCGAAATCCGAGGGAGTCACAGGGCCAGCGTAAGCCTTGCGTGGGCCTGATGACGGGCATCGACCCGCGGCCGCGTCCGCGGGCCCGGAACACGTTCGGCTGCACTCTGGTTAACCTTGGGAACCAGTACATAAGCGAGACATCGCCGACACGATCCGCGAGCTGCTGCTCACGGACGCCGCTTGTGCCGAGCGGGTCGGGGTCGATCGCAACGACGAGATGGGCGTCCAGACGTCGAGCGGGTGGCGACGTAGACTCATCGAGGTCGAGAGGCGTTGCAACGGTTACCCGGGGGCTGGGGTCCCCTTCGGTATCCGCCACGCTCGGCGGAGTCAAGGACGCCTTCCGTTACGGAAGGAGTGCACGTGAACGCCCCTGACCCGAACACCTTTGCGCCGAACATTCGCCCCGACTGCAGCGACGAACTGACTGCCACCCTCGGCCGGCGGATCATGGTGATCGACGGCGCGATGGGCACGGCGATCCAGCGGGACCGGCCCGACGAGGCCGGCTACCGCGGCGAGCGGTTCGCCGACTGGCCGAGCGATCTCGTCGGCAACAACGACCTGCTCAACCTGACCCAGCCGCACATCATCGAGGGGATCCACCGCGAGTACCTCGAGGCGGGCGCCGACATCCTCGAGACCAACACGTTCAATGCGAACGCGGTCTCGCTCTCCGATTACGGCATGGCGGAGCTGAGCTACGAACTGAACTACGCCGGCGCCGCGCTGGCCCGCACAGCCTGCGACGAGTTCAGCACGAAGGCCAAGCCCCGCTACGTCGCCGGGGCGCTGGGGCCGACGACGCGGACCGCGTCGATCTCGCCGGACGTCAACGATCCCGGGGCCCGCAACGTCTCCTACGACCAGCTGGTCGACGCCTACCTCGAGGCCGCCAAAGGCCTGGTCGACGGTGGTGCCGACCTCCTCATCGTCGAGACGATCTTCGACACGCTGAACGCCAAGGCGGCGGTGTTCGCCCTCGAGACGCTGTTCGAGGAGCGCGGACGCCGCTGGCCGGTGATCATCTCGGGCACCATCACCGATGCGTCCGGGCGCACGTTGTCCGGTCAGGTCACCGAAGCGTTCTGGAACTCGATCCGGCACGCCAAGCCGCTCGCGGTGGGTCTCAACTGCGCCCTGGGCGCGCCGGAGATGAGGCCCTACCTCGCCGAGATGTCGCGGATCGCGGACACCTTCGTCTCCTGCTACCCGAACGCCGGCCTGCCCAACGCCTTCGGCGAGTACGACGAGTCCCCGACGCGTCAGGCCGGCTACGTCGCCGATTTCGCCGAGGCCGGTCTGGTCAACATGGTCGGCGGTTGCTGCGGCACGACGCCGGCGCACATCGCCGAGATCGCCAAGGTCGTCGAGGGCAAGCCGCCCCGCGAGGTGCCCGAGATCGAGGTGGCCACCCGGCTCGCCGGCCTGGAGCCGCTCAACATCACCGACGACTCGCTGTTCGTCAACATCGGTGAGCGCACCAACATCACCGGCTCGGCCCGGTTCCGCAACCTGATCAAGGCCGAGGACTACGACACCGCGCTGTCGGTGGCCCTGCAGCAGGTCGAGGTCGGTGCGCAGGTCATCGACATCAACATGGACGAGGGCATGATCGACGGCGTCGCCGCGATGGACCGGTTCACCAAGCTGATCGCCGCCGAACCGGACATCAGCCGCGTCCCGGTGATGATCGACTCCTCCAAGTGGGAGGTCATCGAGGCCGGCCTGAAGAACGTGCAGGGCAAGCCGATCGTCAACTCGATCTCCATGAAGGAGGGCGAGGAGAAGTTCATCCGCGAGGCACGGCTGTGCCGCAAATACGGGGCCGCCGTCGTCGTGATGGCCTTCGACGAACAGGGGCAGGCCGACAACCTCGAGCGCCGCAAACAGATCTGCGGACGCGCCTACCGGGTGCTGACCGAAGAGGTCGGCTTCCCGCCCGAGGACATCATCTTCGACCCGAACTGCTTCGCGCTGGCGACCGGTATCGAGGAGCACGCGTCCTACGGGATCGACTTCATCGAAGCCTGCGCGTGGATCAAGGAGAACCTGCCCGGGGTGCACATCTCCGGCGGCATCTCCAACGTGTCGTTCTCGTTCCGCGGAAACAACCCCGTCCGCGAGGCGATCCACGCGGTGTTCCTGTTCCACGCCATCAAGGCCGGCCTGGACATGGGCATCGTGAACGCCGGGGCGCTGGTGCCCTACGACTCGATCGACCCGGAGCTGCGGGACCGCATCGAGGACGTCGTGCTGAACCGTCGCGAGGATGCGGCCGAACGGCTGCTGGAGATCGCGGAACGGTTCAACAAGACGGAAGACGCCGCCGAGGCCGGGGCCGCGGAGTGGCGCAGCCTGCCGGTCCGCGAGCGGATCACGCACGCTCTGGTCAAGGGCATCGACGCCCACGTCGACGACGACACCGAGGAGTTGCGGGCCGAGATCGCCGGAGCAGGTGGTCGCCCGATCGAGGTGATCGAAGGCCCGCTGATGGACGGCATGAACGTCGTCGGTGACCTGTTCGGCTCGGGCAAGATGTTCCTGCCTCAGGTCGTGAAGTCGGCCCGGGTGATGAAGAAGGCCGTCGCCTACCTGCTGCCGTTCATCGAGGCGGAGAAGGAAGAGGCAGGCACCACCGGGAGCAAGGACACCAACGGCACGATCGTGATGGCGACCGTGAAGGGCGACGTCCACGACATCGGCAAGAACATCGTCGGAGTTGTGCTGCAGTGCAACAACTTCGAAGTGATCGACCTCGGTGTGATGGTGCCCGCGCAGAAGATCCTGGATGCGGCCAAGGAGCACGACGCCGACATCATCGGGCTGTCCGGGCTGATCACCCCGTCGCTGGACGAGATGGCCAACTTCGCCGTCGAGATGGAACGCCAGGGCCTGGAGATCCCGCTGCTGATCGGGGGCGCGACCACGTCGCGCGCCCATACCGCCGTGAAGATCTCGCCGCGCCGCTCCGGTCCGGTGGTCTGGGTCAAGGACGCGTCGCGCTCGGTGCCGGTGGCCGCCGCGCTGCTCGACGACAAGCAGCGGCCGGCGCTGTTGGAGGCCACCGAGAAGGATTACGCCTCGCTGCGGGAACGGCACGCCCAGAAGAACGAGCGGCCGATGGTGACGCTGGAGAAGGCCCGCGCCAACCGGACCCCGATCGACTGGGACGGCTACACGCCGCCGGTACCCGCCATCGGCACGGGAATACGGGAATTTGCGGACTACGACCTCGCCGAGCTGCGCGAGTACATCGACTGGCAGCCGTTCTTCAACGCGTGGGAGATGAAGGGCCGCTTCCCCGACATCCTGAACAACCCGGCGTCCGGCGAGGCTGCCCGCAAGCTCTACGACGACGCGCAGGAAATGCTCGACACCCTGATCAAGGAGAAGTGGCTGACGGCCAACGGGGTGATCGGGTTCTTCCCGGCCAACGCTGTCGGTGACGACATCGAGGTCTACACCGACGACACCCGTACCGAGGTGCTGACCACCCTGCACAACCTGCGCCAGCAGGGCGAGCACCGCGACGGCATCCCGAACCGGTCACTGGGCGACTTCATCGCGCCGAAGGCCACTGGTCTGGCCGACTACGTCGGCGCCTTCGCGGTCACCGCGGGGCTCGGCAGCGGAGAGAAGATCGCGGAGTTCAAGGCAGCCGTCGACGACTACAGCGCGATCCTGCTGGAATCGCTCGCCGACAGGCTGGCCGAGGCGTTCGCCGAACGGATGCACCAACGGGTCCGCGAGGAGTTCTGGGGATACCAGCCCGACGAGCACCTGGACAACGAGGCACTCATCGGCGAGAAGTACGTGGGAATCCGGCCTGCCCCCGGCTACCCGGCCTGCCCGGAACACACCGAGAAGGTGACGCTCTGGACGCTGATGGACGTCAAGGAGCGGACCGGTATCGAGCTGACCGAGTCGATGGCGATGTGGCCCGGCGCTGCGGTCAGCGGCTGGTATTTCTCGCACCCGCAGTCGCAGTACTTCGTCGTCGGCCGGTTGGGCCAGGACCAGGTCGCCGACTACGCGAAGCGCAAGGGATGGACCCTGGCCGAGGCGGAGCGCTGGCTGGCTCCCAACCTCGGCTACAACCCGGAGGACTGAGCAGCCCGCGCGAACGTACGGAATATGACGGATTTCCGCCGATTTTCGTCATAATCCGTGCTTTCGACGCGTCGGCCCGCCGGGGGAGCAGGCCGCGCGATTGGCCCGCGGCGGCGCCCCCGTGACACACTTGTGGCGTGCGAGCGGTGCTGTGGGACATGGACGGCACCCTCGTCGACTCCGAAAAGCTGTGGGACGTCTCACTGTCCGCGCTCTACGACTCACTGGGCGGCACGATGAGCCGCCAGACACGCGAGACCCTGGTCGGCGCGTCGGCCGAAGAGACGATGGCCACCGTCTACGCCGAACTCGGTCTCGAGCTCGATCCCGAGGCGATGGCCGAGTCGATCCGGTGGCTGCACGGCCACACCGCCGATCTGTTCGACGGCGGACTGCCCTGGTGTGACGGAGCCCGGGACATGCTGGAAGCGCTTGCCGCCGAAGGCACTCCCATGGCTTTGGTGACCAACACGGCGCGCGCACTCACCGAGCGGGCGCTCAACAGCATTGGGCGGCAGTACTTCTCGGCGACCGTGTGCGGTGACGAGGTGCCGCGCGGCAAACCGGCCCCCGACCCGTACCTGCGGGCAGCCGACCTTCTGGGCCTGCCGGCCGCTCACTGTCTCGCGGTGGAGGACTCGGTCACCGGCACCGCCGCGGCCGAGAGCGCCGGCTGTGCGGTGCTGGTCGTCCCCAACGACGTGCCGGTACCCACCGGCCCCCGTCGCCATCAGGTCGGCTCGCTGGCCGGCTTGCGAGTGACCGATCTGCGGCGGATCTACGTCGACCTCGACCGCGGCGTGCGGGATCGCACCGCCTGAGGCCGTCCCCGCACGCGTTAGCGATGCGCACTTGTGGGAACACCCACCGGGACAGCACACGGGTGATTGAATGTGACGTGTATCACGCATCGGTGAAAGGGTCGGGTGATGGCCGGTCAAGGCGGACCTGTCGGAGAGACTCCTGAGATCTTCGACGAGGGCCAGGATTTCTCGTCAGGCAAGACTGCAATCCGCATCGCTTCCGTGGCCGCCCTCGGCGGTCTGCTGTTCGGCTACGACAGCGCGGTGATCAACGGCGCAGTGGACTCGATCCAGGAGGACTTCGGCATCGGCAATGCCGAGCTCGGCTTCGCCGTGGCTTCGGCACTGCTCGGTGCGGCCGCCGGCGCCATGACCGCCGGGCGCATCGCCGACAGGATCGGCCGCATCGCGGTGATGAAGATCGCCGCCGTGCTGTTCCTCATCAGCGCGTTCGGCACCGGCTTCGCCCACGAGGTGTGGGCAGTGGTGCTGTTCCGGATCATCGGCGGCATCGGTGTCGGCGTGGCGTCGGTGATCGCGCCCGCCTACATCGCCGAGACCTCGCCACCGGGCATTCGCGGCCGGCTCGGCTCGCTGCAGCAGCTGGCCATCGTGTCCGGCATCTTCGCCTCGTTCGCCATCAACTATCTGCTGCAGTGGCTGGCCGGCGGCCCGAACCAGCCGCTGTGGCTGGGGCTCGACGCGTGGCGGTGGATGTTCCTGGCGATGGCGGTGCCCGCGATCGTCTATGGCGCCCTCGCCTTCACCATTCCGGAGTCCCCGCGGTATCTCGTTGCCACGCATAAGATCCCGGAAGCCCGGCGCGTCCTGACCAGGCTGCTCGGGCAGAAGAACCTGGAGATCACCATCACCCGCATCCAGGAGACCCTGGAGCGCGAGGACAAGCCCTCCTGGCGCGACATGCGCAAACCGACCGGCGGGCTCTACGGCATCGTCTGGGTGGGCCTCGGGCTGTCGATCTTCCAGCAGTTCGTCGGCATCAACGTGATCTTCTACTACTCCAACGTGCTGTGGCAGGCGGTCGGATTCAGCGCCGACCAATCCGCGGTCTACACCGTGATCACGTCGATCATCAACGTGCTGACCACGCTGATCGCCATCGCGCTGATCGACAAGATCGGCCGCAAGCCGCTGCTGCTGATCGGCTCGACGGGCATGGCGGTCACGCTGATCACGATGGCGGTCATCTTCGGCAACGCCACGGTCGGCCCGGACGGCAACCCGAGCCTGGCCGGCGCGTCCGGCATCATCGCGCTCATCGCGGCCAACCTGTTCGTCGTCGCCTTCGGCATGTCGTGGGGCCCGGTGGTGTGGGTGCTGCTCGGCGAGATGTTCCCGAACCGGATCCGAGCCGCGGCGCTCGGCCTCGCGGCCGCCGGCCAGTGGGCCGCCAACTGGTTGATCACCGTCACGTTCCCGGGGCTGCGCGAGCACCTCGGCCTGGCCTACGGTTTCTACGGCCTGTGCGCGGTGCTGTCCGGCCTGTTCGTCTGGCGTTGGGTCATGGAGACCAAGGGCGTGTCGCTCGAGGACATGCACGCGGAGATCCTGCACGAGGACAAGACGGCCGCCACCTAGGGCTGCGCCAGGGTGTCGCGCCGCCACGTGACACAATCGCTGAACGTGAAGACCTTCGATGCCCTGTTCGCCGAGCTGAGCGAGCGGGCGCGCACCCGCCCCGCAGGCAGCGGCACCGTTGCGGCCCTCGACGCGGGGGTGCACGGCATCGGCAAGAAGATCCTCGAAGAGGCCGGTGAGGTGTGGCTGGCCGCCGAGCACGAGAGCGACGAGTCGCTGGCCGAGGAGATCAGCCAGCTGCTCTACTGGACCCAGGTGCTGATGCTCTCGCGCGGGCTGACCCTCGACGACGTGTACGGGAAGCTGTGACGATGCTGCGTGTCGCCGTGCCCAACAAGGGCACCCTCAGCGAGCCGGCCGCCGCGATCCTGTCCGAGGCCGGATATCGCCGCCGGACGGACACCAAGGACCTCACGGTCGTCGACCCGGTCAACCAGGTCGAATTCTTCTTCCTGCGGCCCAAGGACATTGCGATCTACGTCGGTTCGGGCCAGCTCGACTTCGGCATCACCGGACGCGATCTCGCGCGGGAATCCGATGCGCCGGTGCGCGAACGGCTCGCGCTGGGCTTCGGTTCGTCGACGTTCCGGTATGCGGCACCGGCCGGCCGGGACTGGCGCGTGGAGGATCTGGCGGGCAAGCGGATCGCCACCTCGTTCCCGAACCTGGTGCGAAAAGATCTGGCGTCGAGGGGAATCGACGCGATGGTGATCCGGCTCGACGGCGCGGTGGAGATCTCGGTGCAACTCGGTGTCGCCGACGCGATCGCCGATGTGGTGGGCTCCGGACGCACACTGGGCCTGCACAACCTGGTGGCCTTCGGCGATCCGCTCTGCGACTCCGAGGCTGTGCTGATCGAACGCGACGGCGACGGCGCAGACACCGAGAAGGACACAGCCCGCGGCCAGTTGGCGGCCCGCGTGCAGGGGGTGGTCTTCGGCCAGCAGTACCTGATGCTCGACTACGACTGTCCCCGTTCGGTTCTCGACCGCGCCACCGAGGTCACTCCGGGTCTCGAGTCGCCGACCATCGCCCCGCTGGCGGACCCGGCGTGGGTCGCCGTGCGCGCGCTGGTGCCGCGCCGGGACGTCAACGCCATCATGGACGAGTTGGCCGCCATCGGCGCCAAGGCGATCCTTGCGTCGGACATCAGGTTCTGCCGCTTTTAGATTCCAGCCCCGGCTCGATCGGCGACAGTGCCGCGTCAGGACTTCTCGACCGGCCCTCGACGGGAGTTAGTCGGGATGAGGACCTCGAGCAGACGTTCCCGGGTGGGAAGGTCGAGACGGCAGGCTCGACCGCGCTGCGCCTCTCCGCCGGTCACCACGTCCTTCCCGTCGACCAACACTGTCGGCGACGGATAATCGCCGACGGTGTCGACGACGAGGGCGTCGCAGCCCGCGGCGGACAGGCATTCGTCGACCAAGCGGCGTACTTGTTCGGCGTGGGCACAGCCTGGATGCCGGAGGAGATCTATTCGCATCGATGCTCTCCTTGGTCGGTGATGGTTCAACAGACCAGACTGTCTGCCGATGGCAGCTGTTGTCGAACACTGTCAGCGAGGTGACCATGCGGTGCTTCGACGGCGTCGCAGGCCGCCATAACACCGGGGATGTCGACGAAGCTCGAGGTTGGTGTCATGGTTCCCACCCGTCAGTACACCACCATCACCGGCAAATCTGTCACCTCCGGCCACGGCCGGCACTTCCCATCGATAGTTTCGGCGTTTCGCCGGCTGCCCGATCTGTCATCTGCATCTGCGTAGCTTCGCCACCCGACATCAGGAGTTGGCCGACACCGGGATCACCGAGGTTGCGGATTCGCGAGCATGCCGATCGGCCCTGCGCGGATACGCCATTGCCATAGCGCATCGCGGCGATCCGGATCATCCACGGCTTGGAAAGCCTTATGTGCCAAGGATTTCGGGAAGCAGGCGACATTGGTCAGAGTGTATTGGCGTTTACCCGAGCAGGAAGTCTTGATCAAATCCGTCCCGCTGGTGCCGCTGGGCGTTGTCGATGAACCGAGACGCGTCGAGCTCTCGGTGTCTGCGGCAGCACCGCCGGCGCAGCATGATGATCAGGCGACGGAGGTAGGCACTTGACGCGGGTCTTCACCGGCCGCGCGCGCGGAGCCACCGTCACAGAGGCGCTGCGACCGAAATTCATTCCGCTGGATAAATCCCTTCGCGCAGAATTCAATCCAGATTGCGTTGCGCTGGGGGCCGGGAGTGGTGAAGTCGAGGGCGCCGATTCCGCTGCGGCTCAGCTCCGTTCTGAACTTCTCGATGCTCGTGTGTCCGATGTAATACTGCATGGGTGACGCCAAATAGCGTGTTAGCGTCGCCGAAGTCCATCCACCGCGCGGAGGTCTGATGACGCACGCTCTCGTTCTGCTGCTGGCGTTGGCAATCGGCGTGATCGCCGGCTTGCGAGCCTTGACCGCTCCCGCCGTGGTCGCGTGGGGTGCATTCCTGGGCTGGATCGACCTCGACGGCAAATGGTCGCAGTGGGTGGCCCATCCGATCACCGTGATAGTGCTGTCGATCCTGCTCGTGGTCGAGTTGATCACCGACCAGCTGCCGAAGACGCCGAGCCGCAAGGTCGCACCGCAGTTCATCGCGCGCCTCGTCACCGGAGCGTTCGCCGGTGCGGTGATCGGCAGCGCGTTCTTCCACACGTTCAGCGCGGCCGGCGCCGGCATGATCGGCGCGGTGCTCGGCACCCTCGCCGGAGCTGAGGTCCGCAGTCGCGCCTACGCCGCCAGCAACGGAAACGACCGCCCCGGCGCGTTCGGCGAGGACGTCGTCGCCGTCGGCGGGGGCTTCCTCATCGCCTTCCTGGTCAGCCTGGTGTAGCGCATGACGCAGCAGCCTGATCGCTCCTCACGTCCGCGGCGATTCGACGCCATCATCGTCGGCGCCGGCCAGGCCGGTCCGCCGCTCGCCGGCCGGCTCACCGCCGCCGGGCAGACCGTCGCGGTCATCGAGCGCAAGCTCGTGGGCGGGACCTGCGTGAACTCCGGCTGCATCCCGACCAAGACGCTGGTCGCCAGCGCGCACGCGGCGCACCTGGCGCGGCGCGGCACCGACTTCGGGATCGGCTCGGGTCCCGTCACCGTCGACATGGCTGCGGTCAAAGCCCGTAAGGACCGCATCAGCACCGGAGACCGCGAGGGCGTCGAATCGTGGCTCGAGGGGATGCCGGGCTGCACGCTGATCCGCGGCCACGCCCGCTTCGAGGACCCGCACACCATCCGGGTCGGCGACCAACTGCTCGAGGCCGACCGCATCTTCCTCAACGTCGGCGGCCGCGCCGTGGCGCCCGACATGCCCGGCCTGGCCGATGTCGAGTACCTGACCAACGTCGGCATCCTCGACCTCGACGTCGTCCCCGAGCATCTGGTGATCATCGGCGGCAGCTACATCGCCCTGGAGTTCGCGCAGATGTACCGGCGCTTCGGGACACGGGTGACGGTGATCGAGAAGGGGTCCCGGCTGACCTCCCGGGAGGACGAGGACGTCTCCGCGGCGATCAAGGAGATCCTCGAGGCGGAGGGCATCAACGTCGTGGTCGGCGCCGATGCGATTCGATTCGTCAAGCAGGACAACAGCTTTGCGGTGATACCCCGGGACGGTGCGGAACCGATCAGCGGCAGCCACCTGCTCATGGCGGTGGGCCGCCAGCCCAACACCGACGATCTCGCCCTCGACGCCGCCGGGGTCGCGACCGACAAGCGTGGCTACATCACGGTCGACGACCAGCTCCGCACCAACGTCGAGCACATCTGGGCGATGGGCGACTGCAACGGGCGCGGGGCATTCACGCACACCTCGTACAACGACTTCGAGATCGTCGCGGCCAATCTCCTCGACGACGATCCGCGCCGGGTCAGCGACCGGGTGACGACGTACGCGCTCTACATCGACCCGCCACTGGGCCGCGCCGGCATGTCCGTCGCCGAGGTCCGCAAATCGGGCCGAAAAGCCTTGGTGGGCAAGCGGCCCATGACCCGGGTCGGCCGTGCTGTCGAGAAGGGCGAGACCCAGGGCTTCATGAAGGTCGTCGTGGACGCCGAGACCGAGCAGATACTCGGCGCCGCAATCCTCGGGGTGGGCGGCGACGAGGTGGTCCACTCGATCCTCGACATCATGAGCGCCCGGCTGCCCTACACGGCGATCTCCCGCACCATGCACATCCATCCGACGGTCAGTGAGCTCGTCCCCACCCTGTTGCAGGACCTCCAGCCCCTCGAGTAGGCCGCGCCCCCCTTGACTGTGCCCCACGTCACAGTATTATGACCAGTGGTCATATCAAGCCTTTGGAGGCGCGATGCCCACGGTCACATGGTCTCGGCTCGGGGGAGATCGCCGCGCAGCGGTGGTGGCGGCGGCGGAAGCGGAGTTCGCCGCGCACGGATTCTCCGGCGGCAGTCTGAACGTCATCGCGCGCCGCGCAGGGGTGGCCAAGGGCAGCCTCTTCCAGTACTTCGCGGACAAGCGCGATCTCTACGCCCACATCACCGACGTGGGCAGCCAGCGGGTGCGCTCCTACATGGAGGACCAGATCCGCGTGCTCGACCCGGCCCGGCCCTTCTTCGAGTTCCTCACCGACCTCCTCGACGTGTGGGTGGCGTACTTCGCCGAGCATCCCCGGGACCGGGCGCTGCACGCGGCGGCCAGCTTCGAAGTCGACACCGATGCGCGAGTCAGCGTGCGGGCGGTGGTGCACCGGCACTATCTGGAGGTGCTGCGGCCACTGGTTCGGGACGCACGCGAGCGTGGCGATCTGCGCCGGGACGCCGACACCGACGTGCTGCTGTCGCTGCTGTTGATGCTTCTGCCGCATCTGGCGCTGGCGCCGTACGTGCGCGGTATGGACCCGGTTCTCGGCCTCGACGAGCTGTCCGCGGACCAGCCGGCGCTCGTGGTGCGGCGGTATGTCGCCGTGCTGGCATCGGCTTTCGGGGCGTTCCCGGGCGCCGCTCCCCAGACCCTCACAACCGCAACCACCGGAGGAGAAGCACTCACATGAACAGGACACGATCGGACTCGCTGGCCGCGGGCGGCCTCAATTGGGACAGCCTGCCGCTGAGGCTCTTCGCCGGGGGCAACGCGAAGTTCTGGAACCCGGCCGACATCGACTTCTCGCGCGACCGCGCCGACTGGGAGTCCCTGTCCGACCTCGAGCGCGACTGGGCCACCCGGTTGTGCGCCGAGTTCATCGCCGGTGAAGAGGCGGTGACGCAGGACATCCAGCCGTTCATGGCCGCGATGCGCGCCGAGGGCCGGCTCGGTGACGAGATGTACCTGACGCAGTTCGCCTTCGAAGAGGCCAAGCACACCCAGGTCTTCCGGATGTGGCTCGACGCCGTCGGGATCACCGACGATCTGCAGGGCTACCTCGACGAAATGCCCTCCTACACGAAGATGTTCTACGAGGAGCTGCCCGCCTCCCTCGATGCGTTGTCCTCGGATCCGTCGCCGGCGGCGCAGGTGCGCGCATCGGTGACCTACAACCACGTCATCGAGGGCATGATGGCGTTGACGGGTTACTACGCGTGGCACCGTATTTGCGTCGACCGCGGCATCCTTCCGGGTATGCAGGAGCTGGTGCGCCGGATCGGTGACGACGAGCGGCGGCACATGGCCTGGGGCACGTTCACCTGTCGGCGCCACGTCGCGGCCGACGAGGGGAACTGGGCGGTGTTCGAGAATCGGATGAACGAGCTGATACCGCTGGCGCTCAAGAACACCGAAGACGCGTTCGCCCTCTACGACGAGATCCCGTTCGGACTCGAGATGGACGAGTTCCAGCAGTACGCCGCGGACAAGGGCATGCGCCGGTTCGGGACGATCAGCAGTGCGCGTGGGCGACCACTCGGTGAGATCGACGTCGATTACTCGCCTCTGCATCTGGAGGACACGTTCGCCGACGAGGATCGAAAAGCATTGGCCTCCTTGGCGTGACGCTCACGCCGCGGCAGTGACCGCGCGTCCGGCGACCAGCTGACGAGTCACCTCGGCCACCCGTTGGCCGAGGTGCCGGCAGGTCGCGAGGTCGGCGCGGTGGACCTGCTCGGCCTCGACGTCGACGTCGGTGGCCGCGCCGGCGCCCAACCAGAAGCCGAGGCGGTTCATGTCGTACTCGCTGCCGGCCGAACTGTTCCAGCCCGCTCCCAATCCGAGATTCACCCAGTGCATGTGGTGCTGGGCGGCGAACACGGCCAGCGACATCAAGGTGTGCATCTTGTCGCCGTTCTTGGCACCGGAGTTGGTGAAGCCGGCGGCGACCTTGTCGCGCCACGTGCCGTTCATGCAGCGCCTGCCGGTCTTCTCGGCGAACGCCTGGAATCCCGCCGAGACGTTGCCCATGTACGTCGCGCTGCCGAACACGATGGCGTCGGCGTCGTCGAGAACGTGCCAATCGGCATCGGACATCCCGGTCACGGCGATCATGCTGACCGCGGCACCGGTGGCTTCTGCGCCCGCCGCAACGGCATTCGCGAGGGTTGCGGTATGCCCGAAGCCGGAGTGGTAGGCGACGGCGACACCGGCGGGGCGTGACAAAGCGTTGGCTGTCATGGTTTTTCGCTTTCGATGATCTCGAGACGGCGAACCGTCCAGTCGGGCAGGGTCTCGCCGGCCAGATGGGCTTCGAGGCGGTCGAGGTAGGCGTGCGTGCCGCCGCGGAAGCCGCCGGCGATGCGCGGACCGAGGCCGGTGTGGCTGAACCGCAGGAGCGTGCCGTCGCGGTCGGGGACGAGTTCGTAGCGCACGACGCCGTCTTCGACGATCGGCTGCTTCCACTCGTGCTCGAGAACATGCGGGGGATCCCACACCAGGATCCGTCCGGTCATCCGCTTTCGTTCGGGTGGCAGGGGCGGCCCGTCGGCCACCATGTCGATGGACCCGCCCTCGCGCGGGTCGATCGCGGTCTCGCCGAACCAGAGCCGGCGCTGCGCCGGATCGGTGATGGCCGCCCAGACGGCCTCGACCGGAAAGGGCAGGCGGCGTTCGAAATGCAGCACCGCGCGCTCACCGTCGACGCT
This sequence comes from Mycolicibacterium chubuense NBB4, assembly GCF_000266905.1. The sequence continues at coordinate 3,252,475 of NC_018027.1, read as the reverse complement.
GATCCGCCCGTCGCGCTCACTCAACGGGCTCACCACCGTGTGTGCGATGCAGATGGCGTTCCAGGGCGTCGAGGTGACCGGTCCAGTAGCGCCGGTAGCGGTCGATCCATTCGTCGATCGGCACCAGGCCGTCGGGGCGCAGGGCGTAGATGCGCCGCTGAGCGTCGGGCCGTACCTCGACCAGGCCCACCTCGCGCAGCACCCGCAAGTGCCGCGACACCGTGGGCTGTGTCAGATCCGGCAGCGTCGCGACCAGTTCCCCCGCGGTGCGCTCGCCCTGCGCCAGGAGGTCCAGCAGAGTTCGCCGGTTCGGCTCGGCGATCGCCTCGAACACGTCCATGGCTCGAGTATGCCATTACGTCTATATAGACGCAATCAAATATTTCTACTGCGGCGGCTCCAGCTTGTTCGGCGCTCGGCGGGGTCGCGGCGGAGGGTTGCGCGGCCGGTGTCATTCTGTTCACATGAGCGTCGCCGGTCGCACCGTCCCCATCGGAGGGGGCGGTCATGGGTGACGGGCACGGGGCCCGGCTGGCCGACGGCCTCTCGCTGGCGCACGGGTGTCTCCCCGTGGCGATTCAGGGTGTTGCGGTGGTGGCGTTGCTGTGCGCGGTGGGATGGCGTTCCGCGCGGTGGCGCCTGGCCTGGCTGCCGGTGTCGATCGTCGTCGGTGTGCTCGCGGTGTTGGGCCTGCGGTGGTACGTCAAATACGAGGGCATGGCCGATAATCCGGCACTGCCCGTGTTCTGGGTCTGGGTCGGTCTGACCGGTGTCGCGGTGGGCGTCGCGGTGCTCGGATGGCGCGCGACGCAGTGGTGGCGGCGCGGGCTCTCGCTGATCGCCGTCGCGCTGGCCGTCCTCAGCTGCGGGATCACGCTCAACATGTCCGTCGGGTACTTCACCACAGCGCAGATGGCGTGGGGGCAGCTGACCGGCGCGAGTCTGCCCGACCAGGCGGCTCCGGCCACGGTGAGTTCACTGCGGCGAAGCCGCGCCCTGCCTGCGCACGGCACGGTCATCGCCGTGCGGGTCGGCAGCAGCGCATCCGGATTCAAGCATCGCGCCGAATACGTCTACCTTCCTCCGGCCTGGTTCGCCAGCGACCCGCCGCCGACGCTGCCCGCGGTGATGATGATCCCCGGCCAGTTCAACACTCCGGCCGACTGGATCCGGCAAGGCAACACCGTCACCGAGATCGACCGCTTCGCCGCCCGTCACCACGGGTATGCGCCGGTGCTGGTGTTCGCCGACGTGGGGGGCTCCTTCGGCAACGACACCGAGTGCGTCAACGGTCCGCGCGGAAACGTCGACGATCACCTGGTGAAGGACATCGTGCCGTTCGTGACCGCCCAGTTCGGCGTCAGCCGGTGGGGCGCTGTGGGGTGGTCGATGGGCGGCACCTGTGCGGTGAATCTCGCGGCGAGGCATCCCGAGACGTTCTCCACGTTCGTCGACATCGCCGGCGACCTGAGCCCCGCCGCCGGTAACGACGTCCAGACCACGGCACGGCTGTTCGGCGGTGACTCCGCGGCGCGGGCGGCCTTCGACACCCCCACGGTGATCCAGCGGCACGGACCGTACCGCGATGTCGCGGGTTGGTTCGCGGTCAGCATCGGCAAGGGCGCGAGTCAGGAGTGGGACGCGGCCGAGCGATTGTGCCGGCTGGGGCGGGTGAACCACATGTCGTGCACGGTGGCCAGGGCTGTCGGCAAGCACGACTGGCCGTTCGCCGAAGCCGGGTTCGCGGCGGCGCTCCCGTGGCTGGCCGCCAGGCTCGGCACGCCGGCGGTCGGAGCAGTCGGCCCGCCCGACTCCTCATCGATCGACGACGCGCTCCATTCCTGACGGCTCGCGGCCTCAGGGGTGGAGATTCCACTGGCCGCAGTCGCGGGCCATGACGTCGTTGACGTCGACTCGCAGCCCGCCGACCAACGGACCGGGGTTCGACGCCGTGTCCACCACCCGCTGGTACAGCACAGCGGCGGGGTGGATCCGATTGCCGGACCAGGCGCGCGTCTGCCAGGCCCATCGGTAGCCGGGGATGCTCGATATCCCGATGACGTTGTCGGCAGCGGCCCACTGGCACACGTCGATACCGCCGTAGACGCCGGTGCGCTGTGCTCCGAGTACCGAGTTGATACCGCGAAACCACTGCAGCGCCACAGTGTTCCAGGTGTTGCGGTCGATGTCCTCGTCAACGGTGAAGAAGATCGGTGCGCTGCGGCCGCCTCCCGCCGCAGTGTGCAACTGCCAGGCGGTGCGAGCGTCGGCGACGCCGCCGGCGAACCCGCGCGTGAAGTCCGACGGTGCCGTGCCGCCCGGCTTGCCGTACTGGTAATTGCTGACGATGACCAGCCCCGCGGCGGTCAGTGACCGAGCGTAGGGGAGCGTGATCGGCTTGGCGCCGAACGACGATCCGGGCCGCGAGAGCGAGACGTAGTTGACCACCCCGGAGTGCCCCGCGGCCCGGATGTACTCCGCCGGGATCTGGCGGGCGGCGAAGTCGATGAGCGTGGGGGCCGCGGCCGATGCGGTGGGCGCGCCCAGACCCGCTGCTGCCGTGCCCAACCCGGCCAATGCCGACGCGGCCGCGGCGAAGCGCAGTGCGTCACGCCGCGAAACGGGACGTGATCGCCCCGAACTGATGACATCCGGCAGATCTCGCACGGCGGGATGTTAACAATGGGACTCCTGTGAACCGGGTATCCCACGCCGGTCGTGTGCGGTCCGGTTCTGCTCGGTTCTCATCGCCCGGGCTGCGCGTGCCGGGCACGGGAATCGATGGCCGTTCGGGACCCCTTGGCCGACGAGGGCCGAAAGCATCGGCCGCCATGGCGTGGTCGCGCCTCCCCGTTATTCGGCGCCGGCCAGCACGGCTTTGACGGTCAGCGCGAGGATCTTCAAATCCAACGCGAGTGACCAATTCTCGATGTAGTAGTTGTCCCACTCGACCCGGTCTGCGATCGAGGTTTGGCCGCGGAGCCCATGCACCTGTGCCCAACCGGTCATGCCGGCCTTCACACGATGGCGTTCGCCGTAGCGATGTATCTGTATTTCGAAGAACTCCACGAATTCGGGCCGTTCGGGGCGGGGGCCGACGAGGCTCATTTCCCCCTTGAGAACGTTGAACAGTTGGGGCAGCTCGTCCAGCGAGGTCGACCGCATCAATTTACCGATGGTCGTACGCCTGTCGACGCCCTCGATACCGCCCGGAGCCGACCTCGACTTCAGTTCGAAGTCGGCGTCGGCGGCCTCGGGCGGTCGCATGGAGCGGAACTTCAGGCATCGGAACACTCTTCCGTCGCGTCCGATCCTGTCCTGTCCGAAGAAGATGGGCCCCGGAGAGCTGAGACGAACCAGAACGATCAGGGTTAGAAGCAGAGGGGAGATGGCGAGCAATCCCAAGGCAGCCCCGACACGGTCGATGATGTGTTTGACGGTGAACTGCCCGCCGTGCGGGTCGGCGTTGGGTAGCGCCAACAGTGGCAACCCGCCGAGGTGCTCGACGCCTGCTCGGTTGCCGACTGCGTCGAACATCCTGGGAACCACCCATACCCGCACTTTGTGCCGGTGAGCGACGCGCACCACGCGCAGGAGGCGCTCGTCTCTCACCGACGAGAATGCGATGAGGACGGCCCCTGCGCCGGTGGCCCTGATCGCCGCCGCGATGGAGTCCGGTGTTCCGATCACGGGAATCGGGCAACCGGATTCCAGGGCTCCATTCCGTTGTGTCAGAGTATCTTTCGCGTCGAGCAGGCCGATCGGTTGCAGGCCGTACTCGGGAAAGGTCTGCAATCGTTCGATGATCCGGTTGGCGACTATTCCGCTGCCGACGATGAGCGTGGGCGTCATGAAGTAGTGGTTTCTTCTCAGCCGCTTCTGGATCATCGCGTGGAGAAGGCGCGGCAGCGGTATGACTGCGGCGGCACACAGCCATGTCTTCGAGATCACGGCTCCGGTGGTGGGAGGCGGGCTCGTGAGAGTCATGATGACCAGAACGAGAACGGCCGCGAGTGCCACGTTGGCCTCGATCGGCCCGAGATCGTCTATGAAGTTGCGACCCAGTTTGTGGCGGTAAAGCGATTGCGCACCGAATAACGCAACGACAATGGGCACGAACAGCGCAAGCATCCATATCGACGGAAGAATCTCTTCAGTCGCCGACGCCCACCACACGCCCAAGGCGAGAGCCACTGACGCGGCGAGGATGTCGATCGCGACGGCGGTGACCGTGCCGATCGGACCGATACGGATCATTCCGGCCGATGCCGAGCGAGGATTCTGCGCATCAGTGTCGGGCGCCGGGGTGATCGGCGTCGTACCGATAGGTGCGGTCTGCGCCGGCACCGTCGGTGTGTTCGTCATATCGGTCGGCGGAAGATTTTTGCGCTCGCAAGGTCGGCCATGTCCTGCAGAACGAGTATCTGGCCGCCCGTCCAGTTGACGGCGTGAGTGTCCCAGGCGCACATCGACCCGACCGCATCGTCATCGTCGCTGAAAATCGGAATGCCGGCGTATGCCCCGACCGCACCGCTGAGCACGGTGGGATGACCGGCCAGCAGAGGGTGATCCTTTGCATCGTCGACGATGAACGGAATACCGGTGGCCACGGTGAACTTGCCGATCGACAGGTCCGCCGAACGCACTCTTTCGCAGTCGCCGTCGTCGACGTTCAACCCGGCGAGCAATTCCGTGCTGTCGTCGAGTAGTGAGATTGCGACAAAAGGCGTCGCAAGAGCTTCTGCTGCCAGGAGGGCGACCGTATCGAGCGTGCGCCCGGCGCCGCCTGCCATCAGTCCCGTACTGTTCAGCGCAGCTAATCGGGATGGATCGTTCAGCGAAAGCTGAACCACGGGTTTCAGCGCGTCAGGATCGGTGGTGAGTTGTCGAATCAGCACAGACAAAGCGGCGTCATCCACACCGGCCCCTACGACAGCCGCCACCAGTCCCTGTTTGAGTTCGCGTAATTCGGCATCGGAAAGCCGCGCCATAGCTGGCGATCTCGCGTCACCGTTTGACGGCATGGCGTCGTCCACGACAGCATCCTAGTAGCCGGAGGTATTCTGCGAATGGAACTTGTGGTTTCCGCCTCGGGTGGTGGCGCAATGAAAGCAACTCCGGGATTCGCAAATGCGATCGGCACTGTCCGCTACCTCATCCGACGAGTCGGTCCGTCGAAGAACAACTGATGTCGCTACGAAACGGCTGGTAGGTCCGCCGAGTTCCCAGGGCTGCGAGCGGCAATTTGCTAACGCGGTGCGTCAATGGCCATCGCCATGTCGTGACATTCGGCCTGAATCGACGGTCGAAGTCGCTGACAAGCACTACTCTGACTCTGGCTTTGGCCTTGAATCTCACTCGAGCGATGATGGGTGCAGGCTGCGGCAACAAAGGAGAAGGGAGCATTTCTTGAGCGACTTCGCTGCTCGCACAACGGAGTCCGGTGTCGTGGTGGTTCAGCCAACCGGACGGTTGAACATGGTCGCTGCCCCGACGTTGCGCAAGCAACTGAATGACATCGTCGACGGCGGCGGCGCCCGGATCGTCGTCGATCTGAGCACCACTGACTTCATCGACTCCTCGGGGCTGGGAGCGTTGATCGCGGCATTGAAGATTGCTCGTAAGGCGGGCGGCGATCTCCGTATCGCTGCGCCCACGCGGCAGGTCTGCACGGTGTTGGAACTGAGCAACCTGGACCGGATTTTGCGTGCCTACGAATCCGTGGACAGCGCTTTTGATGACTAAGCACTCCATGGAGACCGTGACCGGCTCCGAGACGCTGGCGGAAATTCAGGGCACACTCGATCTGGCGTTAGCGAACGAAGACGTCTCCGAGTACGCCAAGATGTGCATCGAGCTTGCCGTCAGCGAGATCGGCACGAACATCATCGAGCACTCAGGTGACGGAGAGCCGGTGCGATTGCGCATGGTCGTGGAGGTCCAGCCGGACGCCATAGCCGTCACGTTCACCGACGATGGCCACCCTGCCCCCATCGATCTCAGTAGTGTGTCCATGCCCGATGAGGCGTCGGAGGGCGGCCGTGGCCTGGCGATCGCCCACCGCGTCCTCGACGAGCTGTCGTATTCGCGTGACCGCGATGGCAATCACTGGACGCTGAAGCGGCTGCGGTCAGAGTGAACGCGCTCGGGCCCGGATTGCGTGTGCGGCGAAGACGCGGAGACCGGTAATGGGTGTCCCGCGGTCGCGCGCGGAGCTAGCGCCCGAGGCGCAGGGGGCGCAGGGGCCGCGGGTAATCGGTTGGCGCATAACAGACCTCGCATTCATCGTGGGCATTCTGGTGGTCCTGGCCGTGGTGGCGGCCCTCTCGATGAAAACCCAAACGGCGGGCCTGACGACACCGGCCTTGTGGCCAGCGTCCGGAATTGCTCTCGGCCTGGGCATCCGCTTTCCGCGCCGCTACACCTGGATTCTCGCCGTGGGGGTCGCGGCGGTGACGCTGCTGGTCTTACTCTGGGCAGGGCGACCGGCTCCGCTAGCGATCTTTCTGTCAGCGGGCGCCGCCCTCGAGATGGCGGCGGGCACACTTCTGCTGCGGGGTCGGCGCGATCGCTCACCGCGTTTCGCTAAACCCGGCGATCTGGCCAAGTTCCTTGTGATCGCTGTGGTGGCGTCGATGCTCTACGGACTGACCGCCTCCGTTGCCTTTTTCCTCTTTGCAAACCCCGCGACAGCGCTGGAAACGCTCGAGACCGGTCTGCTGAAGCATGTGGCGGGAATGGCGCTCCTCACCCCCCTGTTCATGGCGCCGCCCCGCCGGAGACAACCGGCGGGCTATGCAGAAGCGGCGTCACACGTTGTCGCGAGCCTGGCAGTCGCTACCGGCGTATTTCTGTTCGGCGACACGTTGCCGTTGGCATTCCTGACATTCCTACCCATAGTGGGTGCGGCGCTTCGGCTCTCGACCCGACTGCTGTCCGTACTCATGGTCGGCGTGACGACCATTGCGGCAGCCGGCAGTGCGCACGGTATGGGTCCGTTCGCCTTCGACTACCTCGGTGCACGAACGGGGACCGTCTTACTACAGGTTTTTCAGGTATCGATGGTGGCGGTGTTCCTCACGCTGTCGCTCGTGGTGGGCGCCGAGCGGGACATGTCATCGCGGCTGTACGACAGCGAGGAGTTGTTCCGCAAGAGTTTCAACTCCTCCGTCGCCGGCAAGCTGATGGTCGTTCGAAGCTCCACCCAATGGAACGTCGAGCGCGCCAACCCGTCCGGACAGGACTTGCTGCCCGGGCTTCGAGAAGGGGCGCGGCTCGACACATTGATAGGTGAGGAGGCCGCTGCCCGACTGTCGGCCGTCGCCGATTCTCTCATTGACGGAAATGCGCGTCTGACCCTCAAGCTGGCCGACGGCCGCTCCCTGGACATGAGTGTCGCAGTCATCGGCGAGAGGCCCGAAGGAACTCTGTTCGTGCTGCACTTCCACGACGTCACCGAAGCGGAGCGAGTACGTCAGCTCGAGCAGGAGGAAATGAACCGGGCCGCTGAGGTCCAACGAGCGCTGTTGCCGAGCGCGTTGCCGGCGATCCCGGGTTGGATGTTCGGCTCATTCACCATTCCGGCCAGACAGGTCGGCGGCGACTTCTACGACGTACGTGTGGATGAACCTTCCATCGTGCTCAGCCTCGGCGACGTCATGGGTAAAGGCATGGACGCAGGCATGCTCGCCGCCGCGACACGCGCCGCGCTGCGGTCTCACGACCCCGCGACCAGCCCGTCAGACGTGGTCAATCGCGCCGCGAATATCCTCGACGCAGATCTGCGCCGCATCAGCGCATTCGTCACGCTCGCTTACGTTCTGGTCGACATGGAGTCTGGCGACTTCCGATTCACCGACGCGGGTCACGGGCTGCACTTCGTTGTCCGGACCGGTTCCGGCCGAGTCGAGCGGCTGGTGTCCGACGATATGCCGTTGGGGCTGGGCGACCGGTGGCGAGAACTGTACGACAGCCTGGCCCCCGGGGACATGATCCTGCTCGTCAGTGACGGCGTTATGGATCGGTGGGGCGGTTCGTTGGAGGGCCTCGAAGAGGCGATCGCTCGATGCGCCAAGCGGGATGGGATGAGCCCACAGGCGGTGGTGGACTCCTTGTGCGCTGATGCGGGCGACGTGCTCGACGGTGATGACATCACGGCGGTTGCCTTGTGCCGTGCCGGATGAGGCGCGTCTCTGCCACGCCCATCGGTCGCCGGTGATGCTCGAGATCCCGATGATGCCGCGAAAACCACTGCAGCGCCACGGTGCAGAGGTTCAGCTGTCCTCGGAGTAGTCCGCACTGATCCAGCGGTCGGGACGAATAGTGAACAACACGCTCCCCACGTCGCCCATACCCTGCACGAACGCGCGTCCGTCTTTCTCGCCGAGGTAGCGGATGGCGATGGCTTCGCGGGCGTCCAGCGGCGCGGGGCTGGTGGTCTCGACGACCGTGCCCTCGACGACGACGTACTGGTAGGGCGGATCCTCCCGCTGGACGACCAGCGTCACCGCACCGGCTTGCTCGATGAGCCGGGCCTTCCGCGACGAGGCCCCCGTGTTGATCCGGATGTGCCCGTCGATGTAGTCGTACCAGATCGGAACGCCGGCCGGCGGCCTACCGTTCGATGCCGCCACCGCCAGCACGCCGACGTGCTTGCCCGCGAGGAAACTCTGCCGTTCCTGATCCGTGAAGGCCTTCATGGTCGAGCCAACAGGGTCGGCCACGGCCGTTATTCCCACGCCGGAACGGCCACTGTGCATTCACTGGAAGAACACCTGAACGACCATGGCGACGGCGACGAAGGGCTCTAACGTTGAGCGGCGATGACTGACCTCACCCACTTCAGAGTCGTGCTGATCGACGGCCCGACCGCCGCGACGCTGGCGCAGGTTCTCCCGGTCCTGTTGCTCACGTTGATGGTCGAATTGCGCCGGACCGAGTTGCACCGCAAGAGACGCTTCGCCGCACCGCTTCTGGTGGGTATCTTCTTCCTGCTGTTCGGGGCTGTCGAGACGGTGCTGGTGCTCTCGATCGACGGTGCGTTCTACCCCTTCGCGTGGACGGACCTGGCCGCTGGTCTCGTCATCTTCGGGCTTCTCGGGATCTTGTTGCTGATGTCGCTGCAGCAGTCGCCGAGACGTCGCGACGATGATTCTCGACCCACACGCGACGACGCGGTGGATCGCGACGGCCTGTGACCCGGCGGATCTCGCGGCAGCGGTCAGACGCGTCGCTGCACGAGCAGCGTCTGCGCGCAGGTGCCGATGAAGCCGTCGCGATCGAAGATCTCGGCTGTCGTCACGCCGATGCCGTCGGGCCCGATCGACCCTCTCGCACGTAACGCGAAGTCGCTGCCCCGAGGCAGCCGGTGCAGGTGCACGGCGGTGTCGGTGTTCATGAAGAGGAACTGCTGTGGGTCCAGCGCGGCGCCGATGCCGTTGGCCGAGTCGACCACCATCGCCAGCCGCTGCAGTGCCGTCGTCGGCTCGGAGTCGACGAGGGGGACAAGGGGGCTCAGCCAGACGACGGCTGATTCGCCAAGACGGTCTGGGGCGACCTGCCTGCGCCAGCTCACGGTCTCCAGGTAACCCGGCGCGCCCTCCCAGGCATGGGCCACGCTCGCCGCCTTGCCCTCCACGAGTGGCGGATAGCGGTCGGTGACCACGTCGCTGGTGTCGCTGGGCGCGAGCAGCCACGCGGTGACGCGCGCGACGGGCCGGCGGCTTCCGTCGGGGCGGTCGGCGAGCATTTCGGCGGCGATCATCGAGATGCGGGCGCCCGGGCGATCCACCCAGGCCCGGACCCGCACGGGCGCAACGGGTATCGCGCCGAGGATGTCCAGGGTGAGTCGGCCGATGCGTAGGCCGGTGCCGGCGGACCGTTCTTCGATGGCCTTGGTCAGCAGCGCCAGCGGTGGTGACCCGTGCTGGATCTGCGGATCCCAATTGCTCCGGGTGCCGTCGGTCGACTCGAAGACCTCGAACTCGCCGTCGCCGCCCCGCCGGTGGAAGAGGCACTCGATCACGCAGCAGGCTCCCGGGTGCGTAGCACGGCGTCGGCATCGCCGTCATCGAGCACTTCGGGCCACCCCGGGTACGGCGGGGGAGTGCCACCGAAGACGGGGCAGACCGTCCGGTGGGCGCACCAGTCGCACAGCCGCGACGGGCGTGGGCGGAAATCGCCTGTGGCGCCGGCCGATTGGATGGCACGCCAGATCGCCATCAGGGTCTTCTCGAACCGCACCAGTTCGTCGAGGTCGGGTGTGTAGTCGAGTACCTGGCTGTCGGCGAGGTAGAGCAGCCGCAGCCGGGTGGGCAGCACGCCGCGGGAGCGCAGCAGCGCCACCGCGTAGAACTTCATCTGGAACATCGCCTTGAACTCGGCCAGCGCCCGCGCTTCCGGCGGGGCCTTGCCGGTCTTGTAGTCGACCACGCGCAGTTCCCCGGTCGGTGCGACGTCGATGCGGTCGACGAATCCGCGCAGCAGCGTGCCGTCGGCCAGCTCCACTTCCACGCGTTGCTCGCAACTCTGCGGGTCGAACCGGGTGGGGTCCTCCAGCCGGTAGTAGCCCGACAACAGCGCCCGCGCCTCCTCGAGGAGGTCGGCCCGCAGGGCCGGCTCGATGTCGGTGGCCAGCAGGGGTTGCTCGGCGATCACCCGGTCCCATGCCGGCGCCACCAGCGAGAGGGCCGTCTCGGGGACGCGTTCGGGGGCGGGCAGCGCATAGAGCTGTTCGAGTGCGGCATGCACCACCGAGCCGCGCAGCTGCGCTGCCGACGACGGCTCGGGCAGCCGGTCGATGGCCCGGAACCGGTAGAGCAGCGGGCACTGCTTGAAATCGCTCGCGCGCGACGGGGACAGCGCGGGGCGCCGTACGCGCTGTCCCCGTCCGCCACCGTCCGTCGGCTCGCTCATGCAATCACCCTAAAACGTCGGTCGGACAGATCCGGGCAACCCGGGCGTCAACCGTGGCGCGTTGACTGGCAGGCTGAACAGCTGTGCGCAGAACCGGTCCGTTCGCCGTGGGTGACCGCGTGCAACTCACCGACGCCAAGGGCAGGCGCTACACGATGGTCCTCAAGCCCGGCGGAGAGTTCCACACCCATCGCGGCATCATCGCGCTCGACGACGTGGTCGGGCTGCCCGAGGGCAGTGTGATCCGCTCGACGAACGGTGATCAGTTTCTGGTGCTGCGGCCCCTGCTCGTCGACTACGTGATGTCCATGCCGCGCGGGGCTCAGGTCGTGTATCCGAAGGACGCGGCGCAGATCGTCCACGAGGGCGACATCTTCCCGGGGGCGCGCGTGCTGGAGGCGGGCGCGGGCTCCGGGGCGCTGACGTGTTCGCTGGTGCGTGCCGTGGGACCGGACGGCCGGGTGACGTCGTACGAGCTGCGTGAGGACCACGCCGAGCACGCGTTGCGCAACGTCACCACCTTCTTCGGCGAGAAGCCGGCGAACTGGGAGCTGGTGACCGCCGATGTCGCCGACTACGCCGGGCCCGAGGTCGATCGTGTCGTCCTCGACATGCTGGCCCCGTGGGATGTGCTCGGCGCGGTGGGAAACGCGCTCGTCGCCGGCGGAGTCCTCATCATCTATGTCGCCACGGTCACCCAGCTGTCCAAGACCGTGGAGGCGCTGCGCGAACAGCAGTGCTGGACCGAACCGCGGGCGTGGGAGAGCATGCAGCGCGGCTGGCACGTCGTCGGTCTGGCAGTGCGTCCCGAGCACTCGATGCGCGGCCACACCGCCTTCCTGATCACCGCACGCAAACTGGCGCCGGGCGCGGTGGCGCCGATCCCGTTGCGCAAGAAGCGTCCGACGGTCTGAGTCGTCCGCGGGTCTAATCGTCGGTGCTGCGGCGCAACCCGCGCCGTGTCGACAGCAACTCGAACTCCGGGCGCGCAGCCACCAGCCGTTCCGCGGCGTCGAGCACCGAGACCGCGTGGGCCTGGTCGGGCGAGACGATCGCGATGCCGATACCCGCACGGCGGTACAACTCGTGGCACCCGGTCTCGGCGGCCGATACGGCGAACTTGCGGGCCAGTTCGGCGATCAACGGGCGAACGGCCGAGCGCTTCTGCTTCAGCGATCGCACGTCACCCAGGAGCAGATCGAACTCCAGCCAGCCGATCCACATCGATCAGGGTGTCGGCGGTGCGGGAGGCGCGGGGGCGGGGGGCGGCGGAGTCTCGGGCGCGGGGCCCGGCGGCGGGAGTTCGGGCGCGGGCGCGGGAGGCGGAGGGGGCGGCGGAGCCTCTGGAGTGGACGCGGGAGGAGCGTTCAGATCCAGCCACTGGTCGGCGCTCTCACGCGTCAACTGCCAGGCGGGCCCCGCCGGGGCGAATTGCATCGGATACGTGAACGCACCGGTCTGTGGGTTGGCGGTGCGGATGACCACCGTTGCGACGACGTCGCCCGGCTGGGTCTGCGACCAGGCCAGGTCGCGCGCCTCGAAGGTCAACGGATAGGAGCCGTTGTCCCGCAGGGCGCCCGTGAAGCGGTCGAGGCCGGTTGCTTCCACCGCCGTGCCGTTCGCGATCAACGGGATCTTCTGCTCGCCCGGGACGCCGGGGTCGGCCAACCGATTCATCACATCGATCAGCGCGGCGTCGGGCGGCAACGGAGGTCCGCCCGGCGCGGGCGGACTGGGCGCGGGCATGCCCACCGACGGGGCGGGAGACGTCTCGACGGTGGGTGCCGCGGGCGGGGGCGCCGAATGCGTGCACCCGCTCAGTCCGAGCGCCGCCACCGCTGCGACGGCGCTACGGACCAAGACGGTGCGACGCACCAGCGTCATGGATCGGTAAGAACCGGGATTATCAGCCCACCGAGTTCATCAGCGACAGCGCCGAGTCCTTCGACAGCTGCCACCCGGTCGGGCTGGGGCCGGCGATGAACGTCAGCGGCTGGGTCGCCGTGGCGCCCGAGGCCGCCGTCGCGGTGACGCTCGCCGTGGCGATCGGGCCGTTGACGTCGATGTTGTTGATCGAGAAGCTGAGCGGGAAGTAGCCCTTGGCCGCCGCGTTGGCGTATCCACTGTCGGCGACGCGCGCCTCGATGCGGCCCAGACCACCCTGGATGTAACTGCCCTTGGTGCCGGCGAAAGAGCCCGGTCCGGACAGCGCCGCCAGCGTCGACACCAGCGGGCCCTGAAGATCAGGCGCCGGCGACTCGGGCAGGTTCGACACCGCAGGAGATGCGGCGGCGATCCCTGCGCCGGCTGCAATTGAGGTCACACCCGCTGCGGCGCCGCCGAGTACTGCGGCGGCTGCCGCCCCAGCAGTCAGGCTGGTGACGAGGGTTTTCAGGGTCACGGCTGTCCTTCCGTAAGGCCGACTGATCTTCAGAGGTTAACAGTGTTGCTGGTGTGTCGAATTCCTACAGCACACACAATGACTGAATCGCCGGTAGCGTTGAAGTTGTTACCGCACCAACATCCGGTGTGGGAAAGGAGCGCAACATGAGTGAGTCCGAGCGTTCTGAAGCCTCTGAAGTCTTTGGGACATCCTCTGATAGTCATCTCTCCAGCGAGGATGCTGCAGAACTGGAACACCTGCGCCGTGAAGCTGCCGTCCTCCGGGAGCAGCTCGAGGGTGTGGTAGGTCCGCAGAGCGGACTGCGCAGTGCCCGTGATGTGCATCAGCTGGAGGCGCGCATCGACTCGCTCGCCGCCCGCAACGCCAAACTGATGGACACGCTCAAGGAAGCGCGGCAGCAATTGCTCGCTCTGCGAGAGGAAGTCGACCGGCTCGGCCAACCGCCCAGCGGCTACGGCGTGCTGCTCTCCGTGCAGGACGACGAGACGGTCGACGTGTTCACCTCGGGACGCAAGATGCGGCTGACGTGCTCCCCGAACATCGACACCAAAGAACTGAAGAAGGGCCAGACGGTGCGCCTCAACGAGGCGCTGACCGTCGTCGAGGCCGGTCACTTCGAGTCCGTCGGTGAGATCAGCACGCTGCGCGAGATCCTCGCCGACGGCCACCGGGCGCTGGTGGTCGGCCATGCCGACGAGGAGCGGATCGTCTGGCTCGCCGAGCCGCTGGTGGCCGCCGAGCTCCTGCCCGAGACCGAAGTCGAGGACGATTTCGACGACGGACGGCCACGCAAGCTGCGCCCCGGCGACTCGCTGTTGGTCGACACCAAGGCCGGCTACGCGTTCGAGCGCATCCCCAAGGCCGAGGTCGAAGACCTCGTGCTCGAAGAGGTGCCCGACGTCAGCTACAACGACATCGGCGGGCTGGGCCGGCAGATCGAGCAGATCCGAGATGCCGTCGAGCTGCCGTTCCTGCACAAGGAGCTCTACCGGGAATACTCGCTGCGGCCGCCCAAGGGCGTTCTGCTCTACGGTCCGCCCGGTTGCGGCAAGACTCTGATCGCCAAGGCCGTCGCCAACTCGCTGGCCAAGAAGATGGCCGAGGTCCGCGGGGACGACGCCCGTGAGGCCAAGAGCTACTTTCTCAACATCAAGGGCCCCGAGCTGCTGAACAAGTTCGTCGGTGAGACCGAGCGGCACATCCGGCTGATCTTCCAGCGGGCCCGCGAGAAGGCCTCCGAGGGCACCCCGGTGATCGTGTTCTTCGACGAGATGGACTCGATCTTCCGTACCCGCGGCACCGGCGTCAGCTCCGACGTCGAGACGACCGTGGTGCCGCAGCTGCTCAGCGAGATCGACGGTGTGGAGGGACTCGAGAACGTCATCGTGATCGGCGCCTCCAACCGCGAGGACATGATCGATCCGGCGATCCTGCGGCCCGGCCGCCTGGACGTCAAGATCAAGATCGAGCGGCCGGATGCCGAGTCCGCGCAGGACATCTTCAGCAAGTACCTCACCGAGGCCCTGCCGGTGCACACCGACGACCTCGCCGAGTTCGGCGGCGACCGCTCGCTGACGATCAAGGCGATGATCGAGAAGGTCGTCGACCGGATGTACGCCGAGATCGACGACAACCGGTTCCTGGAGGTCACCTACGCCAACGGTGACAAGGAAGTCATGTACTTCAAGGACTTCAACTCCGGGGCGATGATCCAGAACGTCGTCGACCGGGCCAAGAAGTACGCGATCAAGTCCGTGCTGGAAACGGGCCAGGCGGGCCTGCGGATCCAGCACCTGCTCGACTCGATCGTCGACGAGTTCGCCGAGAACGAGGACCTGCCCAACACCACCAATCCCGACGACTGGGCCCGCATCTCGGGCAAGAAGGGCGAGCGGATCGTCTACATCCGCACGCTCGTCACCGGCAAGAGTTCGTCGGCCAGCCGGGCGATCGACACCGAGTCCAACCTGGGCCAGTACCTGTAGCGGCAATACGCTTCAGCCGGGGCGGCGACGGTGGCAGCATGGTCATGTGACCGCGCCGTCGCTGTCCTGGGATGTGGTGTCCGTCGACAAGCCGGACGACCTCAACGTGATCGTCGGTCAGGCGCACTTCATCAAGACCGTCGAGGACCTGCACGAGGCCCTGGTCGGGGTCAGCGCAGCGCTGCGGTTCGGTCTGGCGTTCTGTGAAGCGTCGGGGCCGCGGTTGGTGCGGCGGTCGGGCAACGATCCCGAGCTGGTCGAGCTGGCCACCCGCAACGCACTGGCGATCGGCGCCGGGCACTGTTTCGTGATCTTCCTGCGTGAGGGCTTTCCCGTCAACGTGCTCAATCCGATCAAGGCGATCCCCGAGGTCTGCGGAATCTACTGCGCCACAGCCAATCCCGTGCAGGTCGTACTCGCGGTGACCTCTCTGGGCCGCGGCATCGTCGGTGTGGTCGACGGCGAGCCGCCGCTGGGGGCGGAGACCGGCGAAGACGTCGCGGACCGGCGCAACCTGTTGCGCGCCATCGGCTACAAACTCTGAGCGCCCGTGTCCGAGCGCCTCGACCTGCTGAACATGGCCTGGGAGGCGTGGCGGTTCCGCCGCGGTGACGGGACAGCCATCGCGGACCGTCAGCGCACGAGGCTCGACGCGCTGGTGCACCACGCCCGCACGGCGTCGCCCTACTACCGGCACCTGTACCGCAACGTGGAACCCGGGCCGGTCAATGTGAGGTCGCTTCCCGTGACCGCCAAGCGCGAGCTCATGGATCACTTCGACGACTGGGTGACCGACCCCGACGTCACCATCGACGCGCTGCGGCGTGACTTCCTGGCCGACGCCTCGCTGGCGGGAGCGCCGTATCTCGGCCGGTATCACGTCGTCACGACATCCGGAACGACCGGAGAACCAGGCGTCATCGTGCACGACGGCCCCTCGTGGGCTCTGTTGTCACTGGTTGGACGCCGCGGCGAATGGCACACCGTGACCGCCCGGCACGTCCTGGGTGGGGTGGCACGACGCGGGCTGCGGGTGGCTGCACTCTTCGCGGGAGGCGGCCACTTCGGTGCGGCCGCCGCGCTGGAAAGCGCCCGACGACGCCACCCGGCGCTCGCCCGCCGGCTGCGGGTGTTCTCGGTGCTGCGACCCGTCCCGGATCTCGTGGCAGAACTCGATGATTTCCAGCCGACGGTGCTGGAGGGCTACCCGACGGCACTGACACTGCTCGCGGCCGAGCAACGGGCCGGCCGGCTGAACATCCGGCCGGTACTGGCGATCACGGCGGGGGAGCATCTGTCCACCGCGGCCCGCACCGACATCGAGTCGACCTTCGACTGTCTCGTGCAGAACCGTTACGGATCGGCCGAGTTCGTCGCCTTGGGCGCACAGTGTTCGGCAGGGCGGATCCACATCAACAGCGACTGGTTCCTGTTCGAACCGGTCGACGAGGACCACCGGCCGGTCCCTGCCGGCGTCACATCCCACACCGTGCTGGTGACGAATCTGGCCAACCGGATCCAGCCCCTGATCCGTTACGACCTCGGCGACCGCGTCACGGTGATCGCCGCGGCGTGCGCGTGCGGCAACCGGCTGCCCGGGATCGTCGTGGAGGGCCGGTCCGGTGACCTGCTCGTCTTCGAATCGGCCGACGGGCGATCGGTCCGGGTCCTGCCGCTGGCGCTCGGGACGATCGTGGAGGAGACGCCGGGTGTGAGCCGGTTTCAGGCCGTCCGCACAGGCCCGCGGACGCTGCAGGTGCGACTTCAACCGCAGACCGGGGCCGACCCGGCCGCGGTGTGGCAGGCCGTGCACGACCGGCTGCAGGACTTCCTCGCAGGCCAGGGCCTCGCCTCGATCCAGGTGGGGCTCTCGCCGCGATCCCCAGCGGCCGACCGGCGAAGCGGCAAGTTCCGTCAGGTGTTCTCCGCCAGCAGCGAGTAGCTGTTGGTCAGGTCGTCCTGAAGTACCTGGGCGGCCTGACTGCTGGTGTCGATGCGCAGCTCCTCGTCGAGGGTGCGGGGCTGATAGTGCCAACCTTCGGGCAGTCGCAGACGCGCCGCCAGGCCGGGCAGGTCGTCGTAGGCCAGCGCCGCGTCGACGACCTGGCTCCAGGTCTGCATCACCCAGCGGTTGCCGTCGGGGGCGAGGAGTTCGAAAACGGGTTTGCCTGCCTCGAATACGAAGACGGCATTGCGGTTCACCGTGTTCGGCAGATACGGCGCCGGGTTCATCGACGTCAGGTTCACCGTCGCCTGCCGCAGCATGTCGAGACCACCGAACGTCGCCACCTCGGGCTGGGTGCCCATGTCCTTTTCGATGCTGTCCATCAGCCAGTAGCGCGGACCGTTGAGCAGCGCGGCGGCCGCCCCGTGGTCTTTGGCCAGCACCTCGGCATCGAGACGTGACCACAGCTCCGGCGGGCAGTCGTTGAGGCCGAACGTGTTGTACACGGTGGCCTGAGGTCCGTCCGGTCCGACGCTGACGAGCAACACCTCGCCATACCGCTTGCCGCGCATCTGCGTCGGTGCCATAGACCCCAGCTCCTCGTTGTCAGGTGGTCGCCGTCGCGGTGCGGTAGCGATCGCGCGCCACCAGGGTCAGGCGGAGATCCTCGATCAGCGGATCGACATACTGCGCACGGTAGTCCTGGTCGGCGACTGCGCGCGCGGCCATGTACATGAATGTCAGCGCCGTCAGGAACATCGTGATCTGGATGAGCGCCTGCGGGATCGGCAGCGTCATGGTCAGGAACTGTCCGTCGCCGGAACCGCCGTTTGTCAGCTTCGCCAGCAGGTCCGGACTGATCAGGATCAACCCGAGCAGCAAGAACAGCAGGCCGGTCACCGCCGACACCGTCAGCAGTTGCACGATCTGGGACAGCGCGAGCACGAACACCACGTTCGCGCGTTCGGCTTTCGACAGCTTCACCCGGCGGGGGCGATCGGGCATCGACTCGAACGGTGTCCCGATCAGTTGCTGGGCGTCCTCGGGCTGCTTGGCCTCCGGCTGCAGGATGGGGCGGACCCGGCCCAGGGTGCTCGACGCCAGGAACGTCACCGCGACCGTCAGCAGGAACCACAGGCCCAGCCACAGCCTGCCGCGGCTGACGGTGGCCGCCATCGTCCACACCGGCCCGTTGAAGAACACCAGCACGGTCAGCAGCATCACGGGCAGCGCGCCCAGAAGCAGGTTTCCGACCGAGGCGAGGTTCGTCAGCGTCATCCGCACGGCCCAGCCCAGGATCGCGCCGATTCCCGTTGCGGTGCAACCGAAGATGACGACCACGATCACGACCTCGACGATCGCGTCGACGGCCAGCGATGCGCTCGGCCCACCGAACACCGCGCCCGCCGCGGCGACAGCGATCGCCACCGCCGACACCCCAGCGCGCACCCGGTCCTCGGTGCGCGACACCAGCCAGCCCACGACCGAGGCGCTGGGCAGCAGCAGCACCACGACCGCCAGCACGAACCACTCGGTCCGGGTGGGTGCGCCGTTGATGTCGACGGTGTGCTTGCCGGTGATCTTGACGACCAGAATCGAGAACGCCATCGCCGTCGCGAACGCCGCCAGCGCCGGCGCGGAGCGAGTCCACACGCGACGGGCCAGGCTGCCCGGCCGCAGCACCGCGGGAAGGCCGCGCTCGAGGAACCAGCGTTCGGCCTCCAGGCGTTGCGCGGACGCCGGTTTCATGGCTCAATCTCACCACGCCGATCGCCGCCGGGCGGGTGTTCGACCCCGCCTGGCGTGAAGCGGGTTCCGCTACACGTTTAGGCTGGTTTGTATGCAACGGATCATCGGAACGGAGGTCGAGTACGGCATCTCCTCGCCGTCCGATCCGACAGCGAATCCGATTCTGACGTCGACCCAGGCGGTGCTGGCCTATGCCGCCGCCGCGGGCATCCAGCGCGCCAAGCGCACCCGGTGGGACTACGAGGTGGAATCGCCGCTGCGAGACGCCCGGGGGTTCGACCTGAGCCGCTCGTCGGGACCGCCGCCGGTGGTGGACGCCGACGAGGTCGGCGCGGCCAACATGATCCTCACCAACGGCGCCCGGCTCTATGTCGACCACGCCCACCCGGAGTACTCGGCCCCCGAGTGCACCGACCCGATGGATGCGGTGATCTGGGACAAGGCGGGGGAACGGGTCATGGAGGCCGCGGCCCGTCACGTCGCCAGCGTCCCCGGTGCGGCGAAGCTGCAGCTGTACAAGAACAACGTCGACGGCAAGGGTGCGTCCTACGGCTCGCACGAGAACTACCTGATGTCGCGGCAGACCCCGTTCTCGGCGGTGATCGCCGGCCTGACGCCGTTCCTGGTGTCCCGGCAGGTGGTCACCGGTTCGGGCCGCGTGGGCATCGGTGCCTCCGGGGACGAGCCGGGCTTCCAGCTGTCTCAGCGGTCCGATTACATCGAGGTCGAGGTCGGCCTGGAGACCACGCTCAAGCGCGGCATCATCAACACGCGCGACGAGCCGCACGCCGACGCCGACAAGTACCGGCGGCTGCACGTCATCATCGGTGACGCCAACCTGGCCGAGACGTCCACGTATCTGAAGCTCGGCACCACCTCGCTGGTGCTCGACCTGATCGAGGAGGGCCCGCAGATCGGGGCCGACCTGTCGGACCTGGCGCTGGCGCGGCCCGTGCACGCGGTGCACGTACTCTCGCGCGACCCGTCGCTGCGGGCGACGGTGGCGCTCGCCGACGGGCGGGAGCTGACCGGCCTGGCGCTGCAACGGATCTATCTCGACCGGGTCGCCAAGCTGGTCGACAGCCGCGACCCCGATCCGCGTGCGTCCCACGTCCTCGAGACCTGGGCGCACATACTCGATCTGCTCGAGCGGGATCCGATGGAATGCGCCGACCTGCTCGACTGGCCCGCCAAACTGCGGCTTCTCGAGGGTTTCCGCAACCGGGAGAACCTCACCTGGAATGCGCCGCGTCTGCATCTGGTCGATCTGCAGTACTCCGACGTGCGGCTCGACAAGGGGCTCTACAACCGTCTGGTGGCACGCGGCTCGATGAAGCGTCTGGTCACCGAGCAACAGGTCCTCGACGCCGTGGACAACCCGCCGACGGACACCCGCGCATACTTCCGCGGGGAGTGCCTGCGCCGGTTCGGCGCCGACATCGCGGCCGCGAGCTGGGACTCGGTGATCTTCGACCTCGGCGGCGACTCGCTGGTGCGGATTCCCACCCTCGAGCCGCTGCGGGGCAGCAAGTCCCACGTCGGCGCGCTGCTCGACTCCGTGAACAGCGCCGTCGAACTCGTCGAGCAACTGACGACCTGACCCGCTATCCCCGGCATTCCGGCGCCTGACCGGTAGTGTGGAGGAACCAGCGGGCAGGACCGAGTGCGCTCGTGGCATGAACAGACACGCAGGAGGCAGCGATGGCTCAGGAGCAGACCAAGCGCGGTGGTGGTGGCGGCGAGGACGACGACCTCACCGGCAGCACGGCCGCCGGGCAGGAGCGTCGCGAGAAGCTGGCTGAGGAGACCGACGACCTGCTCGACGAGATCGACGACGTCCTGGAGGAGAACGCCGAGGACTTCGTGCGTGCATACGTGCAGAAAGGTGGACAGTGACCTGGTCGCACCGAGATCAGCTGGCCTTCCCCTCGCCCCTTCCGGGGGCACCGTCGGTACCCGTCAATCTGTCGTCCTTTTCCGAACTGCTGCGCCGTCAGGCGCCTGAACTCCTGCCGTTCCAGCACTCCGGCGTCGCTCCGGAGCCCGCAGCCTCGGCGGCGCTGCCGCACGGCACCACCATCGTCGCGCTGAAGTTCCCCGGCGGGGTCGTGATGGCGGGTGACCGCCGCGCCACGCAGGGCAACATGATCGCCAGCCGTGACGTTCAGAAGGTGTACATCACCGACGACTACACCGTCACCGGCATCGCCGGCACCGCGGCGATCGCGGTGGAGTTCGCGCGGCTGTACGCGGTGGAGCTCGAGCACTACGAGAAGCTCGAAGGCGTTCCGCTGACCTTCACCGGCAAGGTGAACCGGCTGGCGACGATGGTGCGGGGCAACCTCGGTGCCGCCCTTCAGGGTTTCATCGCGCTGCCGCTGCTGGCCGGCTACGACCTCGACGACCCGAACCCCTCGGGAGCCGGCCGGATCGTGTCGTTCGACGCGGCGGGCGGCTGGAACCTCGAGGAGGAGGGCTACCAGTCGGTCGGCTCCGGTTCGATCTTCGCGAAGTCGTCGATGAAGAAGTTGTATTCCCAAGTGGGAGATGCTGATTCGGGATTGCGCGTGGCGATCGAGGCGCTGTACGACGCCGCCGACGACGACTCCGCGACCGGCGGACCCGATCTGGTACGGGGCATCTACCCGACCGCGGTGGTGATCGGTGCGGACGGAGCCGAGGATGTGCCCGAGTCGCGCATCGCCGAACTCGCCCGCGGGATCATCGAAAGTCGTTCCCGCAGTGACACATTCGGCCCTGATGCGCACCACGGCGCCGATGCGCGAGGAGATTCGTGAGCTTCCCGTATTTCATCTCGCCCGAGCAGGCGATGCGCGAGCGTTCGGAGCTCGCTCGCAAAGGTATCTCCCGGGGCCGCAGTGTCGTCGCGCTCGCGTACTCCGGCGGCGTGCTGTTCGTCGCGGAGAACCCGTCGAGATCGCTGCAGAAGGTCAGTGAGCTCTACGACCGGATCGGCTTCGCCGCGGTGGGCCGGTTCAACGAGTTCAACAACCTGCGTCGCGGCGGAATCCAGTTCGCCGACACGCAGGGCTATGCGTACGCGCGCCGCGATGTGACGGGCAGGCAGCTGGCCAACATTTACGCCCAGACGTTGGGCACCATCTTCACCGAGCAGGCCAAGCCCTACGAGGTCGAGCTGTGTGTCGCCGAGGTCGCGCACTACGGGGAGACCAAAGCGCCCGAGCTGTACCGCATCACCTACGACGGCTCCATCGCCGACGAGCCGCATTTCGTCGTGATGGGCGGCACGACCGAGCCGATCATCACCGCACTCAATGACTCCTACAAGGAGAACCTCGAGCTGGGTGATGCGGTCAAGGTTGCGGTCAAGGCGCTGGAGTCCAGCGGTGACAGCAACGTCGAGCCGCGCAAGCTCGGCCCGTCCACGCTGGAAGTCGCGATCCTCGACGCCAACCGGCCGCGCCGGGCGTTCCGGCGCATCACCGGTCCTGCGTTGGAAGCGCTACTGCCGCAGTCTGATTCGGCTGCCGCCACCGGTTCGCCGGAAGGTGCTGAAACGTCCTAATCGGCCGCGCCGCGGTAGCGACGGTGGAGCTGCTGACGTGCGACGCCGAGCATGTTGCCGATCTGGCCCCACGACAAGCCGGCTGATCGGGCGGTGATGACGGCGTTGTCGTAGCGTGTCCGTGCCCGCTCGAGTTCTTCGCGGGCATGGCGGAGCTGGCGAGCTGCCGCAGCGCGCGACATCGTCGGAAATTCGTCATCGATTGTTGACGGGTTGTCAGCATCGGTTGACGAACTGTGCGAAGCGGTGCTGGTGCCGCTGCCGCTGCCGCTGCCGGTGCCGGTGCCGGGGTACATCTCGTCGTAGGGGCCGCCGAAGATCTCGCGTTCGGTGCGGGCGACCATGGCTTGGATGTCGGGGTGGTCTTCCCACCAGGGTTTCGGCCGGTCGGTCCTTCCTTCGAATTCGTCATCGATTGTTGACGGGTTGTCATCATCGGTTGACGAATCGTGCGAAGCGGTGCCGGTGCCTGTGCCTGTGCCTGTGCCTGTGCCTGTGCCTGTGCTGGGGTACATCTCGAAGGCCTCCTTTCTCCCGGCAGTATGCGAACGGGCACCGACAGCCGACGCATCCGCGTGTCCGTCTTGCGCATCGTGGGCGGACGGTGGATGATTTTGTTGCGAATAACGCATCGAGTTGCGGGATACGCAACACTTCCACACAGTCGAATTCGGAGCGGTTGCCCCATGCCCCACGTCGTCGTGATCGGAGCCGGGATCGTCGGCACGTCCCTGGCCGATGAGCTGACCGCCCGCGGGTGGACGGACGTCACCGTCGTCGATCGCGGCCCGTTGTTCGCCACCGGCGGCTCCACATCCCACGCCCCCGGCCTGGTGTTCCAGACCAACCCGTCCAAGACGATGAGCGCGTTCGCCAGGTACACCGTCGAGAAGTTCACGGCGCTCGACCACCCCGAGGGCTGGTCGTTCAACCCGGTCGGCGGCCTCGAAGTCGCCACAACGCCCGAACGGTGGGCCGACCTGCATCGCAAGGCGGGCTGGGCGCAGGCGTGGGGGATCGACGGCCGGCTGCTGACCCCGTCGGAGTGTAGACGCCTCCATCCTCTCGTCGACGAGCGCCGCATTCTCGGCGGCTTCCACACCCCGACCGACGGTCTGGCCAACGCGCTGCGCGCCGCCGAGGCGCAGGCCCGTCGCGCGGAGGCGCGGGGCGCCACGCTACGGCCCCACACCGAGGTCCTCGGCATCGTCGACGATGGTGCACGGGTCACCGGGGTCCGAACCGCCGACGGGGTCATCCCCGCCGACATCGTCGTGTGCGCCGCCGGCTTCTGGGGCGCCCGGTTGGCCCGCCAGGTCGGCCTGGTGCTCCCTCTGGTCCCGATGGCGCACCAGTACGCGCGCACCGGACAGATCCCGGAACTGGTGGGCCGCAACACTGCCTTCAGCGAAGCCGGCCTGCCGATCCTCCGCCACCAGGATCGGGACCTCTACTTCCGTGAGCACGTCGACCGTCTCGGCATCGGCTCCTACAGCCACCGCCCGATGCCCGTCGACATGACCACTCTGCTCGCCGACACCGCGGACGAAGCCATGCCCTCGATGCTGCCGTTCACCGAAGAGGACTTCGCGCCCGCGTGGATGGACGCTGCCGAACTCGTTCCGGCGCTGCAGGATTCGAAGGTCGAAGAGGCGTTCAACGGCATCTTCTCGTTCACCCCCGACGGGTTCTCCATCATGGGCGAACACCGAGACCTGGCTGGCTTCTGGGTCGCCGAGGCGGTGTGGGTGACGCACTCCGCGGGCGTGGCCAGGGCCACCGCCGAGTGGATCGTCGACGGCGCACCGTCGATCGACACCCACGAGTGCGACCTGTACCGCTTCGAAGACGTCGCACGCAGCCCGAAGTTCATCCTGCAGACCAGTTCG
The DNA here is from genome assembly GCF_000266905.1 of Mycolicibacterium chubuense NBB4. Next base: position 3,228,042 of record NC_018027.1, on the reverse strand, counting down.
CAGGCGTTCGTCGAGGTCTACGACATCATTCATCCACACCAGTACCGGACCGCGTTGCGCGGTCTGCGCACCGGCCCGTTCCACGCCCGCCAGAAGGAACTCGGCGCGTTCTTCTACGAAGGCGGCGGCTGGGAGCGGCCCGCCTGGTATGAATCCAATGCCGAACTGGCGCAACGACTCATCGACGACGGGCTGGCCATTCCCGCGCGCGACGACTGGTCGGCCAGGTTCTGGTCGCCGATCTCGGTGGCCGAGGCGCGGTGGACTCGAAAACACGTCGCCATGTACGACATGACGCCGCTGACCCGGTACGAGGTCACCGGTGATGGCGCCTGCAACTTCCTGCAACAGATGACCACCAACGACGTCGACAAGTCCGTCGGATCGGTCACCTACACGTTGCTGCTCGACCACACCGGTGGCATCCGAAGCGATCTCACGGTCGCGCGCCTCGCGCCCGACACCTTTCAGGTGGGGGCCAACTCCCCGATGGACTTCGACTGGCTCTCCCGTCACCGGCCACCCGGTGTGACGGTGCGCGACGTCACCGGCGGCACCTGCTGCATCGGAGTGTGGGGCCCGTTGGCGCGCGACGTGGTGGCACCGCTGTGCGCGGACGACCTGTCCCATGAGGCGTTCCGCTACTTTCGGACGCTCCGCACGTACCTCGACGCCATCCCGGTCACGATGATGCGGGTGTCCTACGTCGGCGAACTCGGCTGGGAGATCTACGCCGGCGCCGAGTACGGCGCCGCACTGTGGGATCTGCTGGCCGGCGCCGGCGCGTCGTGCGGGATCATCCCGGCGGGCCGGGTCGCCTTCAACAGCTTGCGCATCGAAAAGGGTTACCGCAGTTGGGGAACCGACATGACCGCCGAACACCTGCCCGTCGCGGCGGGACTGGGCTTCGCGGTGCGCATGGACAAGCCCGACTTCGTCGGCAAGGCCGCGCTGCAGGCCGCCTCGCCCTCGGAGTCGGTGCTGCGCAGCATCGTGTTCGACGATCCCGACGCGGCGGTGCTGGGCAAGGAACCGGTGTCGGTCGCGGGCGCCTGCGTCGGCTATGTGACCAGCGCCGGTTACTCGGCGACCGTGGGGCGAACCATCGCCTACGCGTGGCTGCCGGCCGAGACCGCCGTCGGTGCGGCCGTGACCGTCGACTATCGCGGCTCGATTCACCGCGCCACCGTGCACGCCGAGCCGGTGGTGGACCCGGCGATGATCCGGATCAAGAGGTAGCGCAATGGGATACGACGTCATCGTCATCGGGCTCGGCGGGATGGGCAGCGCCGCGGCCTTCCACCTCGCCGCCCGCGGTCAGCGGGTGCTCGGACTGGAGAAGTTCACGCCCGCCCACGATCAGGGCTCGAGTCACGGCGGCTCACGCATCATCCGGCAGTCCTACTTCGAAGACCCGGCCTACGTGCCTCTGCTGCTGCGCGCCTACGAGTTGTGGGACGAGTTGGCTGCCGACAGCGGGCGCGACGTCTACCGGATGACGGGCGGGCTGTTCATCGGGCCGCCGGACTGCCTGACCGTCGCGGGGAGCCTGCGCGCCAGCCGGGAATGGGATCTGCCCCACGAGGTACTCGACGAAGGCGGCATCCGCGCCCGGTTCCCGAACTTCACCCCACGCCCGGGCGAGGTCGCGCTGTTCGAGGCCAAGGCCGGCTTCGCACGTCCGGAGCTCACCGTGCAAGCCCACCTCGACCTCGCCGAAAGATCGGGTGCCACCCTGCAATTCGGAGAGCAAGTGCTCGACTGGTCGGACGCCGCGGGCGGTGTGACCGTACGCACCACCGCCGGCACCTACACGGCGGGCCAGCTCGTCATCTGTCCGGGCGCGTGGGCGCCGCAGCTGCTCGCCGAGTTCGAGATCCCGATCACCGTCGAACGTCAGGTGCTGTACTGGCTCGACCCCGTCGGTGGCACCGAGCCCTTCGTCGACCACCCGATCTTCATCGACGAGGACGCCTCCGGCAGACAGATCTACGGGTTCCCGGCCATCGACGGCCCGCGCGGCGGCGTCAAGGTCGCGTTCTTCCGCAAAGGCGTCGAGTGCACGCCGGAGACCATCGACCGCACCGTGCACGCGGGGGAGGTCCGCGAGATGCGCGAACGGGTCGCCGAACTGCTGCCGGCCCTGGACGGACCGTGCGTGCACTCGGCGACGTGCATGTACTCCAACACCCCCGATCAGCACTTCGTGATCGCCCGCCACCCCGACAGCGCCCACGTGACCGTGGCGTGCGGATTCTCCGGTCACGGCTTCAAATTCGTGCCCGTGGTGGGGGAGATCCTCGCCGACCTGGCCGTCTCCGGTGCCACGGCGCACCCGATCTCGCTGTTCGATCCCCGCAGATTGGTGACGACATGACCGCCCTTCTCGCCACCCTCGGCGGCGCCTACTACACGAGCGCCGACGTCTTCGCCGCCGAGCAGGAGCACATCTTCGAGAGCATGTGGTTCTGTGCGGCGCGGTCTGCGGACCTCTCGCTTGCCGGGAAGTTCAAGAAGGTTCAGGTGGGCCGCGAGAGTGTGCTGCTGATCCGCGGACGCGACGGGCTGCTGCGCGCCTTCCTGAACGTCTGCCGGCACCGCGGCGCGCAGCTGTGCACCGAGTCCGACGGAGAGGTGAAGCGCACGCTGCGCTGTCCCTATCACTCCTGGACGTACGCTCTCGACGGCAGACTCGTCGCCGCGCCGAACCTCGGCGCGCTCACCGACGATGCCGGCACACCGATCGACCGGTACACCTACGGGCTCGTGCCCGTGGCGCTCACCGAGTGGCTGGGCTACGCCTGGGTGTGTCTGGCCGACGCGCCACCGCCGTTCGACGACGTGGTGGCCGGAGCCGCCGGCACCCTCGGCGACTCCGACGCCATCAACCGCTACGGCATCGGCGGACTCGACGTCGGGCGCCGCGTGGTCTACGAGGTGGCGGCGAACTGGAAGCTCATCGTCGAGAACTTCATGGAGTGCTACCACTGCAGCTCCATCCACCCCGAGCTCGTCGGCGTCCTGCCGGAGTTCTCGCGGGGCATCGCCGCCCAGGCCAACACCGGCAGCGGCGCGCAATTCGGCTCCGGCATCGCCGGATTCACCGTCGACGGCACAGCGGGATTCGACCGGCTTCCCGGCATCACCGACGATCAGGACCGTCGCTACTACGCGATCACCGTGAAGCCGACGGTGTTCATCAACCTGGTCCCCGACCACGTCATCTTCCATCGGATGTATCCGGTCGCCGCCGACCGCACCGTCGTCGAATGCGATTGGCTCTACACCGGTGCGGTGCTGTCGTCCGAAGAGGACATCTCCGCATCCGTCGAGTTGTTCCACCGCGTCAACCTGCAGGACTTCGCGGCCTGCGAGCGCACCCAGCCGGCCATGTCCTCGCGGGCCTACCGCGACGGCGGTGTCCTCGTTCCGGCCGAACACCACCTCGCGGAGTTCCATCACTGGGTAGTGTCCCGGCTGGCGACTGCGGTGTAGACGACTGGCGGAGGGCGCGAGACCATGGACGGTGAACCCGATCTCTGGATCGGCGGCTCCTGGCGCCACGCATCCGACCGCGGCACCCGCGACATCGTCAACCCCGCCAACGGCAGCACTGCTGCCGTTGTCGACGAAGCCACCCCCGACGACGCCCGCCACGCGGTGGCGGCAGCCCGCGCGGCGTTCGACGACGGCGCCTGGCGCGCGACGCCGGTCGCCGAACGGGCCACCCTGCTGAACCGGATCGCCGACCTGCTGCAGCGCGATAAGGAAGACCTGGCCCGGCTCGAGACCGTCGACACCGGCAAGACGCTGGCCGAGAGCCGGATCGACATCGACGACGTCACTTCGGTTTTCCGCTACTACTCCCGGCTCATCGCGGTCCAAGCCGACCGGGTCGTCGACGTCGGCGACCCGGCGGTGATCAGCCGGGTCGTGCGGGAGCCGATCGGCGTGTGCGTGCTGATCGCCCCGTGGAACTACCCGCTGCTGCAGATGTCCTGGAAGATCGCGCCCGCGCTGGCCGCCGGATGCACGATGGTGGCCAAACCCAGCGAGGTCACCCCGCTGAGCACGATCGCGTTCGCGCGGCTGCTCGAGGAGGCGTTCGCGGAGGCGTCGGTGCCGGCGGGCGTGGTCAACCTCGTCCAGGGCAGCGGCGCGGCGCTCGGCGCCGCGCTGACCGAGAATCCGGCCGTCGACTTCATCTCGTTCACCGGGGGACTCGCCACCGGCCGCACGATCGCCAGGGCGGCCGCCGAGCACGTCACCAAGGTGGCGCTCGAACTCGGGGGCAAGAACCCGCACCTGGTGTTCGCCGATGTGCGCGACGGCGATTGGGACACCGCGGTCGACCATGTGCTGACCGGAGTGTTCCTGCACTCGGGCCAGGTGTGCTCGGCGGGCACCCGGCTGATCGTCGAAGAGCCGATCGCCGACGACTTCGTCGCCGCTCTGGCTGCCCGGGCCGCCAAGATCACGATGGGCGACGGCATGGACCCCGCCAGCGAGACAGGCCCGCTGGTCTCCGCTCAACATCGCGCCAAGGTGGAGTCCTACGTACAACTCGGAATCGATGAGGGCGCGCAGCTGATCACCGGGGGCGCTCGTCCCGACGATCCCGCGCTCGCCGACGGCTACTTCTATCTGCCCACCATCTTCGACCGCTGCGACCGCTCGATGCGGATCGTCGCCGAAGAGACGTTCGGCCCGATCCTGACGGTCGAGCGGTTCACCGACGAAGCCGAGGCCGTCGCCCTCGGCAACGACACGGAATACGGTCTGGCCGCCGGTGTCCGAACATCGGACGCGGCGCGAGGCGAACGTGTGGTGCGCGCATTGCGGCACGGCACGGTGTGGCTCAACGATTTCGGTTACTACGCCGCCCCGGCGGAGTGGGGCGGTTTCGGGAAGTCGGGCAACGGCCGCGAACTGGGTCCCACCGGGCTCGCGGAATATCAAGAGATCAAGCACATCTGGCACAACACCGCTCCCACCGCCGCGGGCTGGTTCAAGGGTTGACGGGCTCGGGGGTGGCCCCGGGAAAGGCACGCACATGGTGATCAAGCAGCCGCACGCCGACAGCGGCATGGACGACTTCGGATACAAGGAGTCACTGGACCGCAGCATCGGCAAGTTCGCCAGCTTCGCCGCCGGCGTCAGCTACATCTCGATCCTCACCGGCACATTCCAGTTGTTCTACTTCGGTTTCGGCACCGCAGGACCCGCGTACCTGTGGTCGTGGCCGATCGTCTTCGTCGGCCAGATGGCCGTCGCGCTGTGCTTCATGGAGCTGGCCGCCAAGTACCCGGTGGCCGGCTCGGTCTACAACTGGAGCAAGAAGCTCGCGAGCAGACTCGTCGGATGGACGTCGGGCTGGTTGATGCTCACCGCATCGATCGTGACGATCTCGGCGGTGGCGCTGGCCTACCAGCTCAACCTCCCGCGGTTGTGGAGCGGCTTCCAGATCATCGGCGACGGCAGCGGCCCCTACGACTACGCGGCCAACGCGGTGCTGCTCGGCACCATCCTGATCGCGTTCACCACGCTGGTGAACGCGCTCGGTGTGCGCCTGATGTCGATGATCAACAGCGCCGGGGTGTTCATCGAACTGATCGCGGCGGTGCTCATCGCGGTGCTGTTGGCCGTCAACCTCGAACGCGGACCGCAGGTGTTCTTCTCCACCAACGGGTACGGCGCCGGCGAATCGATGGGCTACCTCGGTGCCTTCCTCGTCGCCTCGCTGGCATCCGGTTACGTCATGTACGGCTTCGACACCGCCTCGTCGCTGGGGGAGGAGACGGTCGAACCGCGCCGCACCGCGCCCAAGGCGATCGCCCGGGCGATCCTGGCCTCGTTCGTGATCGGCGGAGCCATCCTGGTGTTCGCCGTGATGGCGGCGCCGAATCTCGACGATCCGAAGCTCGGGGAGAGCTCGGGCGGTCTGCAGTACATCGTCGAGTCGGTCATGTGGGGCCCGCTCGGCAAGATCTTCCTGATCTGCATCGTGGTCGCGGTGACGGTGTGCACGCTGGCCGTGCACACCGCAGCGATCCGGCTGACTTTCGCGATGGCCCGCGACAACGCGCTGCCGTTCGGCGAGAAGCTGGCCACGGTCAACCCGAAGACCCAGACGCCCATCGTCCCCGCGGTGACCATCGGGGTCATCTCGGTGATCATCCTGGTCATCAACATCGAGCAGCCCAAGATCTTCACGGTGCTCACGTCGATCGCGATCATCATGATCTACCTGGCCTACCTGATGGTGACCGGTCCGCTGCTCAAGAAGCGGCTGAAGGGGCAGTGGCCGCCGAAAGACCTCGCCGAGGGCGGCTACTTCACGATGGGCCGCTGGGGGCTGCCGGTCAACATCGTCGCGGTCGTCTGGGGCGTCGGGATGGCGCTCAACCTCGCGTGGCCCCGCGCGGCGGTGTACGGCGAGCCCTGGTACAACACGTGGGGCGCGTTCGTCTACATCGGCATCATCGTCGGCGCCGGCCTGCTGTGGTATTTCCTCAAGGGGCGCAACCACATCGGCACACTGAAGTCCCACGCCGCCGAAGCCCTTCCCGACACCGCGGCGGAGGCCAAGGCCGATGGCTGACGCGGGAACCTTCGACTACGTCATCGCCGGCGGCGGGAGCGCAGGTTGCGTGCTCGCGGCGCGGCTGTCCGAGGACCCCGACGTCTCGGTGTGCCTGATCGAGGCGGGTCCCTCCGACGTCGACGACGACGCCATCTTGGACCTGTCCCAGTGGATGCACCTGCTCGACTCCGGCTACGACTGGGACTACCCGGTCGAACCGCAGGAACGGGGCAACTCGTTCATGCGGCACGCCAGGGCCAAGGTGCTCGGCGGCTGCTCGTCGCACAATTCGTGCATCGCGTTCTGGCCGCCTGCCGAGTGCCTGGACGAGTGGGTGGAGATGGGCGCGACCGGGTGGGGCGCCGCCGAGGTCCTGCCGCTGACCGAACGTCTGGTCAAGACCATACTGCTGCGTGACGTCGCGCCCGACGACCCCTGTGGGACAGCGGTTCTCGAGGCCGCTGCGATGGTCGGCCTGCCGACGGTGGCGTTCAACCGCGGCGAGACCGTGCGCAACGGTGCGGGCTGGTTCCAGATCAACGCCGCCGAGGAGGGCACCCGGATGACCCGGATGTCCTCGTCGCACGCGTTCCTGCACCCGATCCTCGGCACCCGCGAGAACCTCGAGGTTTGGACGGACTCGTGGGTGGCCGAAGTGCTGTTCGACGAGGCGCTGCGCGCCACCGGCGTGCGGTATCAGCGGACGGACCTGACCGGCTACGACACCGTGACCGCCCGTCGTGAGGTGATCCTCACCGCCGGTGCGATCGACACACCGAAGTTGTTGATGCTGTCGGGAATCGGGCCGACCGCGCATCTGCGGGAGGTCGGTGTCCCGGTGCGTGTCGACGCGCCCGGCGTCGGCGCCAACCTCGACGACCACGTCGAGGGGCTGGTGTTCTGGGAAGCCTCGAAGCCGATGGTGACGACCTCCACCCAGTGGTGGGAGATCGGGCTGTTCACCACCATCGACGAGGATGTCCGGCAGCCGGACCTGATGATGCACTACGGCAGCGTGCCGTTCGACATGAACACGCTGCGCCGCGGATACCCGACGACCGACAACGGATTCTGCTTGACGCCCAACGTCACCCAGGGGCGCTCGCGGGGAACGGTGCGACTGCGGTCGCGTGACTTCCGCGATCGGGCGCGCGTCGACCCGCGGTATTTCACCGATCCGGACGGCTACGACGACCGCATCATGCTCGCCGGGGTCAAGCTGGCCCGCCGGATCGCCGAACAGCCACCGCTGGCCGCGTGGGTGGCGCGCGAACTGGCTCCCGGGCCCGACGCCACCTCCGACGACGAACTGCTCGACTACATCCACCACTGCCACAACACCGTCTACCACCCCGCGGCGACCGCGCGGATGGGGGCGGCATCGGACCCGATGGCGGTGCTCGATCCGCAGCTTCGCGTCAAGGGCGTCGAGCGGTTGCGCGTCGTGGACGCGTCGGCCATGCCGAAGCTGCCCGCGGTCAACCCCAACATCACCGTGATGACGATGGCGGAGAAGTGTGCCGACCTCATCAGAACGAGCTGAGAGCCGGGACCTCCCCGCGTTTCTGGCTGCGCACACGCCGTTTCAGGCCGCCACCGAAGCCGAGCTCACCGAACTGTCCGAAGGCGCCACGATCGAGGAGTTCCCCGCTGGGGCCGTCGTCGCCGACTACGCCGTCCGGGTACCCGACGAGATCTGGTTGGTGCGGGACGGCGCGATAGCGTTGCGAGCCAGCCGCGACGGGGCCCTGATCGACGTCGTGGAGCCGGGCGGCCTGTTCGGATACCTGCCGCTGCTGGCCGGCGCCGGAATGGATTTCCAGGCGCGCACCACCGTGCCCACCACGCTGATCAAGCTGCCCGGCAGCCTGGTGCGGGCGCAGTTCGCCAAGCCCGCAGGCCTGGCTTTTCTGGCCTCCTCCGGCTGGAACCACGCCGCGGGCGAGCGCCCGGCGATCGCACCGGCGACCGACAGCAGGCCAGTGGCCGAACTCGTGCACGGCGACGTCCTGCTCGTCGAACCGGTGGAGTCGGTGCGCGACGTGGTGGTGCGGATGACCGAACGGCACGTCTCGTATGCGCTGATCCGGTTGCGTGACGGCCATCTCGGCATCTTCACCGACCGTGACCTGCGCACCCGCGTCGTCGCGGCGGGCCTGCCCGTCGACGTTCCCATCGCCCGCGTGATGAGAGCCCCGGCGCGCACGGTGACCGCCGACCTGACCGCCGACAGCGTTCTGATGGAGATGCTCGAATGCGGTCTGCGGCACATGCCGGTCCTCAACTCACGCGGCGAGGTGCTCGGCGTGGTCGAAGACGCCGACCTGCTGGCCGCGTCGGCACGCGAGAGCTTCATGCTGCGGCGCTCCATCGCGCTCGCCGGCGACGCCGCCGAGTTGCAGCAGGTCGGTCAGCGCGTCACCGGGACCGCCGTCGACCTGTTCCGCAACGGCACCAAGACCGCCGCCACCAGCGCGATACTGTCGGTGGTCATCGACAGCCTGGTCCGCCGCGCGCTCGAAATCGTGCTGTCGGCAAGCGATTCCGCGCCCGCCGACGGATTCGCGTGGCTGACGCTGGGCAGCGTCGCGCGCCGGGAGGCGATGCCGTCCTCCGATGTCGACAGCGCGCTGTCCTGGCGCGACGACATGGCCGGCCACGCCGTGACCCTGCGCCGCGTCGCCGCGGACGTGCACCAGCTGCTCGACCGCTGCGGGCTGCCCTCCGACAGCAACGGCGCCGTCGCGGCCAAGCCGAAATTCTCCCGTTCGCAATCGGATTGGCTGCGCGCCGCCCAGGGTTGGCTCGCAGATCCGCTGCGCGACCGCGGACTGGTCTTCTCGTCGCTGCTGATCGACGGGCGCGTGGTGTGGGGCGACGCCCGGCTGCACTCGGTGCCGGCCGCCTATCAGCGTATCCGCGAGGAACACCCGAACGCGCTGCGGCTTCAGCTCCTCGACGCGTTGTCGGGCAAGGTCAGGATGCGCTCGCTGCGCGATGTGCTGTCCCGCCGCGGAGGCACCTTCGATCTGAAGAACCACGCCGTCACGCCGATCGTGAACCTGGCCCGCTGGGGTGGCCTGTCAGCAGGACTGACGTCGGCGTCCACCCCCGCCCGGCTGGAGGCCGCCGCCCAGGCCGGCGCGCTGAGCCAGCGCGACGCCGACACGCTGCGCGACGTGTTCACGATGTTGCAGCGGCTGCGGATGGCCCACCAGGTCGAGCAGATCGCCGCCGGCCACACCCCCGGCGACATCGTGACCATGGCCGAGCTGTCGCCGCTGAATCGCAGTCTGCTCGGCGACGGCTTACGCGAGATCGCGGCGGTGCGCCGGCGCGTGGGGAACTTCGGGTACTCCGCCGTATAGGCTGGCGATGCGATGGCCAAGCACGACAACCCCGGCGCAGGCGAGCCCCCCGCCGCAGTCCAGTCGGTCGACCGGGCGCTGCAGGTGCTCGAGATCGTCGCCGGACTCGGCCAGGCCGGGGTCACCGAGATCGCCGGCGAACTGGGCGTGCACAAGTCCACGGCCTCGCGGCTCGTGGCGGCGCTGGAATCACGCGGGTACGTCGAACAGGTCTCCGAACGAGGCAAGTACCGGCTGGGATTCGCGATCGCTCGCCTCGCGCATGCCGCGGGCGGTCATGTCGATCTGGTCAAGGTCAGCCAGGACGTCTGCGACGCACTCAGCGTCGACGTGGGGGAGACCGCGAATCTCGCTGTGCTGGACCAGGATCGGATCGTCAACATCGTCGAGGCCATCGGTCCCGCCGAGATCACCCTGCGGACCTGGGTCGGGCAGAGCTGCCCCGCCTACGCGACCTCCAGCGGCAAGGTACTGCTGGCCGGGCTGGACCCCGCCGAGGTGCGGGCCCGGCTGAGGGCGCCGCTGCAACCGTTCACCGACTCGACCGTCTGTGCTGTCGCCGCGCTGCAGGACCAGCTGGCCACCGTTCGCGACCGCGGCTGGGCCAGTGTGGCGGAGGAACTGGAAGTCGGCCTCAACGCCGTCGCCGCCCCGGTCCGCGACGCGAACGCGCAAGTGGTTGCGGCACTGAGTGTTTCGGGACCGGCCTACCGGCTCTCGGCAGAGCGGTTCGACGAGGTGGCCAAGCAGACAATCGCCGCCGCCGACGAGATCAGCCACCGGCTCGGTTGGGTCGCGCGCGGCTGAGCGCCGCGAGATCCTCGCCGCACCCCCAGGGCACCGCGGCCGCTGGTGACCGGGGTCAGACGTCGGAGCTCTCCCGCCACATGTCGATGCCCGCATCGGTGGCGTAGCGATCGATCTCGTCGAGTTCGTCGGGGGAGAAGCTCAGATTTGACAGCGCACCGAGATTCTCGTCGAGTTGCTCGACGCTGGAGGCGCCGATCAGGGTCGATGCCACCGCGGGATCGCGCAGCACCCAGGCCAGCGCCAGCTGCGCCAGCGTCTGACCGCGGCGCTCGGCGATTCCGGCGAGACCGCGAAGACGCTCGCGCACGTCGTCGGTCACCAGCTCGTCGTCGAACGTCGGCCGCGCGGTCGCTCGACTGACATCGGAGGCGGGCGAGCGCAGGTAACGGTCGGTCAGCAGACCCTGAGCCAGCGCGGTGAACGCGATCGCGCCCATCCCTGCCTCGGCGAGCTCGGAGACGAGGTCGCCTTCGATCCAGCGGTTGAGCAGGGAGTACGACGGCTGGTGGATCACCAGCGGCGTGCCGAGCTGCCGTGCGATCGCGGCGGCTTCGGCGGTCTTGGCGGCCGAATAGGACGAGATTCCGACGTAGCGGGCCTTACCGGCGCGCACCGCCGAGTCGAGCGCGCCGATCGTCTCCTCCAGCGGTGTGCGGGGGTCGATGCGGTGGGAGTAGAAGATGTCGACGTAGTCGAGTCCGAGCCGGTCGAGGGACTCGTCGAGGCTGTTCAGCAGATAGGTCCGCCCGCCCAGTTGCCCGTACGGTCCGGGCCACATGTCCCAGCCCGCCTTCGTCGAGACGATCAGCTCGTTGCGGTACGGCTTGAAGTCGCGCCGCAGCATCCGGCCGAAGTTCTCCTCGGCCGATCCGTAGGGCGGCCCGTAGTTGTTGGCGAGGTCGAAGTGCGTGATGCCGCGGTCGAACGCGTGCCTGAGCACCGCACGCTGGACGTCGAACGGACGGTTGTCGCCGAAGTTGTACCAGAGGCCGAGTGAGATCGCCGGCAACAACAGGCCCGAGGCGCCGACGCGCCGGTAGGGCATGTCGGCGTAGCGGCCTCTGGCGACCACCCACGGATCGTGGGAGAAGGGCACGTCTGCGATCAAGAAGTCCTCGGCCATGTCCCCATCGTAGGCAACGGCAGTTCAGGGTTGCCGGATCCCGACCCGGTCGAGCACCAGCCGGGCGAACTGCTCCGGACGCTCCAGTGGCGTGAAATGCCCTGCGCCGCAGGCAATCTGCAGTGTCACGTCGGTGAAGTAGTGCTCCAGCCGGTCCGCCCACTCCGCCGGAAACAACGGATCCTGGTCCGGCCACAGCACGTCGGTGGGGGCGTGGATCTTGATCGCGCGCTCCGGCGGGAGCTCGGTCAGCGACTGTGTGACCGTGCCCGCGCCGGCGCGATACCAGGCGATCGACGCGGCGAACGCGCCCGGCAACGCGTAGTCGGCCACCAAGATCTCGAGGTCATCCTCGCCCAGCGTGAAGTCGGGCCCGGACCAGTGATCCCAGAAGTGCCTGAGGTACTCGCGCACGGCTTCGGCGTTGCCGTCGAGCAACTCGGCCGACAGCGGCAGCTGATGAAAAGCCTGATACCAGAACTCGCTTTGCGCCCGGGCGGTCAGCACGCGGTCACCGGCCCCCGGCAGCGGCGGGGACAGCACGAGAGCGTGCACGAGATCGGGGTGCATGCGGGTAACGCTCTGCGCCACACGGCTCCCCACGTCGTAGCCCGCGATCACGACACCGTGGAGGCCGAGTTCCTTGATCAGGCCGACGATGCTGGCCGCCTGAGCCGAGGCGCTGTAGAAGTGTCCGACGGACACCGCGTGCTTGTCGGAGTTCCCGAAGCCGCGCAGATCCGGCACCACCAGGTCGACCTCGCCGGCCTCGAGCAGCCGCGGCACCAGGCGCCGATAGTCGTGCCGGGTGCCGGGCCAGCCGTGCAGCAGGATCACAGGTGGTGCGCCCGGGGTGCCGTAGCGGTCGAACGTCAGCCTGAACCCGTCGACGGGCGCGCTGCGCGAGGCCCGTGAAGCCATGGCCTCATTGTGGCGCTCCTGCGCAGGCGCGGCGCACGGTTTCACCATCCCCCGTGATGACCGCCAGGATCGTCCGCCAGGCGTCCGAGGGCCGGTTGAGCATCCCGGAGTGGGCGCCCCACCCCGCGACCGGCCCTCCGTCGTCGTACCGCCCTGCCGACAACCGGATTACCCCGGGCATGTCGTCGGGGTCCGCGCCGTGCGGGCCGCCGGGAATGCCCTGCACCAACTCGATGAAGTCGCCGGGCGCGGTCATCGAGAACCGCAGCACGTCGGGGTTCCGGTTGTGCCAGTCGCCGGCATCGTCGACGCCCACTCCCGCGCCGGCGGCCGCCAGGAACAAGGTCCGGTCCGACGTCAGGCCCTGCTCTTCGGCGGTGCCCACGATCGAGCCGCCGTAGGAGTGCCCGATCACCGTGACTGGGACGCCCGGGGCGACGGTGCGGTCGACGTCCTCGCTGAACGCCACCAGCCGCGGCGCCATCTGCAGCGCGTACCGCGGATCCGCGGCGTCGAGCAGCACCGCCGCCGGATTGTGCACCTGCGGGAACGGGCCGCCGAGGTAGGTGATCATCGCGACCTGTCCGTGTGTGGCCGACACGAACCGGCGCGCGGTGGTGGTGTCGGCGGCGGAGTCGTCGATCGTCGTGTTCACCCCCGGCACGAGGACCGCGACGCTGCGGGCGACGGCCAGGTCCCCGTTCAGCTCGATCAGCGAGGCCCGCGCCGGGTCGAACGCCAGGATCTGCCGCCGGACCCGACCGCCGGAACCGGCCGGGTCGTCGATCTCCCCGAGCAGGCTGCGATAGAACACGGTCCGTTCGGCAGATGCCGCGTCGCGACCGGGTTCGGCGAGGATCGCCGCGGCGATGTTGAGCCGGTTGGCGGCCACCCGCATGTCCCACGGCATTCCGTCGGTGTTCCCGACCTGACGCGGGAATTCGGCGATCAGCCGATCGCGCTGCCCGGGCGTCATCGCGGCGATCTGCGCGGCGATGTCGTCCTGGCTCATCGTCGGCCACCCCCCGACGACGTCGACCGCCGGCGTCGGCACGGCTCCGGCGGGCACCGTCGCCGCCGGGGAGGGTGAGCGCTCGACGGCCCACGCGGCACTGATGTCGGCCGCGGCGTCGGCATCGGCGGCGCCCAGGCGGTCCAGCGCGTCACCGATGCGCGCGCCGAGGGCCGATGCCCGGACCGTTCGGACGTCGTCGGCCACCGCGGCCCGGCCGCCGGCCAGCAGCACCAGCAGCGGTTCGGCATTGCCGGCCACGGCCACCGATCCGTCGTCGGCGACGGCGAATCCCTCGCGCCGTGCCTGCTCGACCGCGTCGAGGACCTCCGCGCGGGCGGTGCGGATCTGTCGGGCGCCGTCGCAGGCGGCCACGGAGGCGGCGATCAGGACACCTGCCAGTTTCGCGGCTTCGTCGCTGACGCGCCGGGCGTCCTCGCGCGCCGCGTCGGCGGCGGTGCCGGACCAGTACTCGGCGCTGCGTCCCGCCTCTCCGGCCGCGGCGTCGACGTATTCCGACAGCCGCCGGGCACTGTCATCCCAGTCCGCAGCGAGTTCGCGCAGCGCCTCGGGCCGCCACGCCTGTGCCTGCGTGACGGTGGGCCGGATCACCGGGGCGCGATCCGTTGCCCGTTGGCGACCTCGGCACGCTCGAATGCGTCAGCCGCGCCGCGCGCCGCCCGAGCCCACGCCCGCAGTCTCGTCACGACCTCGTTCAGACGTTCCGCCATCGGCTCGTGCGACGCGGCGGCGCCGACCTGCGAGCCGCACAGCTCGTCGGGCGCCAGGTGTTCAGATCGGATGCCCGCGACGCCGTCGGCGGCCGCGTCGACACCGTCGGCCGCGGCACGCACCCTCTCCCCATCCACACGTGCGATTTCCCCCATGCCTCATGCTGGCAGATCCTGCGCAACGCTCACCCGGGTTATCCACAGGCCCCATTCGGGTGTCTGCACCCCCTTCTGCGCCAGTCAGCAAGTAGTCTCGGTGAGGTGCAGCGACGAATCATGGGCATCGAGACCGAATTCGGTGTCACCTGCACGTTCCACGGCCATCGTCGGCTGAGCCCGGACGAGGTCGCCCGCTACCTCTTCCGGCGGGTCGTGTCGTGGGGACGCAGCAGCAACGTCTTTCTCCGCAACGGCGCGCGCCTCTATCTCGATGTGGGCAGCCACCCCGAGTACGCGACCGCCGAATGCGACAATCTCACCCAGCTCGTCACCCATGATCGCGCAGGCGAGCGCGTTCTCGAGGACCTGCTTATCGACGCCGAGCAGCGCCTCGCCGACGAAGGCATCGGCGGCGACATCTATCTGTTCAAGAACAACACCGACTCCGCCGGAAACTCCTACGGCTGCCACGAGAACTATCTGATCGTGCGCGCCGGGGAGTTCTCCCGCATCTCCGACGTGCTGTTGCCGTTCCTGGTGACCCGCCAGCTCATCTGTGGTGCAGGCAAAGTGCTGCAGACCCCGAAGGCCGCGACCTTCTGCCTGTCCCAGCGGGCCGAGCACATCTGGGAGGGCGTCTCCAGCGCGACCACCCGCTCGCGTCCGATCATCAACACCCGCGACGAGCCGCACGCCGACGCCGAGAAGTACCGCAGGCTGCACGTCATCGTCGGCGACTCCAACATGAGCGAGTCGACCACGATGCTCAAGGTCGGGTCGGCGTCGCTGGTGCTCGAGATGATCGAGGCGGGGGTCGCCTTCCGCGATTTCTCGCTGGACAACCCGATCCGCGCGATCCGCGAGGTCAGCCATGACCTCACCGGCCGGCGGCCGGTCCGCCTGGCCGGCGGCCGGCAGGCCAGCGCGCTGGACATCCAGCGCGAGTACTACGCCCGCGCGGTGGAGTATCTGCAGACCCGCGAACCGAGCTCGCAGATCTCCGCGGTCGTCGACCTGTGGGGCCGCCAGCTCGACGCGGTCGAAAGCCAGGACTTCGCCAAGGTGGACACCGAGATCGACTGGGTGATCAAGCGCAAGCTGTTCCAGCGCTACCAGGACCGCTACAACATGGAGCTGTCCGACCCCAAGATCAGCCAGCTCGACCTCGCCTACCACGACATCAAGCGCGGTCGCGGCGTGTTCGACCTGCTGCAGCGCAAGGGTCTGGCGGCGCGGATCACCACCGACGAGGAGATCGAGGCGGCGGTCAACACGCCACCGCAGACCACTCGCGCCAAGCTGCGCGGCGAGTTCATCAGCGCCGCCCAGGAAGCCGGACGCGACTTCACCGTCGACTGGGTCCACCTCAAGCTCAACGACCAGGCTCAGCGCACGGTGCTGTGTAAGGACCCGTTCCGCTCCGTCGACGAGCGGGTGAAGCGGCTCATCGCCAGCATGTAGGTCCCGGTCGCACGCGGCGCGCCGTAACGCCCGTCCGACGCCTCGGCCGAGTCGCCTTAAGCTCTAGGCCGTGGGGATCTCGAAAGTCGAACGGCTGATGAACCTTGTCATCGCGTTGTTGTCGACGCGGACGTTCATCACGGCCGACCGGATCCGCGAGACGGTCTACGGCTACTCCGAGGAGGCCAGCGACGAGGCGTTCTCCCGGATGTTCGAGCGCGACAAGAACGAACTGCGCGATCTCGGCATCCCCCTCGAGACCGGCCGCGTGTCGCAGACCGACCCGACCGAGGGTTACCGCATCAACCGTGAGGCCTACGCGCTGCCCGCGGTGGAGCTGACGGCCGACGAGGCGGCCGCGGTGGCGGTGGCCACCCAGCTGTGGGAGTCGCCGGAGCTGATCACGGCGACGCAGAGCGCACTGCTGAAGCTGCGCGCCGCCGGGGTCGACGTCGAGGCCCCCGACGGCGACGTGACGATCACGTCGACGGCCGCGCTGCCCGGCTTGCGCGGATCGGAGGATGTACTCGGAATCCTGCTGTCCGCCATCGACTCCGGACAAGCCGTGCAGTTCCCGCACCGGCCGTCACGGACCGAGCCGTACACGACCCGCACCGTGGAGCCCTGGGGTGTGGTCACCGATCGCGGCCGCTGGTATCTGGTGGGCCATGACCGCGACCGCGACGCGGTGCGCACCTTCCGGCTCTCCCGGATCGGGCCCGACGTGACACTCCTCGGTGAGCCGGGGACGGTGCACCGGCCCGAGGGCGTCGATCTGCGGGAGATCGTGGCCCGCGTGGTCGGTGACTGGCCCGACGCGGGGCAGGCCCGGGTGTGGGTGGCCGACGGTCGCGCGACCGCGCTGCGCCGCCGCGGCACCGTCGTGGGCCCGAAGACGATCGGTGGCCGGCCGGGCGAGGAGATCACGCTGGACGTCGGCATGTTCGACCGCATCGCGCGCGAGATCGCCAGCTACGGCGCCGACGCCATCGCCCTCGAGCCGGCGTCGTTGCGCGCCGACGTGATCGCGCGGCTGCGGGCGCAGGCGGAGGAGGGTGTGCGCGCATGACTTGCGAGCGAGGAGCGGAGGCGGATCGCGCATGACTTGCGAGCGAGGAGCGGAGGCGGATCGCGCATGACTTGCGAGCGAGGAGCGGAGGCGGATCGCGCATGACAGCAGTGAGTACGCGGCTGGTGCGGCTGCTGAACATGGTGCCGTATTTCCAGGCCAACCCCCGGATCACGTATGCCGAGGCGGCCTCGGATCTCGGCGTCAGCGTCAAGCAGCTGCGCGACGACCTCAACCAGTTGTGGATGTGCGGGCTGCCCGGCTACGGGCCCGGGGACCTGATCGACTTCGAATTCTCCGGCGACACCATCGAAGTCACGTTCACCGCCGGCATCGATCACCCGCTGCGGCTGACCTCACCGGAGGCCACCGGCGTACTGGTGGCGCTGCGTGCGCTCGTGGACGTGCCGGGGATGGTCGACCCGGAGGCGGCGCGCAGCGCGATCGCCAAGATCGAGTCGGCCGCGGGACGGGCCGGTCACCACATCGAGGGTGCCGCCGTCGACGAGCCCGCCCCGATGGAGAGCGAGGCGGCTGCCGCGGTGCGGACCGCGGTGCGCGCCGACAAGGCACTGGCGATCGAGTACTACTCGGCGTCGCACGACGTGTTGTCCAGTCGTGTGGTCGACCCCATTCGCGTCGTGCTCGTCGGTGACCACAGCTACCTGGAGGCGTGGTGCAGATCGGCCGAGGCGGTGCGGCTCTTCCGCTTCGACCGGATCGTCGACGCGAGGGTGCTCGACGAACCGTCGGTGCCGCCGCCCCCGGCGGTGCAGGCCGGCCCGGACACGTCGCTGTTCGACCCGGACACCGCCGACCCGTCCTTGCCGACTGCGACGCTGCGCATCGACCGCTCGGCGTCCTGGATGTTCGACTACTACCCGCTGCGGGTGGTCCGCGAGTACCCCGACGGGTCCTGCGAGGCGACCATGACTTACGCCTCGGACGCCTGGATGTCGCGCTTCGTGCTGGGTTTCGGCGCCGCGGTGCGGGTGCTCGAACCGGCCCCTCTCGCCGCCCGCGTCCGCGAGGCCGCGGCGGCGGCGCTGGACGCCTACGGGGTCGGTTCGCAGCCCCAAGGCGGGTAGACTCGGCGCAGACGTCTGGAGGTAACCAAATTGGGTGGTCTACAACCCTGGCACTGGCTCATTGTCATCGCGGTTTTCGTGCTGCTTTTCGGCGCCAAGAAGCTCCCGGACGCGGCGCGTTCGCTGGGGAAGTCGATGCGCATCTTCAAGTCCGAGATCAAGGAGATGCAGGCGGATTCGCATTCGGCCAAGCCGGAACAGCCGACGCAGATCACGTCCGAACGAGTTCCCGACTCGACCGCCGGCGGGGCTGCACAGTCGGCAACCGAGCCGTCGTCGGACAAGCGCCCGGCCTGATCGAGCATCTCACCGAGCGCGGACGCCGTCCGCGTCGTGATCACGTGCGTGTGAGCAGCACCTAGGCAGTCTGACGTGCAGATCCCCGTTCTCTTCAAGAAGCTCGACCCTCGCCGGCGCCGTTCCCGGGTCAACCCCGACGGGACCATGTCGTTGGTCGAGCACCTCACCGAACTGCGCAGCCGTTTGCTGATCTCGGTGCTGGCCGTCCTGCTCACGACCGCCCTCGGCTTCATCTGGTACAGCCACGGCGCATTCGGATTGCCCAGCCTCGGCGACTGGCTGCGCGGACCGTACTGTTCGCTGCCTGCCTCGGCCAGGGCGACGATCGCCCCCGACAACGCGTGCCGGTTGCTGGCGACGGCGCCGTTCGACCAATTCATGCTGCGGCTCAAGGTGGGTCTGACCGCCGGCATCGTGCTCGCCTGCCCCGTCTGGCTGTACCAGATGTGGGCGTTCATCACCCCGGGCCTCTACAGCAGGGAGCGCCGTTTCGCGGTCGCGTTCGTCACCGTCGGTGCCGCTCTGTTCGTCACCGGCGCCGTGCTCGCCTACGTGGTGCTGTCCAAGGCGCTGCGCTTCCTGCTGACCGTCGGCAGCGACGTGCAGATCACCGCGCTGTCGGGCGATCAGTACTTCGGCTTCCTGATCAATCTGCTGCTCGTGTTCGGGATCAGCTTCGAGTTCCCGTTGCTGATCATCATGCTCAACCTCGTCGGCATCCTGACCTACGCGAAGCTCAGGGCGTGGCGCCGAGGGCTCATCATGGGCCTGTTCGTCTTCGCCGCCTTCGCGACACCGGGCTCGGATCCCTTCTCGATGCTCGCGCTGGCCATCGCGATGACCCTGCTGCTGGAAGTGGCGATCCAGATCGCGCGGGTCAACGACAGGCGCAAGGCGCGCCGTGCCGCGCTCGAATCCGTCCCCGACGATGAAGCGTCACCGATCGGTCCGGCTGAGCCGGTCGAGGCTCCGTCGGCCGTGTCCACAACCTCACGCTTCGTGATCGATGACGACGCAACCTGATGAGCCGGTGAGCCCGACCGACGACGTCGTCGCGTTCGCTGATCTGCTGTCCTTCGCCCTCGACGACTTCCAGCGGCGCGCCTGCGAGGCACTGGCCCGCGGCCACGGGGTGCTCGTGTGCGCCCCGACCGGTGCGGGCAAGACCGTCGTCGGCGAGTTCGCTGTGCACCTGGCGCTCGCCGCGGGCCGCAAGTGCTTCTACACCACGCCGATCAAGGCGCTGAGCAATCAGAAGCACAATGACCTGGTCGGACGCTACGGGCCGAAGCGCATCGGGCTGCTCACCGGCGATCAGGCCATCAACGGCGACGCCGACGTCGTGGTGATGACCACCGAGGTCCTGCGCAACATGCTCTACGCCGACTCGCGTGCGCTGCAAGGGCTTTCGTATGTGGTCATGGACGAGGTGCACTTCCTGGCCGACCGCATGCGCGGCGCGGTGTGGGAGGAGGTGATCCTGCACCTGCCCGACGACGTACGGCTGGTCAGCCTGTCGGCGACGGTGAGCAACGCCGAGGAGTTCGGCGGCTGGATCCAGACCGTCCGCGGCGACACCACCGTCGTCGTCGACGAGCACCGCCCGGTGCCGCTGTGGCAGCACGTCATGGTCGGCAAGCGGCTGATGGATCTGTTCGACTACCGCGCTTCCGGCCCGCGCAAAGGCGGCCGGGACCTTCTCGTCGACCCCGAGCTGCTGCGCCACATCGCCCACCGGCGCGAGGCCGACCGGCTCGCCGACTGGCAACCGCGCGGTCGCGGCAGGACCAACCGCCCCAGCCTGTTCCGCACGCCCAGCCGCGCCGACGTGATCAGCGTCCTGCAGCAGGGCGACCTGCTACCGGCGATCACGTTCATCTTCTCCCGCGCGGGTTGCGACGCGGCGGTCAAGCAGTGCCTGCGGTCATCGCTGCGGTTGACCACCGACGAGGAACGCGCCCGCATCGCCGAGATCGTCGATCGCCGGACCGCCGACCTCAACGACGCGGATCTCGTCGTGCTCGACTTCCATCAGTGGCGCGAAGGACTGCTGCGCGGCCTGGCCGCTCACCACGCGGGTATGTTGCCGACCTTCCGCCACACCGTGGAGGAGCTCTTTACCGCAGGTCTGGTGAAGGCCGTCTTCGCCACGGAGACACTGGCTCTGGGTATCAACATGCCCGCCCGCACGGTGGTGCTCGAGCGCCTGGTCAAGTTCAACGGCGAGCAGCACCTGCCGCTGACGCCGGGGGAGTACACCCAGCTGACGGGCCGGGCGGGGCGGCGCGGCATCGACGTCGAGGGCCACGCGGTGGTGCTGTGGACTCCGCACGACAGCACCACCGACCCCGCCGAGGTCGCCGGGCTGGCGTCGACGCGGACGTTCCCGCTGCGCAGTTCGTTCGCCCCGACTTACAACATGACCATCAATCTGGTGCACCAGATGGGCCCCGAGCAGGCCCGCCGGCTGCTCGAGCGCTCGTTCGCGCAATATCAGGCCGACCGATCGGTCGTCGGTCTGGTGCGCGCCGTCGAGCGCGGAGAGCGTCTGCTCGGTGAGCTGGCCGACGAGTTGGGCGGCCGGGACGCCGCGATCCTGGACTACACGCGGCTGCGAGCCAAGATCTCCGAGCGGGAACGGGCTCAGTCGCGCGCGTCGCGCCTGCAGCGCCGTCAGGCCGCGAACGACGCGCTCACCGCGCTGCGTCGCGGGGACATCATCACGATCACCCACGGCCGTCGCGGCGGGTTGGCCGTGGTGCTCGAGCCGGCACACGACGACGACGACCCCCGGCCGCTGGTGCTGTCCGAACACCGTTGGGCGGGCCGGATCTCGTCGGCGGACTATTCGGGCTCGGCACCGCCGATGGGCAAGATGACGCTGCCCAAACGGGTGGAACACCGCAATCCGCGGGCCCGGCGCGATCTGGCGTCGGCGCTGCGCTCGGCCGCCGAGAAGCTCGAGGTGCCGTCCGCGCGGGGCCGCAGGAGCGGGCAGGCGCTCGATCCCGACATCGATCCCGAGCTCGCGGCCCTGCGCGAGCGGATGCGCCGCCACGCCGCTCACCAGCTGCCGGACCGGGAGGACAAGGTCCGCCTCGCCGAGCGGTATCTGCGGATCGAACGCGACAACGACCAGCTGCGCGGCAAGATCGCGGCGGCGACGAACTCGCTGGCGCGGACGTTCGACAGGATCGTGGTGCTGCTGAGGGAGCGCGGGTTCATCACCGTCGACGGAGTCGGCGAGACCAACCGCGTCGACGGAGTCGCCGGGACCAACCGCGTCGACGGAGTCGCCGGCGAGGGCACGCTGACGGTGACCGACGACGGCAGGCTGCTCGCCCGCATCTACAGCGAGAGCGACCTGCTGGTCGCCGAATGCCTGCGCACCGGCGTGTGGGAGAACCTGGACGCGGCCGAGCTGGCCGCTGCGCTGTCGGCGGTGCTCTACGAATCGCGCCGCGACGGGCACGGCGGCTCCGACGGCGCCGACATCCCCACGGGCCGGCTGCGCCGTGCGCTCAATCAGACCCGACGACTGTGGACCGAGTTGCGCGCCGACGAGCAGAGACACCGCCTGACGCAGAGTCGGGAACCCGACGACGGGTTCGTCGCGGCGATCCACCGGTGGGCCAGTACCGGCGATCTGGCGTCGGCGCTGGCGGCTTCCGACACCGCGGGCAACGGATCGACGATGTCCGCGGGCGATTTCGTCAGATGGTGCCGCCAGGTGCTGGACTTGGCCGATCAGGTCCGCAACGCCGCACCGTCACCGGCGCTGCGGACAACCGCGAAACGCGCCATCAACGACGTTCGGCGCGGCGTCGTAGCAGTTGATGCCGGGTAGTCTGTGTGGCCAGCGACTACAGACGAGCAAGGCGAATCAGTGGCGACCAAGGAGAGACATGAGCGGACCGCAGGGACCTGACCAGACACAGCCGTGGCAGGGTCAGCAGCCCGAGTCGGGCACGAATCAGCCGTCCGGGGAATCGGTCTCCAACCAGGGCTGGCAGCCGCCTTCGGGTACGGAGCAGCCGCAGGCGCCCGGCACCGAGCAGCAATCCTGGCAGCCGCCCGCGTACACCCCGCAGCAGTACCCGTCCTACCAGCAGCCGACCCAGCCGCCGACGTACCCGCCGCAGCAGTACCCGACGGCCGAGCAGTACGGCCAGCAGTCGGGCGAGTACAACCCGGCGGGCTATCCGGGCCAGTACGGACAGCCGGGCGCCTACGGCCAGCCGTACGGTCAGCCGGCACCCGGATACGGCCAGCAGCCCGGCCAATACGGTCAGCCGCCCGGACCGTACGGTCAGCAGCCGGGCCAGTACGGGCAGTACCCGAACTACCAGGCTCCCGGCCAGGAGGAGGGTTCCAAGCGGTCCCTGGCCGTGATCGGCGGTGTCATCGGCCTGCTCGCCGCGATCATCGTCGCCGTGGTGCTGGTGCTCGGGTTCTGGAAGCCGGGCTTCTTCGTGACCACCAAGCTCGACGTCAACGCGGCCCAGACCGGGGTGCAGAAGATCCTCAGCGACGAGAGCAACGGGTACGGCGCCAAGAACGTCAGCGGCGTGAAGTGCAACAACGGCGTCAGCCCGACGGTGAAGAAGGGCGACACGTTCAACTGCGAGGTCAGCATCGACGGCACCAAACGACAGGTCACCGTGACGTTCCAGGACGACAACGGGACCTACGAGGTCGGCCGGCCCAAGTAGCCGGCTCAGAGCTTGTCGAGCGCGGTCTGCAGACGTCCGATCGAGGACGACACGCCGTAGCGCTCGGCGAGTTCGACGACTTTCCGGGGGTGCCGCGCAGCCAGCGGTAGCTCGTCGCTGGTCGTCGAGAAGTTGATGTCGGCGTCGGTCGCGACCCGCACGACCCGTGTCGCGTTGTCGATGTAGTCCGCAGCCGCGCGCAACTTGCTGCGGTGCGCCTTCGACAGCTTCGAGCCGGGGTCGGCGGCCGCCGCCACGATCTCCTCGAGCGAGCCGTACTTCGCCAGCAGCATCGCCGCGGTCTTCTCCCCGATGCCCGGCACACCCGGCAGCCCGTCGCTGGGGTCGCCGCGCAACAGCGCGAGTTCGGCGTACGCCGGACCGGCGCGGTGCACCGGCACGCCGTAGAGATCGGACACCTCACCGGGGCCGTACTTGGTCGCCTTGGCCAGGCCGCGCCCGAGGTAGAGCACGCGCACCGGCACGGGTTCGTCGCGGACCAGCTGGAGCAGGTCGCGGTCGCCGCTGACGACGACCACCGGGTCGCGGCGTTCCCGCTCCGCCAGCGTGCCGAGCACGTCGTCGGCCTCGTGGTGCGCCGCCCCGGCCGTCGCGATGCCGAACGCGTCGAGGATCTCCATGATCATGTCGACCTGCGGGGTCAGCTCGTCGGGCACCTCCTCCACGTCGAGCTCGCCGTCGGGATCCGCCGAGTCTGCGGGGACAGCCACCCGGTGCGCCTTGTACGACGGGATCAGGTCCACCCGCCACTGCGGACGCCAGTCGTCGTCCCGGCACACCACCAGCCGGCGCGGCCGTTCGCGGGTGATCACCGTCGCGACCGCGTCCAGGAAACCGCGCAGCGCGTTGACCGGGCGGCCGTCCGGTGCGGTGATCGACGACGGGACCCCGAAGTAGGAGCGGAACCACATGCTCGCGCCGTCGAGGAGCACCAGGGGAGCAGACACGCCTGCCATCCTGCCAGGCCGCCTTTCTCCGGCGAGCAGACACAAACTCGGGCAGATCGCGCGCGTGTCGCGCGACTTTGTGTCTGCTCGCGGGACGGGCGGCCGCCCGATTAGCCTGGTCGGCATGACCCCGCCTTCGCCGCAGGCCCGTTTCGGCACCGACGTGTACGCACATCGTCTGACCGCGGCGGCCCGCGCTGCGGCCGGGGCCGGCCTGGCAGGTCTGGTCATCACACCCGGTTACGACCTGCGCTATCTGACCGGTTCTCGCGCGCAGACCTTCGAGCGGCTGACCGCGCTGGTGGTGCCGGCGGCGGGGGACCCGACGATCGTGGTGCCGCGCCTGGAGCTCGCGTCGCTGAAGGAGTCCGCGGTCACCGAACTCGGTGTCGCCGTGCGTGACTGGGTCGACGGTGACGATCCGTACCGGCTGGTCGCCGACGCGCTCGGCGAGCCTCCGCTCGCGGTCGCCGTGACCGACTCGATGCCCGCGCTGCATCTGTTGCCGCTCGCCGGGGCTCTCGGTGTCGTGCCGGTGCTGGCGACCGATGTCCTTCGCACCCTGCGGATGATCAAGGACCCCGCCGAGGTGGACGCGTTGCGCAAGGCCGGCGCGGCGATCGACCGGGTGCACGCGCGGGTGCCGGAGTTCCTGGCGCCCGGCCGCACCGAAGCCGACGTGGCCGCCGACATCGCCGAAGCGATTGTCGCGGAAGGACATTCAGAGGTGGCGTTCATCATCGTCGGGTCCGGTCCGCACGGGGCGGATCCCCACCACGAGTGCTCGGACCGCGAATTGCGCGTCGGCGACATCGTTGTCGTCGACATCGGCGGTCCCTACGATCCGGGCTACAACTCCGACTCCACCCGCACCTACAGCATCGGTACCCCCGATCCCGAGGTGGCGCGGCGGTACTCGGTGCTGCAGCGCGCGCAGCGCGCCGCGGTCGACGCGGTGCGGCCCGGCGTCACCGCCGAACAGGTCGACGCCGCCGCCCGCGACGTGCTCGCTGCCGAGGGTCTGGCCGAGGCGTTCGTGCACCGGACGGGCCACGGGATCGGGCTGTCGGTGCACGAGGAGCCCTACATCGTGGCGGGCAATTCCCTTCCGCTGCAGGAGGGAATGGCGTTCTCGGTCGAACCGGGCATCTACTTCCCGGGGCAGTGGGGCGCCCGCATCGAGGACATCGTGATCGTCACCGCCGACGGCGCGCTGTCGGTGAACAACCGGCCGCACGACCTCGTCGTGGTGCCGGCCTCCTGACGGGTCAGTCCTCGCCGCGGTCCAGCAGGTCGGAGGATCCGAGCACGCGTTCCACGCGAACCTCGATCACCACCCGCTTGGGGTTCGGCCGTGGGGTGCGGTAGCGCTGCGCGTACCGCAACTCGGCGTCGCGCACCGCGTCGATGTCGGTGTGCACGGTGGACTTGCCTTCCAGCGACAGCCACCGGGCGCCGTCGACCTGGCTGAGCACGGCGACGCCGCGCTGCTCGGCGTTGACGGCCTTCTGGGAACCGCCGGTGGTGATGACACGGGCGATGTGCGTGGTCGGGTCGAAGGTGAAGCCGACCGCCACCACGTGCGGCGACTGGTCCGACCGCAAGGTGGTCAGCATGGCCAGATGGCGCTCGGTGAGGAACGCCAGCGCGTCGTTGGTCAGCTTGGTGGTTGCCTTGCGACCGGGTGTAGCCATCGGCGTCCACGCTAGCGCAGGACATAATCGCAGCCATGCAGGACACGGCACATACAGACGGTCCAGTGGTCGTCGTATTCGGTGGCCGCAGCGAGATCGGTCTCGAGGTGGCGCGCCGGCTGGCCCGCGGTGCCACCGTGGTGCTGGCGGCCCGCCGACCGGACGATCTCGGTGAGCAAATCGCAGTGCTGGAGCAGGACGGCGCCGTGGCGGTGCACACCGTGTCGTTCGACGCCGACGACCTGGCCTCGCATCGCGGCGTCGTCGACACGATCGTCGCCCGGCACGGTGCGATCGGCACCGCGGTGGTCGCATTCGGGATCCTGGGCGACCAGGCACGCGCGGAGAAGGACGCAGCGCACGCGGCGGCTATCGCGCACACCGACTACGTGGCGCAGGTCAGCCTGTTGACGGTGCTCGCCGACACCATGCGCGCCGCGGGTGCCGGAAACCTGATCGCGTTCTCGTCGGTGGCAGGGGTGCGGGTGCGCCGCGCGAACTACGTGTACGGGTCGGCCAAGGCGGGTCTCGACGGGTTCTGCAGCGGCCTGGCCGACGCACTCCACGGATCGGGCGTGCACCTTCTGCTGGTGCGGCCCGGATTCGTGGTGGGGCGGATGACCCAGGGCATGACGCCGGCGCCACTGTCGAGCACACCCGCCCAAGTGGCCGAAGCCACCGTGGCTGCGCTGCGCAGGCAGCGCAGCGTGGTGTGGGTGCCCGGGTCGCTCGCGGTGCTGGCGTTCGCCTTCCGCGCGATGCCGAGGTGGATGTGGCGGAGGCTGCCCCGGTGATCGTGGTGGTCGGCATCGGAGCCGACGGCATGCCCGGTCTCGCGCCGGCCTCGCGGGACGAATTGCACAGGGCGACTGTGGTGTACGGCTCACCGCGCCAGCTGGACCTGCTCGACGACACGGTGACCGCCGTCAGGCGGGCGTGGCCGTCGCCGATGCTGCCGGCGCTGCAGACCCTTCTCGACGGCGCCGACGGTGACGTACACGTCGTTGCCAGCGGCGACCCGTTGCTGCACGGAGTCGGCAGCTCACTGATCCGCATTCACGGCGCCGACCGGGTCGCGGTGCTGCCCCACGTGTCGTCGGTGACGCTCGCCTGTGCGCGGGTCGGGTGGTCGGTGCAGGACACCGAGATCATCAGCCTGGTGTGGTACGAGGCGAGCACGGCCGTGCGGCGCGGCGGGCAGGCCGTCGTGCTCTCGCGTGACCACTCCAGCCCCGCGCAGCTGGCCCGGCTGCTGACCGACACGGGCCGCGGGGATTCGGAGATGACCATCCTCGAACAGCTCGGCGGCCCACAGGAATCGCGTCGCTCGTCCACCGCGCGGGAGTGGGCGCGCCGGCCCCCCGCCGACGTCGACGACCTCAACGTGATGGCCGTGCGGTACCTGCCCGACGAGCGCGTCGGCGGCACGCTTCCCGACGACGCGTTCGCCCACGACGGCCAGATCACCAAACAGGCCGTGCGGGCGGCCACGCTGGCGGCGCTGGCGCCGCGGCCGGGAGAGTGCCTCTGGGACGTCGGGGCCGGCTCGGGCAGCGTCGCGATCGAGTGGTGCCGCAGCGCGCCGGGTTGCCACGCGCTGGCTTTCGAACGCGACGAGACGCGTCGCGCGCGGATCGCCCAGAACGCCGTCGCGTTCGGCGTGCGGGTCGACACGATGTTCGATGCTCCGGAGTCCTTCGAGTTCTGCGCGCCGCCGAAGGTGATCTTCGTCGGCGGCGGGATCAGCCGGCTCGGTCTGATGGACGCCTGCTGGGAGCGGCTGCTGCCGGGCGGCCGGCTGGTGGCCAACGCGGTCACCGTCGAGTCCGAAGCGGTGCTCGCGCAATGCTTCTCGAGGTACGGCGGGGAGCTGCGCAGATTCCAGCACTACCGCGGCGAGCCGGTCGGCTCGTTCACCGGATGGCGACCGGCGATGCCCGTCACGCAGTGGGTCGTGACGAAGCCTGATACGACCTGACCACGTCGATCGCGCCGAGCTCGCGAATCGCCCGGCAGCCCCGGTGCAGCATGGTCAGGATCATCTCGTCGCCGCGCTCGGTCGACGAGGCGAACGCGAAACCCAGCGTCGTCAGCAGCGGAGCCTGCAGGACGCCGAGACGGTAATCCTCCCAGCAGGTTTCGAGGTCGTAACCGCTGACGCCGTGCCGCTGCAGCGCCGCGTGGTAGCGCTCGACGAGACCGGGTTCGGCGGCGGCCCGGTCATCGGGCAGCAAGCTGGTGGAGGTGAAGTACGCGAGATCGCGCGTGGGCAGGCCGACGCCGATCGTCTGCCAGTCGACCACGGTGACGCGGGTGCGGTCGGGGGCGAACAGCAGGTTGTCGAGTCGGTAATCGCCGTGCATCAGCGAGAAGCGGTGCGGCACAGCGAGCAGCCACGGGGTCACCAGCCCCATGGAGGTCAGCAAGGTCTCGCGGTCGTCGTCGCGGACAGAGCTGCCGAGCTTCTCGAGCGTGATGTTCGCGGCCATCACCGCGACCTCGCCCATCCCGGTGGCGGCGGCCTCGTCGCCGGGCTTGGGCATGACGATCGACGGCAGGTCACACCAGCGGCGGTCGCACCAGCTCGGTCCGTGCAGGCCGGCCAGCGCCTCGACGGCCAGCGCCGCCTCCCGCGGGCTGCAGCCGGCGATCTGGTCACCTTGCACCGCGGGCGCCATGTCGGCCAGTACGAGAACGAAATCGGCTCCGTCGGAGGTGATCTCGCTGTGAAAGCAGGCGGGTACCGGGATCGAGACCTCGTGCGTCACCGTCGAGTAGAACTCGACTTCCGACAGGTAGCCCAGCGCGACGCGTTCGCGGACGGTGTCGTCCTGTGCGGGCAGCTTGATCGCGAAGGTCCCCGGCAGGGCGGCCGACCCGGCGGCCGCCGAATACGTCGCCGTCACCCGATAGGTCGCACCCGTCTGCCCGGTCCCGATCGCGGTGACCTCGACGTCGGTCACGTCGGCTCCGAGGACCGAGCCCAGCCACGCCGGGGTGAGGTCGGACGGGCTGCGAGGAATGGTCACGAGGTCGCCTCTCCGTGGTCGCCGACGGTGCCGTAGATGGTGCGGAGCCAGATCGTCTCGGCGCCCTCGAGCAGCTGCGCGCGCGTCAGGCTCCCGCCGACGGTGTGCCGCTCGAGCAGGCGGTCGTTGAATTCGAGGAGCATGCCGGCGAGCACGTCGGCGGCCGGGCCGGCCGGTGCGCGCCCGGATGCGCGTTCGGCGGTGATCACGCCGGCGACCGTGGGGACGAAGGACTCGCGGGCGTCGTCCCACACCCGGCGGATCGACGCGCTGGCCGAGCGGGCGTCGAGCATCGCGGCGAGCAGGTAGCGGTGCTCGTCGACGGTGTCGAGCAGCGCCTCGAGCATCGCGCGGATGCGCCGGCGCGGTGGTTGCGCGGTGTCGGCGAGGATGTCGCCGGCGAGGAATCCGTCGTCGTACATCGGTTCCAGCAGGGCCGCGACCGCGGCGGACTTGTTCTCGAAGTAGAAGTAGAACGCCGAGCGGGTCACCCCGGCCCGCCGCGTGACGTCGGCGATGTTGAGTCCGTCGAAACCGGATTCGCGGAGATGGACGTCCAGCGCCTCCAGGATCGCGCTGCGCCGCAGGTCGCTCTTCTGCGGTTGACGCCGGTCGGTCGGTGACCGCACCGGGAGCCCTCGCTGCACGCGCGACCCTAACCCGCAGTTCTGACGACTGTCAACGATGCGCGACGGGTGTCAGACCTGCGGATACCGGCGCGGGGTGAACACCCGGTCGGTGCCGTCGCCGGAATACCACTGCGTCTGCGAGGAGCCGACGATGAGCAGACACCGCATGTCGACGTCGGCGGGATCGAGGTCGGCGAGCCGCACCACCGTCACCGACTCCGCCGGTCCGGAGACGTCGCGGCCGATGACGACGGGCGTGCCCGGGTCACGGTGTTCCAGCAGCAGGTCCTTCATCGCGCCGACCTGCCACGTCCTGGTCTTCGACGCCGGGTTGTAGACGGCCAGGACCATGTCGGCCGACGCCGCCGCGGTCAGGCGCCGGGCGATGACGTCCCACGGCTTGAGCCGGTCGGACAGCGAGATCACCGCGTAGTCGTGGCCGAGCGGCGCACCGACCCTGCTGGCCACCGCCTGCGCGGCGGTCATCGCGGGAATCACCCGCACCTCGACGCCGGGCCACTGCTTGGCTTCCTCGAGCACTGCGGTGGCCATCGCGAACACGCCGGGGTCACCCGATGACACCACCGCCACCGCGCGGCCCTGCTCGGCCAGCATGCACGCGAGCCGGGCGCGGGCCGGCTCGTCGGTGTTGTCGCTGGGGTGGCGGGTCTGGCCCCCCCGCGTGACGACGCGGTCGAGGTACGGCCCGTACCCGATCAGGTCGGTGGCCTCGGCGAGCTCGCGGCGGCTCTGCGGTGTCATCCAGGCGGTGTCACCCGGGCCCAGGCCCACCACCGAGACCGATCCGGGAGCGGCCGGCGGGCGCG
Source organism: Mycolicibacterium chubuense NBB4 (assembly GCF_000266905.1). The sequence continues at coordinate 3,197,558 of NC_018027.1, read as the reverse complement.
ACCGGCCCGCGAGCATCGTCAGAGCGAAGTAGGGCACGGACGCGTCATCGACGTCCGCTGCGGGCAACACGCGCTGCGTCGAGGTGCTGGCCCGCTCCACGTAGTACGCGTCGCCGAGTCGGCCGGCCGCCGACAGTGCTTGCCGCACATGAGGATAGGAGCGGCCGAGCTTCATGATCACGGCGGCGTCGGTGTCGGCGAGCCTGCGTTCGAGCTCGGCGGCGGGCAGCGTCCCCGGCAGGATGGTCAGAACCTGGTCGCCCTGCACCAGCGGTGTGGACACCGCCGCCGACGCCGCGCTGACCGACGTCACGCCGGGCACGATCACCGCCTCGAAACGCTCCGTGAGACGGGTGTGCATGTGCATGTAGGAGCTGTAGAACAGGGGGTCGCCCTCGGCCAGCAGCGCGACGTCGCGGCCCGCGTCGAGGTGCGCGGCGATGCGCTCGGCGGACTCGCGGTAGAAGTCCTCCATCGCCCCGGCATATCCGCCCGGGTGCTGCGCGGTCTCGGTGGTCACCGGATACACCAGGTGCTCTTCGATCTGACCGTCGCGCAGATACGGCTCGGCGATGGCGCGCGCGATGCTGCGGCCATGTCGCGCACTGTGATAGGCGACGACGTCGGCCGCCGCGATGACCTTCGCCGCCTTCACCGTCACCAGCTCGGGGTCGCCCGGGCCCAGCCCGACACCCCACAGAGTTCCGCTGCCGCGGGTCATTCGCGTTCGCTCGCGATCGCGTTCACGGCGGCGGCGGCCATCGCACTGCCGCCGCGCCGGCCCGTCACCATCAGGTAGGCGATGCCGCGCGGATCGTCGATCAGTTCCTGTTTGGACTGCGCCGACCCGACGAAGCCGACCGGGCCGCCCAGCACCGCGGCGGGCGCCGCGAGACCCTCGTCGACGAGCTCGAGCAGCCGGAACAAGGCCGTGGGTGCGTTCCCGATGGCGAGCACCGCACCGGGAATCCGTTCGGCCCACAGGTCGACCGCGGCCGCGGACCTCGTGGTGCCGAGCCGGCGGGCCAGCTCCGGGGCCCGCGGGTCGCCCACCAGCGACACCACCTCGTTGTCGGCGGGCAGTCGTGGGCGCGTGATGCCGGCGGCCACCATCGACGAATCGCAGAGCAACGGGGCGCCGGCGGCCAGGGCGGCGTGCGCCCGCGCGACGACGTCGCCGGTGAACGCCACATGCTCGGCGACGTCGACCTGGCCGCACGTGTGAATGAGCCGGACCACCACGCGGGCGACGTCGGCGGGGAAGCGGGACAGATCCGCCTCGTCGCGGATCGTCGCGAACGACTGCCGGTAGATCTCCCCGGCGTCGCGGATGTAGTCGAGCACCCGCTCACCCTACGGGTGGGGCTCACGCAGCCGGTAGCCGTCTCCGGTGGCGATGAACACCGTCGCGGCGGCCGGACTTCCGCAGGCGTGGTCGCATCCGACGTAGTGGCGGTGCCCGCCGGTCGGACCCGATTCCGTGACGGCATCCGCCGCGTCGGCGCGCACGTCGGCGCGGGAGTGCGCACAGCCGGGACTGCCGGTGCACGCCGACACCGACAGCCACGGCGAGTTCTCGTCGAAGACCAGTCCCATCGGGGCGAGCACCCTCAGCGCGACGTCGGCGACGCCCTCCTCGAGATCGAACAGCAGCACCGAACGCCACGGCGTGACGGCCGCGGGCACGTCGACCGCAGCCAGATAGCGTGCCACCTGGGCGTCGAGCACGCCGAGCGGCACGGCGGCACCGAGCGTCACACGCCCGTCGGTCTGCTCTATCCAGCCGACCGGGGGAGCGGTCCGCGCGGCCCACGTCCTGCCGACCGGCGCGGTCGCCGGAAGCGGCCCGAGCAATTGGTCTGGATCGTCGAGTTCGGCCACCCGCCAAGCACTTCCGCGGGTGCCGGCGAATCGCCGGGCGATCGCGACCAGCTCGCCGACGGCGGCGCCGCAGTCGAGCCGCACCCCGGTGTCCCGGCCGGCCAGCAGGACCGCGAACGTCGAGTCGTCGACGGCATGGATGCCGGCGTCGGCGCCCAGGCCGGACACATCGCCCGTGCCGTCGTCGATGCCGAACAGGAATCGGCCCGGCAGGCGCGCGAGTTCCGGGTCACTTCGGACCGCGCAATCGAGCGCGAGCACGGTGTCGCGGATGTCGCACAGCCCGCCGCGGCGTCCCGACAGGGGCGAGGCCACGATGTTGCGTACCCGCTCGTGGGTCGGCGATGGCAGCAGCCCTGCGCCGGTGAGCCGTTCGGCGACGGCCTCGGCGTCGCGGACACCGCGAATCTGCACGTTGCCGCGAGAGGTGAGCTCGAGGGTCGACGATCCGAGATCGATGGCGGCCAGCGCCAGTGCCTCCAGCTGCCCGGCTGTGACCATTCCGCCGGGCAGTCTGATCCGGGCCAGCTCGCCGTCGGCGGCGTGATGGGTCTGCAGCGCACCCGGGCAAGCGTCGTCCTTCCGTGCCCTGGCCACCCGTCCACGGTACCCGGCCTGAAAGCCGCGGTTGCTGGTCTCCCGATCCGGCCGGCCGGCGCCGGCGACGGCCCCCGCGACCTCGGCGAAGAACCCGCAAAACCGCAGCTCAGAAGGCTGATCGCGGTTACTTAGGTACACCGGTGCGCCGGTGCAGGTACCAATCACGGAGGTAACCACGGAAACGCGTAGCGACGTACCCGCGATCTTGATGGCGCGGGCTCGTAACTTGGCGGTCATCGAGAGGTCCGGCGGGGACCGGGCCTGTGAGACCTCCATCGGGAAGTGATTGAAATGACCGATTTGGCAACGAATTTCGAAGCCCAGCCGACCATCGACCTCGGCGCTCCGGCCACCGCCGCCGCGCCGCCGCCGCCGCTGATCACCGAGCAGGAGGTCCTGCTCGGTTCGGCCGCGGCCCTGGCGGCCCCGACCGTAGGACGGCGCAGCCTGCGGCTCGCGGTCCGCGCCCTGTTCACGTCGTCGCGACCGGAGGGGGTGCCCCGGCATTACCCGACGCACTACTCGTTCATCGAGGACGCGGCAATGGCGCGGGAGATGTACCGGCTGTGAGGGTCAGCCGGCGAGAGCCGGCCGGAGTCACCCGGGTCAATCTGCGGAACTTGTCGCCGTAGTCGGCGACGGCGTAGTGCTGAGTGGCGCGGTTGTCCCACACGGCGAGATCGCCGAGCTCCCAGTTCCACCGAATGCTGTTCTCCAGCTTGGTGATCCGCGCCTGAAACAGGCCGAACAGCGTTGCCGACTCGGTGTGCCCGAGTCCGACGAACTGCCTGACGAAGTGGCCGAACAGCACCCGCGCGCCGCGGAAGGTCACGGTCGGGTGGGCCGTGGTCGGCGTGCCGAGCGCGGCAGCGAATCTGTGCGGCGGTCGCGGGATCGACCCCCGAGGCCAGATCGACCCCGTCGATGCGCGCACCGATGATCGACCCGAGTTTGACCACTCGTAACGACGCCGCGTCTCCACCTCCAGAACACGACCGCGGTCACTGTGCACCACCGCCGCACCGCAGCCAATCCTTGTGTTCAGCGCGAATGCAATCGGAGCCGTTTCGCACGAGTCGAGAGCGGGTAGTACAGCAGCGCCGCACGGGCATGCGCGCACACAACCGAATCGTGTTCCGCGCGGGGAGACGGGAGATCCTGTGAGGACCACGCAGTGAGTGCCCTGTGGGATTACGTCTCTGCGCACTATCCGCAACTCCTGTTCGATTCCTATCAGCATGTCAGCGCCGTGGTGCAGAGCGTGCTCATCGCCACGGTCATCGGCGTGCTGATCGGCGTGCTGACCTATCGCAACGCACTGGCGGCGAATCTGGCGACCGGCACGTCGAGCGTGATCCTCACGGTGCCGGCGTTCGCCCTGCTAGGCCTGCTGATTCCGCTGTTCGGGCTCGGGGTCATCACCAGCGTGGCCGCTCTGGTGCTGTACTCGCTGCTGCCGATCATCCGCAACACGATCGTCGGGCTGAGCGGCATCGACCCGGCCCTGACCGACGCAGCGCGCGGGATCGGCATGGGGCGATTGACGACGCTGACGCGGGTGGAGTTACGGCTGATCTGGCCGGCGATCCTGTCGGCGATGCGGCTGTCCACCCAGATGTCGATGGGGGTGCTGGCCATCGCGGCCTACGTCAAAGGCCCCGGCCTGGGCAACCTGATCTTCGCCGGCCTGGCCCGGGTGGGCAGCCCGACAGCCCTGCCGATGGCGCTCAGCGGCACCCTGCTGATCGTCGTCCTCGCCCTGGCGCTCGACGCGATACTCGTGTTGGTCGGGCGCCTCACCACGTCGAAAGGCATTCGGTGACCGTCCAATCCGAACCCACCGGGGTGCGCATCGAACTCGACCACGTGTCGAAGGTCTACCCCGGGTCTACACAGCCCGCCGTCGACGATGTGTCGCTCGACATCCCCGCCGGCGAGATCGTCGTGTTCGTGGGTCCATCGGGGTGCGGCAAGACCACCACGATGCGGATGATCAACCGGCTCAGCGAGCCGACCTCGGGCCGGATCCTGATCGGTGACAAGGACGCGTTGTCGATCAAGCCCACCGAACTGCGGCGCTCGATCGGCTACGCCATCCAGCAGGCGGGGCTGTTCCCGCACATGACGATCCGGCAGAACGTCGGCCTGGTGCCCGGCCTGTTGAACTGGGACCGCAAGCGGATCGCCGACCGCGTCGACGAACTCCTCGACCTGGTCGGACTCGAGCCGTCTCAGTACGCCGAACGGTTTCCGCGTCAACTCTCGGGTGGTCAGCAGCAGCGCGTCGGGGTGGCGCGGGCGCTGGCCGCGGATCCGCCGGTGCTGCTCATGGACGAGCCGTTCGGCGCCGTCGACCCGATCACCCGCAGCTCTCTGCAGGACGAATTGCTGCGGTTGCAGAGCGATCTGCGCAAGACCATCGTGTTCGTGACCCACGACTTCGGGGAGGCGGTCAAGCTCGGCGACCGGATCGCCGTGCTCGGGCAGCAGTCCGCCGTGCTGCAGTACGACACGCCGCAGAACATCCTCGCCAGCCCGGCCGACGAGACGGTCGCGGGCTTCGTCGGCTCCGGTGCGTCGCTGCGGCAGCTCGGGCTGCTGCGCATCAAGGACGTCGCCCTGGAGACGCGGCCGTCGGTGCACCGCGGCGACACCGTGGAGCACGTCCGGTCGGTGATCGCGGCAAGCGAGCACGACTGGGCGGTGGTGCTCGACGACCGCGAGCGGCCGGTCAGCTGGGTCCGCGAGCGGGGCCTGCGGCACGCGGGATCGCTGGCCGAGGCGGTGGAGTCCCTCGACGTGGTGAGCACGCACTCCACGCTCGAAGACGCGCTCGAGGCGATCCTCGCCGAGCAGCATGCGTCGGCCGTCGTGGTCGGACCCGGTAGCCGGTACGAGGGCGTCGTCACGCTGGACACGCTCATCGACACGATCACCCGGCTCCGGGCCGAAGCCGAAGCGGCCACCGATTCCCAGGACGAGCCGACGTGAGCGTCGCCACCGACACCGGGGCGGCCACGAAGCCGGGAGCTCCCGCCACCACGGCGGCTGAGCGGATCCGGTTGTTCATCCAGCCCGTGCTGGTGCTCGTCGTCGGTGCTGCGGTGATCTTCTGGGCGTTCGACCGGGAGCTGACCGCCACGCAGCAGGAGAACATCAACGCGGCCAACGTCGCCACGCTGATCTGGCAGCACCTGCTCATCACCGCGGCGGTGACCGCGATCGTGCTGCTGGTGGGAGTGCCCCTCGGCATCCTCGTGACCAGGCCCGGCGCACGAGTGCTGCGCCCGCTGTTCATCGGTATCGCCAACATCGGCCAGGCCGCACCCGCCATCGGTCTGCTGGTGCTGCTGTTCCTGCTGACCGCCGAGACCGGCTTCTGGATCGGCGTGCTGCCGATCGCGCTGTATTCACTGCTGCCGGTGCTGTCGAGCACCATTCTGGGCATCGATCAGGTCGACCGCTCCTACATCGACGCCGGGCTGGGTCAGGGCATGTCCCGGGGCGGGCTGCTGGCGCGTGTCGAACTGCCGCTCGCGGTGCCGTTCATCCTCGCCGGCCTGCGGACCTCGCTGGTGCTGGCGGTCGGCACCGCGACACTGTCCTTCCTGGTCAACGCCGGCGGGCTGGGCATTCTGATCGACACGGGCTACAAGCTGCAGGACAACGTGACCCTGATCCTGGGCAGCGTGCTGGCCGTCTGCCTGGCGCTGCTCGTCGACTGGCTGGGCGGGCTGGCGGAGTTCTACCTCGGTCCCAGAGGGCTGCGATGACGGCCCGCCGCAGGCGCGCGCTCAGCGCGATGCTGACGACCGTCGCGGTGGTGCTGACCGCGTGCGGCCTGGGTTCGGGCAGCGCGGTGCCACTGGAGGTCGGGCCGGGGTCGATCAAGCCGACCCCCGGACTGGAAGGGGCCAAGATCACCGTGGGCTCCAAGGAGTACACCGAGCAGGTGATCCTGGGCTACATCCTCGAGTACACGCTGGCCGCCGCCGGCGCCGACGTCCGGGATCTGACGGGCATCGTCGGGTCCCGAAGCACCAGGGGCGCACAGCTTTCCGGTCAGGTCGACGTCGCCTACGAGTTCACCGGTAATGCGTGGATCAACTACCTCGGGCACGAGAAGCCGATTCCCAACAGCCGCAAGCAATTCGAGGCCGTCCGCGACGAGGACCTGGCACGCAACGACATGGTGTGGCTCGACCCGGGCCCGATGGACGACACCTACGCGCTGGCCGCGAGCACGCGGACGGTCGAGCGCACCGGGGTCCGGACGCTCTCCGACTACGCCGCACTGGTCAAGCGAGACCCGGCGGCGGCCCGCACCTGCGTGGACACCGAATTCCGCGCCCGCCAGGACGGATTCCCCGGCATGGCGGCCGCCTACGGATTCGACCCGGCCCGGGCACAGACGCCGATCCTGCAGGTCGGCATCATCTATCAGGCCACCGCCGACGGCACCCAGTGCGACTTCGGCGAGGTGTTCACCACCGACGGACGCATCGCCGCGCTGAACCTGACGGTGCTGACCGACGACAAGCAGTTCTTCGCGCACTACAACCCGTCGGTGACGATGAAGCGCCCGTTCTTCGACGCCCACCCCGAGATCGCCGCGGTGACCGCGCCGGTGACCGCGGCGCTGACCAACGACGTGATCATCGACCTCAACAAGCAGGTTGACGTCGAGGGGCGCGACCCGAGTGTGGTGGCGCGCGACTGGATGGTGTCCAAGGGCTTCGTCACCGCGGGTTAGCTGGGCGATTTCGGGTCTGCCGGAGGCGATGCCGGAGTACGTTGGCGGCCAGGTCACCCAGGGGGTCGAAGTATGACAACCACGAATCCGTCACCGCGCACGATCAGCGTCGCGATCATCGGCGCCGGCATGTCGGGTCTCTGTATGGCCGCCAAGCTCCAGGACGCCGGCATCGAGGACTTCACGTTGTTCGAGAAGGCCGACGAGGTCGGCGGCACCTGGCGCGACAACACCTATCCGGGTCTGACATGCGATGTGCCGTCGCGGTATTACACGTACTCGTTCCGGCCCAACCCCGACTGGTCGCACATGCTGCCGCCCGGACCCGAGATCCAGCAGTACTTCCGCGAGGTCGCCACCGAACGGGACATCAGGCGCCACATCAGATTCGGGGCCGAAGTACGTTCGGCGGCCTTCCGCGACGGAAAGTGGTGGTTGACCACTCCCGCCGGCGACGAGGCCTTCGACGTCCTGGTGACGGCGACGGGGATCCTGCGGATTCCGCGCTATCCCGACATCGAGGGGCTCGACACCTTCGCAGGCCCGATGTTCCACTCGGCGCGCTGGGATCACTCGGTCTCGCTGCCCGACAAGCGAATCGGGCTCATCGGCACCGGTTCGACCGGTGTGCAGATCACCGCCGAGCTCGGCGGGAAGGTCAGAGGGCTCACCGTGTTCCAGCGCACCGCGCAGTGGATCTGTCCGTGGCCGAACCCCAGGGTGTCCGAACGCACCAAGGCGGCGCTGCGGCGCTGGCCCCGGCTCAACGCGTTCGGGTACTGGTTCTACAGCCGCTTCGTCCGATCGATGTTCGGGGTTGCGCCGGTGCGTCCCGGGTGGCAGCGGTGGCTCTATCAAACCCAGTGCCGGTGGAATCTGCGGCTGTCGGTACGGGACCGGGAGCTGAAGAAGAAGCTGACGCCGGTGGACCAGCCGATGTGCAAGCGGATGATCTTCGCCGGCCACTACTACCGGGCGGTGCAGGAGCCCGGCGTGGAGATCGTCACCGAACCCATCGTGCGAGTCGAACCCCGCGGCGTGGTCACCGCCGACGGGACGCTGCACGAAGTGGATCTCCTGGTGCTGGCGACGGGATTCGATGCGCACGCCTACGTCCGGCCGCTGGCCGTCACCGGCGAGGGGGGCCGCACACTCGAGGAGGCGTGGGCGGACGGTGCCACGGCGTACCGCTCGGTGGCCGTGCCGGGCTTCCCGAACATGTTCATGTTCATGGGCCCGCACGCGCCGGTGGGAAACGACTCGCTGATCAACATCGCCGAACATCAGGCCGACTACGTGACGTGGTGGATCGAGCAGTTGCGGGCGGGCAGGATCGTCGCCGCATCACCGACCGAAGAGGCCACCAAGCGCTACAACGAGGACATGAAGGCGGCGATGCCGCAGACGGTGTGGACCACCGGCTGCCGCAGCTGGTACCTCGGCAAGGACGGGTTGCCCGAGCTGTTCCCGTGGGAGCCCGACCGATACTCCGAACTGCTGCGCGCCCCGCAGGTCACCGACTTCGAGGTCCGCACCGCTTTGTGACCTCGGTCACAGATTCGCCGGGGCGGTTCTGTTCCCCACAGCAGCTCTTCTGCGCGCGTTACCGGCGGTACCGTCTCGCGTACTGAACCCGTGTGCACGGGTCGGGTGAAGGAACGGCGATGTTCTCTCTCATCGTTTTCGCGGGGATCGTTTTCGCACTGGTGGCCGCCGTCGGGCTGCCCTACCGGCAGACCTGGTACGGCCGCTGGAGCCGGTGACCGCGGCGCGCCGGGCGCGGTGCGGTACGAATGGGAGGTGACCCCGTCCACTTCGGTCCCCGCCGCTCCCGGTCAAACGCCCTCCGTCCTGCTGCTGTCCACGTCGGACACCGACCTGATCACGGCGCGGGCCAGCGGAGCCGCCTACCGGTGGGCGAACCCGGCCCGGCTGGTCGACGGTGAACTCGAGGAGTTGCTGAGCGGCGCCGACGTCGCCGTCGTGAGGATCCTGGGCGGATACCGGGCCTGGGAGGACGGTATCGACACCGTCGTCGCCAGCGGTGTGCCCACGGTAGTCGTCAGTGGCGAACAGGCCGCGGACGCGGAGTTGATGAAACATTCGACCACTCCGGCCGGAGTGGCTCTGCAGGCGCACATCTACCTCGCGCAGGGCGGCGTCGACAATCTGGCCAACCTGCACGCGTTCCTCTCGGACACCCTTCTGATGACCGGCTTCGGGTTCTCCGCACCGGTCTCGACGCCGACCTGGGGTGTGCTCGAGCGCGCCGGCGTCCGTCGCGACGGGCCCACGGTGGCCGTGCTCTTCTACCGGGCTCAGCACCTGGCCGGCAACACCGGATACATCGAGGCGCTGTGCGCGGCGATCGAGGACGCCGGGGGAGTGCCGCTGCCGGTGTTCTGCGCGTCGCTGCGCAATGCCGACGCCGAGCTGCTCGAGCTGCTCGGCACTGCCGACGCGTTGATCACCACTGTGCTGGCCGCCGGTGGCGCGACACCCGCCGCGGTCTCGGCGGGCGGTACCGACGACGCGTGGAACGTGGCTCACCTTGCCGCTCTTGACGTTCCGATTCTGCAGGGACTGTGCCTGACCAGTTCGCGAGCCCAGTGGGACGACAACGACGACGGCATGTCGCCTCTGGACGTCGCGACGCAGGTCGCCGTGCCCGAGTTCGACGGCCGCATCATCACGGTCCCATTCTCCTTCAAGGAGATCGACGACGAAGGCCTCATCTCCTACGTCGCCGACCCGGAGCGCTGCGCGCGGGTGGCCGGGCTCGCGGTGCGGCACGCCAGACTGCGCTCGGTGTCGCCAGCGGAAAAGCGTGTCGCCGTTGTCTTTTCGGCCTATCCGACCAAGCACGCGCGGATCGGCAACGCCGTCGGCCTCGACACCCCGGCCAGTGCCGTCAACCTGCTGCACGCTCTGCGCGACGCCGGCTACGACGTCGGCGACGTCCCCGGACTCGAGGCCTCCGATGGCGACGCGCTGATCCACGCGCTGATCGAACGCGGCGGACAGGACCCCGACTGGCTGACCGACCAGCAACTGGCCGGCAATCCGATCCGGGTGTCCGCCACCGACTACCGGCGGTGGTTCGCCACGCTTCCCACCGACTTCGCCGACGCCATGGTCGAACACTGGGGTCCGCCGCCGGGCGAGTTGTTCGTCGACCGCAGCCGTGATCCCGACGGAGAGATCGTGATCGCGGCGATGCAGTCGGGCAACGTCGTGTTGATGGTGCAGCCGCCACGCGGATTCGGCGAGAACCCGGTGGCGATCTACCACGATCCCGATCTGCCGCCCAGTCATCATTACCTGGCCGCCTACCGCTGGCTCGACGGAGAGTTCGGCGACAGCTTCGGGGCCGACGTCGTCGTGCATCTCGGCAAGCACGGCAATCTCGAGTGGCTGCCCGGGAAGACGCTGGGCATGTCGGCGTCGTGCGGCACCGACGCCGCCCTGGGCGATCTGCCGCTGGTCTACCCGTTCCTGGTCAACGACCCCGGGGAGGGAACGCAGGCGAAACGCCGCGCCCACGCCACCCTCGTCGACCACCTCATCCCGCCGATGGCGAGGGCCGAGACCTACGGCGACATCGCGCGTCTCGAGCAGCTTCTCGACGAGCACGCCAACATCTCCGCGCTCGACCCCGGGAAGCTGCCCGCGATCCGTCAGCAGATCTGGACGCTGATGCGGGCCGCGAAGATGGACCACGACCTCGGGCTCACCGACCGCCCCGACGAGGATTCGTTCGACGACATGCTGCTGCACGTCGACGGCTGGCTGTGCGAGATCAAAGACGTGCAGATCCGCGACGGCCTGCACATCCTGGGCGAAAAGCCGGTCGGTGACGCGGAACTCGATTTGGTGCTGGCGATCCTGCGGGCGCGTCAGCTGTTCGGCGGCGAGCAGACCGTACCGGGCCTGCGCCAGGCGCTGGGTCTCGCGGAGGATGGTCACGACGACCGTGCGGCCGTCGACGCCGCCGAGGCGCACGCCAGGGAACTCGTTGCGGCGCTTCAGGCCAGTGGCTGGGATGCGGCGGTCGTGCCGACCCTCACCGACGATGCCGCCGTCGCAGCGATTCTGCGGTTCGCCGCCACCGAGGTGGTGCCGAGACTGGCCGAGACCTCCCGCGAGATCGAGCAGGTCCTGCGTGCGCTCGACGGGCGTTTCATTCCGTCCGGACCGTCGGGGTCGCCGCTGCGCGGACTGGTCAACGTGCTGCCCACCGGACGCAACTTCTACTCCGTCGACCCGAAAGCGGTGCCGTCCCGGCTGGCGTGGGAAACCGGTGTCGCGATGGCGGATTCGTTGTTGGAGCGGTACCGCGCCGACTACGGCCGCTGGCCCGAATCGGTGGGGCTGTCGGTGTGGGGGACGTCGGCGATGCGCACCGCCGGTGACGACATCGCCGAAGTCCTTGCGCTGCTGGGCGTTCGGCCGATCTGGGACGACGCGTCGCGGCGTGTCGTCGACCTGGAGCCGATCCCGCTCGACGAGCTCGGCCGGCCGCGCATCGACGTCACGGTGCGCATCTCGGGCTTTTTCCGCGACGCGTTCCCGCACGTCGTCGCCATGCTCGACGATGCGGTGCAGCTGGTGGCCGATCTCGACGAACCGGACGGCGACAACTTCGTGCGCGCGCACGCGCAGGCCGACCTGTCGGACCACGGCGACCAACGCCGCGCGACCACAAGGATTTTCGGCTCCAAGCCGGGAACTTACGGCGCGGGACTTCTGCAACTCATCGACAGCCGGAATTGGCGCGACGATGCCGACCTCGCCGCGGTCTACACGGCGTGGGGTGGCTTCGCCTACGGCCGTGGTCTCGACGGCGCGCCGGCGACCGAGGACATGAGCCGGGCTTACCGCAGGATCGCGGTGGCGGCCAAGAACACCGACACCCGTGAGCACGACATCGCGGACTCCGACGACTACTTCCAGTACCACGGCGGCATGGTGGCGACAGTGCGGGCGCTGACCGGAGAGGCGCCCGCGGCCTACATCGGCGACAACACCCGCCCCGATGCGGTGCGCACCCGCACGCTCAACGAGGAGACCACCCGCGTGTTCCGCGCGCGCGTGGTCAACCCCCGGTGGATCTCCGCGATGCGCAGGCACGGCTACAAGGGCGCGTTCGAGATGGCCGCGACCGTCGACTACCTCTTCGGCTACGACGCCACCGCGGGCGTGATGGCGGACTGGATGTACGAGCAGCTCTCGCAGAGCTACGTGCTCGACGACGAGAACCGCAAGTTCATGGCGGAGTCCAACCCGTGGGCGCTGCACGGCATGGCCGAGAGGCTGCTCGAAGCCGCGGGCCGCGGCCTGTGGGCGGCACCCGAGCAGGCGACGCTGGACGGGCTCAAGCAGGTATTGCTCGACACCGAGGGCGACCTCGAAGGCTGATGGCCGGGATTTGTCGCTGCGTCCGCGTAGCGCCGATGGTGTGTTCGCACAGGTGTTCGATGTCGACGTCGATGACGGTGCCTCGGAGGCTGAGTTGCGTGATGTCGTCGAGCGCTGTGAACGGCTGAAATCTGTTGCGGCCGCCGCGCAGGCGCGGGCGACGGCGGTGTGGGCGGCCCAGCGGCGCGCCGCTGAGGAGGCGGCGGGGGTGCCGGTGGCGCGGCGGGGGCGCGGGTTGGCCTCGGAGGTGGCGTTGGCCCGCCGGGATGCCCCGGTGTGCGGGAACACCCACGTCGGGGTGGCGCAGGCGTTGGTGCACGAGATGCCCCACACCCTGGCCGCGCTGGAGGCGGGAGTGCTCTCGGAGTATCGGGCGGTGGTGATCGTCAAGGCGTCGGCGTGTCTGAGTGTGGGGCATCGCCGTGCGCTCGACGCCGAGTTGTGTGCCGACACCACCGAGCTGGCGGGCTGGGGTAATGCGCGGGTGGAGGCCGAGGCCAAGGCGATCACCGCGCGGTTGGATGTCGCGGCGGTGGTGGAACGCAACGCCAAGGCGGTCGGGGATCGGTGTGTGTGGACCCGTCCGGCGCCCGAGGGCATGGTCTATGTGACCGCGCTGTTGCCGCTGGCGCAGGGGGTGGGGGTGTACGCCGCGCTCAAGCGCCAGGCCGACCTGACCGGGGATGGGCGTGGTCGCTTGCAGATCATGGCCGACACCCTCTATGAGCGGGTGACCGGGCGCCCCGCGGAGGCGCCGGTGCCGGTGGCGTTGAATCTGGTGCTGGCCGACACCACGCTGTTCGGGGGCGACGACTGCCCCGGCTGGGCCGCGGGCTACGGTCCCGTCCCCGCCGCGGTCGCCCGGCATCTGGTGTCCGAGGCGGTCGCCGACGAGAACGCCAAAGCCACCCTGCGCCGGTTGTATCGGCACCCGACGAGTGGGCAGTTGGTGGCGCTGGAGTCGAAGTCCCGGCTGTTCCCGACAGGGTTGGCGGCGTTTCTCGGGCTGCGCGACCAGACCTGCCGGACGCCGTACTGCAACGCCCCGATCCGCCACCACGACCACGCCAGGCCCTACCGCGACGGCGGGCCGACCAGCGCGCTCAACGGGCTCGGTGCCTGCGCGGCGTGCAACTACGCCAAAGAAGCTCCCGGCTGGACGGTCACCACCACCGAACGCCACGGCCGCCACACCGCGGCATTCCGCACCACCACCGGCGCGGTCTACCACTCCACCGCACCACCACTACCCGGACCACCGGTACGACAATGGGTGCACCACACCGACCAACCCATCACCATCGACATGGTCGCCCTCAAACACGCCTGCTAGCTGCTCCGATCGGCTGTCGTGGTTACATTTGGCGGCATGGCCGCCACCTTCGCTGACATCGCCGAGTCCGAGTACATCCTGCTGACCACGTTCACCAAGGACGGCCGGCCCAAGCCCACCCCGGTCTGGGCGGTGCGCTCCGGGGGCGCGCTGGTGGTGATCACGCAGGAGAAGTCGTGGAAGGTCAAGCGGATTCGCAATACCCCCCGCGTCACGATCGCCAGCTGCGACCGCAGCGGCAATCCGAAGAGCGACGCCGTCGAAGCGACCGCGCGCATTCTCGACAAGTCCGCCAACGGCGCCACCTACGACGCGATCGGCAAGCGCTACGGAGTGCTCGGCAAAGCCTTCAATCTGTTCTCGAAGCTGCGCGGCGGTATGCAGAACAACGTTTCGATCGAGGTCAAAGCGGTCAATTAGTCACTTCATGGCCGACTCTTCGACGAAGACCCCCACGTTCAGCGACGTCTACACCGAGAAGTACCTCCTGCTCACCACCTTCACCAAGGACGGCAGGCCCAAGCCGACGCCCGTATGGGGTGTCCCCGAAGGCGACAAGCTGCTCATCATCACCGACGACGGCTCGTGGAAGACGAAGCGAATCAACAACACTCCGCGAGTCACCATCCAGAAATGCGGCGTCCTCGGCAAGGTCAAGGGAGAGCCGGTCGAGGCGGTGGCGCGGATGCTGCCCAAGTCGGAGACCCGGCGGGTGTTCGACATGATCATCCGGCGGTACTGGCACCACGCCTGGTACTTCATCCCTCAGGCCATCCTGCGCGGCGGCATCAACAAGGTCCATGCGGCCATCGAGGTGCAGGCCGTGCCCGCCTGACCGACCGATCGCAGGAACCCAGACCGCCGTCGAAGCGTTGGTTGAACATGGCGATGCGGCTGTTCCTGGTCTACGCAGTGGTCGAGTCGGCGGTGCTGGTCGCACTGGCGACGACGATCGGTTTCGGGTGGACCATGCTGCTGGTGGCAGCGACGTTCCTCGTCGGCCTCGCGCTGGCCGGATCGCAGGTGCGTCGTCACCTGCGGCGTCTGCGGTCCGGACTGACCGCCGCCGAGGCCCATGGCGCGGTCACAGACAGCGCACTGGTGGCACTGGGTACGGTGCTCGTCGTGATCCCCGGGCTGGCCAGTTCCGTCATCGGCGCGCTGCTGCTGCTGCTGCCGCCCACCCGCGCCGCGGCTCGTCCCCTGCTCACCGCGATCGCCGCTCGCCGGGTTCCGCTGATCGTCGGCGTCGGCACCGCGGGCAGCGCGGCGGCGGCCGCACGGTCGGCGTACTCGCAGCGCCGCGGTGACTACATCGACGGTGAGGTCATCGACGTGGTCGACAATCCGGCCGAGGATGTCCCGCGCCGCGAACCACCCCGTCTGCCGGAGTGAGCGCCACCCGCCTGCTGCTGAACGGGCGCATCCACAGCCCCGCCATGCCCGACGCGACCGCGATGGCCGTCCGGGAGGGAGTCGTGACGTGGCTGGGCAGTGACGACGTCGGTCGCGCGCAGTATCCCGACGCGATGGTGACCGACCTCGACGGCGGCTTCGTCGCCCCCGCGTTCGTCGACAGCCACGTCCACGTCACGGCCACCGGCCTGGCATTGACCGGACTGGATCTCAGAGCCGCGAGCTCGCTGCGGCACTGCCTGCAGCTGCTCGCCGACTTCGTCCGGTCGCACCCCGACGGGGTGATCTGGGGTCATGGCTGGGACGAGACCTCGTGGCCCGAACGCACCCCCCCGAGCACCGCCGACATCGACGCCGTCGTCGGCGGCCGACTGGCCTACCTCGCCCGCGTCGACCTGCACTCGGCCGCCGCGTCGACCGCGCTGCGCCGGCGTGCCGGCGTCGACGATGACGCGACGCTGACCGCCGATGCACACCATCTCGTCCGCCGGGTGGCCCGCGAGAACCTCACCGCCGCGCAGCGCACCGCGGCCAGACAGGCGGCGCTGGACGCGGCGGCGGCCACGGGCATCGTCGCGGTCCACGAATGCGCGGGCCCGCAGATCGGCGGCCTCGACGATTGGCGGGAACTGCGCGGACACGGCCACGGAGTCGAAGTCGTCGGCTACTGGGGTGAGCACGTCGGCACCGCGGCACAGGCGCGGGAGCTGATCGACCAGACCGCGGCGCGCGGACTGGCCGGCGACCTGTTCGTCGACGGAGCGCTGGGGTCCCGCACGGCCTGGCTGCACGAGCCGTACGCCGATGTGCACGGCTGCTCCGCGGCGAACGGGAACAGCTACCTCGACCCCGAGGCGATCACCGCCCACCTGGCGGCCTGCACGGACGCCGGCATCACCGCGGGCTTCCATGTCATCGGCGACGCCGCGGTGACCGCCGTGGTCGAGGCGTTGGAGACGGTCGTCGAGCGGTTCGGCAGCGTCGCCGTCGCCCGCTGCGGTCACCGTCTCGAGCATCTGGAGATGGTCACCGAGGAGCAGGCGGCCAAGCTGGGCGCCTGGGGGGTGATCGCGAGCATGCAACCCGCCTTCGACGCGTTGTGGGGCGGCGACACCGGCATGTACGCCCGGCGCCTGGGCGCCGAGCGAGCACAGCAGATGAACCGCTTCGCGCTGTTAGCATCCCAAGGCGTGCCACTCGCCTTCGGCTCCGACAGCCCGGTGACGGACATGAACCCCTGGGCGGGCGTCCGTGCGGCGACCACGCATCGCACCCCGGGAAGCGCCATCTCGGCGCGCGCCGCCTTCGCCGCCGCCACCCGCGGTGCGTGGCGCGCCGCCGGCGTCCGCGACGGGGTGACCGGCACCCTCGTCCCCGGAGCGCCTGCGTCGTATGCCGTCTGGGAGGCCGACGCATTCGACGTCAGCGCTCCGGCCGATGCGGTGCAACGCTGGTCCACCGATCCGCGCTCGCGCGTACCTGTGCTGCCGCGACTCGACGGGCGACTCCCGCGGTGTCGACAGACCGTGCACCGAGGTTCGGTCCTCCATGGCTGAGAGCCCCACGACCGAGGCGGCCCAACCGACGGCCGACGCACCGTCCCGGCTGCATCGCTTCAGGCAGGCCTTCGTCGACCGGCTGCCCGCACTGACCGTCACCATCGTCGCCGGTCTGGCGCTGTGCGTCAGCTTCCCGCCGTTCGGGTGGTGGGCCGCCGCATTCCTGGCGTTCGGATTGCTCGGCTGGGTGCTGACCCGGCCCTCGACCACCGCGGCGGGCGGTTTCGGGTACGGCCTGCTGTTCGGTCTGGCGTTCTACGTTCCGCTGCTGCCCTGGATCAGCGGTCTCGTCGGCGCGGTGCCGTGGCTGGCCCTCAGCCTCGCCGAGGCGCTGTTCCCCGCCCTGTTCGGGCTGCTGGCGGTGGTGGTGCGCACACTGCCCGGGTGGCCGCTCTGGTTCGCCGGGCTCTGGTCACTGCAGGAGTGGCTCAAGTCGACGGTTCCGTTCGGCGGCTTCCCGTGGGGTGTGGTCGGGTTCTCCCAGACCGGCAGCCCTCTGCTGCCGCTGGCCTACCTCGGCGGCGCGCCCCTCGTGTCGTTCGCCGCCGTGCTGATCGGTTTCGGTGCCTGCGCACTGATCCTCGGTGTCGTGCGCTGGTGGCGCCGCGACGCCACCGCGCGCGCCGCGGAGCCGCCGCCGGTGGTGATCCCCGGGGTGTGCATCGCCGTCGTGCTGCTGTGCACCGCACTGGCCTGGCCGCACGTCCGCAAGTCGGCTGCAGGCGCCGGCGACGAGCCGCCCGTCACGGTGGCGGCGGTGCAGGGCAACGTGCCGCGGCTGGGTCTGGAGTTCAACGCCCAGCGCCGCGCCGTCCTGGACAACCACGTCCGCGAGACCCTGCAGCTGGCCGCGGACGTACAGGCCCGACGCGCACCGCAGCCGATGTTCGTGATCTGGCCGGAGAACTCCTCGGACATCGACCCGCTCACCAACGCCGACGCCTCCGAGGAGATCTCCGCGGCAGCCGCGGCCATCAAGGCGCCCATCCTCGTCGGCTCCGTGCTCGCCGCACCGGGGTACAGCCCCAGCAACCCGGTGTCGACCAACTCCGTCATCGTGTGGAATCCCGGCACCGGTCCGGCGGACCGCCACGACAAGCAGATCGTGCAGCCCTTCGGCGAATACCTGCCGTGGCGCAGCTTCTTCTCCAAGTTGTCGTCCTATGCCGATCGGGCCGGCTACTTCGTTCCCGGCCACGGCGACGGCGTGGTGCGCGCAGCCGGCGTGCCGGTCGGCGTCACGACCTGCTGGGAGGTCATCTTCGACCGTGCGGCGCGCGAGTCGGTGCGCAGTGGCGCGCAGCTGCTGGCGGTGCCCAGCAACAACGCCACGTTCGACGAGACGATGAGCGAGCAACAGCTCGCCTTCGCACGGCTTCGAGCGGTAGAACACGATCGCTACGTCGTTGTGGCAGGCACCACCGGAATCAGCGCGGTGATTTCGCCCGACGGTCGGGAAATGGTCCGGACGAACTTCTTCGAGCCCGCCTACCTGGACCAACAGATCCGACTCAGAACGACGCTGACGCCGGCGACCCGCTTCGGGCCCTACGTCGAAGCGGTGCTCGCCGGCATCGGCGTTGCGGGGATTCTGGGGGCGATGCTGCACAATGGATCGTTCGTGTCAGCAAGATTCCGGCGCCGGCGAGTGGCGTCTGACAACGGCGAAGGAGCCCCATGAGCGTCCCCGGCGGCGCGCAAGACCCGGTCAGGCCCGTGGGACGGCCCAGCGCGCGCACTCTCGTGATCATCCCGACCTACAACGAGCGCGACAACCTTCTGACCATCGTCGCGCGGGTGAACGACGCCGCGCCCGACGTGCACGTCCTCATCGTCGACGACGGCAGTCCCGACGGCACCGGTGAGCTCGCCGACGAGCTCGCACTCGCCGACCCCGATCGCGTGCACGTCATGCACCGGACGTCCAAGGACGGCCTCGGGGCCGCATATCTGGCAGGCTTCGCGTGGGGCCTGAACCGCCAGTACTCGGTCCTCGTCGAGATGGATGCGGACGGCAGCCACGCGCCCGAGGAGTTGTACCGGCTGCTCGACGAGATCGACGCCGGCGCCGACGTGGTCATCGGGTCCCGGTACGTCGACGGCGGCCAGGTCCGCAACTGGCCGCGACGCCGGCTCGTGCTGTCACGCACCGCCAACGGCTACTCGCGGATCCTGCTCGGCGTCGACATCCACGACATCACCGCGGGCTATCGCGCCTACCGCCGCGAGGTCCTGGAGAAGATCGACCTCGCCGCCGTCGACTCGAAGGGCTACGGGTTCCAGGTGGACCTGACCTGGCGCTCGATCAACGCCGGCTTCACGGTCGTGGAGGTGCCGATCACGTTCACCGAACGTGAGCACGGGGTGTCGAAGATGGACGGCTCGACGATCCGGGAGGCCATCGTCAAAGTCGCGCAGTGGGGCCTGCGCGCCCGGATCGACCGGGCGCGCGGCACCGCACGCTGACCTCCTGAGCGGCTGGTTGCGCTCAGCGCACCGGGATCAACCGCGACGGCGCGTCTTGATGACCTCGAGGCGCTCCTTGAGGAGCTCCTCGAGCTCCTCGACCGACCGGCGCTCCAGCAGCATGTCCCAGTGGGTGCGCGGCGGCTTGACCTTCTTCGGCTCCGGGACGTCACCCTCGATCAGGGTGCCCTCCATGCCGTTGCGGCACAGCCAGGTGCCGGGGATCTCCGCGTCGTCGGCGAACGGGACGTCGAATTCCTCGCCGTTGTCGGTGCGGTAGCGGGCGACCTGACGCGGCGCCAGGTCATGATTGCGGTCCGTCTCGTAGCTCACCGCCCCGAGGCGACTGCCTCTCAACACACGATCAGCCATCGTCAACTCCTGTCGTAACGCTTGTGGTCCGGACTTCGCCGGAGGCGAATCGAGGACCGTTGTTCAACGCTTACACGTCGCAGAGAGTTCCCGACTCGACCGTCGATGATACCGGGAACCCGGCATCGCCCGGTTTAGAGTCGCCCTGTGACGAGCCCCGCCACCCGCAGCAGCACCCGTACGCGTCCGCAGACCTGCCGGTGGTGCGGGCGCGAAGTCGCCGACTCCGGGCTCGGCCGCCGGCGGCAGTACTGCAGGCAGTCGTGCCGGCAACGCGCCTACGAGCATCGCGCTCTGGTCAAGGGCACCTCGGTGCCGACCGATGCCGTGGTGCTCAGCGCCGAGGAGGCCTCCGAGCTGTCCGACCGCGTATATCAGGTCAGGTGCGCCGCCGAGGACATGGCCACCGCGATCGAAGAGGGCGCCGATCCGGCCGAGCTGCGTGAGCTGTGCGACGCGGTGATGCGGGCCGCGCGCGCCGCCGACGGCTGGCGCTGACGCCGGTCCTTCTCCGATCGAGCGCGCGCGGCAACCCAGATCCCTCCGCGCAGGCCGGGTCAGCAGCTGAACATGGCTCCGTTGCCCGGCGGCGGGGCGGCCGGCTGCAGACAGCCGAACGGGACGATGCCCTCGGCGCTGATCCACATCGCCGACCGGTGCGCATAGTTGACGCAGAACAGCCCGGCGGCGTCGCTGCGGCAGCGATCGTCGCCGAACATCAGCGACTGGCCCGGCGCGAGGTCGGGACCGTTGCCTTTGACGAACGGGCCGGGGTCTCCGCGCAGCGCGCCGACGAGCAGGCTCGCGCCGGGGAACTCGATCCACCCCGGCTTCCAGACTCCCTCGCCGTCCGGCGGGCGGGGCGGGGGAGAGGTGAGATCGAGCAGGCACGTCAACGCGCCGTTGTCGAGCGCGGCGTCGGTGATGCACGAGGTGTTGCTGTTCGGGGGGCCGGAGGGAGCCGTGAAAGCGATGTCGTCGCCGAGTCGGGTGCTCACGCCGTCGCGGAACGCGACGTGGTACGTGCCAGGGTCGGCCGGTGTGCCCGCCTCAATCCAGCGGATGACCTCGTCGAGTGAGGCGCTCTTGCCGGGGGCCGCTGCGGCCGGACGCGGCGTGGACGGCGCCGCCGCCGTGGTCGTGGTCGTGGTCGTGCCCGGCGGCGTCGGGGTCACCGAAGCCGAGGGCTCGGCGTCCCCGCCGACCGAGTGGGAACAGGCGGCCGCCACCGCAGCCACCCCGATCAGGCCTGCGATGCGCATTGGGTCAGGCTAGCCGTTCGACACGGCCCGCCCGGTCAGGCGTCGCGGGGCGGGGTTCGCTACCGTCGGGAGGATGCACGAGCAAATCGTGCGGGTGAAGACCGCCTCCGGCACGGTCGAGGGCTTCACCCGCGATGGTGTCCACCGCTGGCGCTCGATCCCCTACGCGAAGCCTCCGGTGGGCCGGCTGCGCTATCGCGCGCCGCAGCCCGTCGATCCCTGGCCCGGCGTGCGGTACTGCCACGGATTCGGTTCCTGCGCCCCGCAGCACCGCCGCTACACGCTGGTCGGTGTCCGCAAGTATCAACCGACCAGCGAGGACTGTCTGACCCTCAATGTCGTCGCACCGGAGGAGGCCGATTCCGCCGGTGCGCCGCTGCCCGTGATGTTCTTCATCCACGGCGGTGGATACATCCTCGGCAGCTCCGCGACCCCGCTCTACGACGGGGCGGCCCTGGCCCGCCGTGGCTGCGTCTACGTCTCGGTCAACTACCGTCTCGGCCCGCTGGGCTGTATGGATCTGTCCTCGTTGTCGACGCCGGAGAACCCGATCGACGACAACCTGTTCCTGCGCGATCTGGTACTGGCGCTGCGCTGGGTGCGCGACAACATCACGGCGTTCGGCGGCGATCCCGACAACGTCACGATCTTCGGGGAGAGCGCCGGCGCGCACGCCGTCGCCACGCTGCTCGCCACGCCAGATGCGAAAGGTCTTTTCGCACAGGCTATTTCGGAGAGTCCCGCCAGCGGGATGGTGCGGTCTCCGCAGATGGCCGCCGAGTTCGCCGACCGGTTCGCCGCGCTGGTGGCGCCCGAGGGCGGTGACCCCGCCGCCGCGTTGATGGCGGCGCACCCGCGGGCGCTGATCAGCGCGCTCGACGGCCTGGTCGCCAACGGCTTCGAGGACATGCCCGGTGCGTTCCCGGTCGGCCCCACCTACGGCACCGACTACCTTCCGCAGGACCCGGTCGAGGCGATGCGCGAGGGCAGCGCCCACCCGGTGCCGCTGATCGTCGGCACCAACGCCGAGGAGGGGCGGCTGTTCACCCGGTTCCTCCCGCTGCTGCCGACCACCGAGCAGACCATCGAGATCATGCTCGGCGATACCGACGCCGAGGTGCGCAACCGCATCATGAGCGCCTACCCCGACTACCCCAACCCTGCTGCGTGCGTGCAGATCGGCGGGGACTTCACCTTCAGCGTCGCGGCCTGGCAGATCGCCGGGGCGCACAGCGCTCACGCGCCGACCTTCATGTACCGCTATGACTATGCGCCGCGGCCGCTGCACTGGACGGGGGTGGGCGCCACCCACGCCACCGAGTTGCTGGCGGTGTTCGACATCTACCGCTCCATGCCGGGCGCGCTCCTCACACTCGCCGGCGACCGGCGCTCGGCGGTCCGCGTCAGCAAGGACGTTCAGCGGCGCTGGCGCTCCTTCAGCCGCACCGGCGTGCCCGGCGAGGACTGGCCGCGCTACTCGGCCGACGAACGCCCGGTGATGGTGTTCGACCGCCACCCGCGCGTGGAATACGACCCGCACGCGCACCGACGCCAGGCGTGGGAGGGCTTCTCGCTGGCCTGAGGGGAATCGCTGCGCAACCGGAGTCGGTGTGGTTGCGTGTTCGGATGAGCCACCCGCTCGACCCGCTGAGCGCCGACGAGATCACTGCGGCCGCCGCGATCCTGCGTCGCGAGCGCGGCGTCGGCGCCCCACCAGCTCCCGGCGGCCCGGAACTGGGCTGGCGCTTCGCCTCGATCGAAATGGTCGAGCCCTCCAAGGAGGAGCTGGCCGCTTTTCACGACAGCGGTGACACCGGCGGGCCGCCCGCGCGGCGGGCAGAGGTGGTGTGCCTGGACCGCAGCGCCAACGCCACCTACAAGGGCGTGGTATCACTGACCGACGACCGCGTCGAGGTCTTCGAGCACATCCCGGGCGTGCAGGCGAATTTCACCCTCGACGAGTTCACCGAGTGCGATCAGCTGCTGCGCAGTCATCCCGACGTCGTCGCCGCCCTGCGCAGACGTGGCATCACCGACATCGGCCTGGTGTTCTTCGACACCTGGACCTACGGGGACGCGGTCGCTCCGCCGGAGTTCTCAGACCGGCGCATCGGCTGGTCCGACACCTGGGTGAAGGCCGCCGCCGGGGCCAACCCGTACGCCCGGCTGGTCAGCGGGCTGCACTGCGTCATCGACCTGAACAGGATGGAACTCCTGCGGGTCGAAGACGTCGGCCCGTTCGCCACCGGGGAGGCGTCACCTCCAGAGGTGATGGGGGAGTACGTGCCCCGGCACATCCCGGAGCGAATCCGCAGAGCCGGGCGTCGCGAACCGCTCAAGCCGCTGCACATCGTCCAGCCGGAGGGGCCCTCGTTCACCCTCGACGGCAACCTGGTCCGCTGGCAGAACTGGTCGCTGCGGGTCGGTTTCAACCACCGGGAAGGGATGACGCTGCACACCGTGCGGTACCGCGACGGTGACCGCGACCGGTCGGTCGCGCATCGGCTCTCGTTCGCCGAGATGGTCGTGCCCTACCGTGATCCGTCACCGGATCACTACCGCCGCACCGCGTTCGACATCGGCGAGTGGGGGCTCGGGTTCATGACGACGTCGCTGGAACTCGGGTGCGACTGCCTCGGCGAGATCCGGTATCTGAATGCGGTGCTGCACAACAGCAAAGGCGAGCCCTACACGATCACCCATGCGATCTGCATCCACGAGGAGGACAACGCCGTGCTGTGGAAGCACGTCGACCACGACATCGGCGCCGAGGTGCGCCGCATGCGCCGGCTCACGCTGTCGTTCCACGTGACCGTCGCCAACTACGAGTACCTGGTCTACTGGCGGCTGTACCAGGACGGCAACATCGAGTGCGAGGTGCGCGCCACCGGCATCATGGTGACCACGCCGCTGCCGCCGGGCGCGCCCAACCCCAACGGCACCCTCGTCGACGAGCGCACGTATGCGCCGTTCCACCAACACTTTCTGGTGGCACGGCTGGACATGGACGTCGACGGCACCGACAACACGGTGTTCATGTCGGAGTCCTACGCCGAGCCGATCGGGCCCGCCAATCCGCACGGCCTGTCGCTGGTGGTGCGCAACCTCCCGCTGCGCAGCGAGGCCGAGGCCAGGCAGGACGTCAGCTTCGCCACGCAGCGGGCATGGAAGGTGGTCAACACCAACGTCGTCACCGGCCTCGGCACCCACCCCGCCTACAAACTCGTGCCCAGCGGCGCGATCCCGGCGATGTTCGAGCCCGGTTCCTGCGTCCTCGAACGCGCCGGCGTCATCGGGCACACCCTGTGGGTCACCCCGAACAGGCGTGAGGAGCGTTGGCCGGCAGGCGAATTCGTGAACCAGTCGGTGCGAGACACCGGACTCACGCAGTGGACGGCGGCCGATCGCAGTATCGAGAACACCGACGTGGTGCTGTGGTATGTCTTCGGCATCCACCACATCACCAGGCCGGAGGACTGGCCGGTGATGCCCGTCGACGTGGTCTCGTTCTGGCTCAAGCCATTCGGCTTCTTCGACCGCAACCCTGCACTCGACGTCGTCGGCTCGCCGCCGGACGCCTGCCACACCTCCACCACCAGCGCCCATCACTGACCTGGCACGCTGACGCTGTGGTCGTCAAATCCATTCTGCTGTTCGTCCTCGCCGCGCTGCTGGAGATCGGTGGTGCCTGGCTGGTGTGGCAGGGCGTGCGGGAGCACCGCGGATGGCTGTGGGCGGGCGCGGGGGTCATCGCGCTCGGCGCATACGGATTCGTCGCGGCGTTCCAACCCGACGCCCACTTCGGTCGGGTGCTGGCCGCCTACGGCGGGGTGTTCATCGCGGGGTCGCTGATCTGGGGCATGGTCGCCGACGGTTTCCGGCCCGACCGCTGGGACGTCCTCGGTGCCGCGGTGGCGCTGGCCGGTGTCGCGCTGATCATGTACGGCCCGCGCTGAACCTCAGCTCAGGTGCGCGCTGTCGTCGTGCAGGTCGTCGCGAGTCAGCCCCATCGGCGTCGCCGACGGCACATCGCCCGCGGCGACCACCTTCCGGGTGATCGGCGTCAGCGCGGCGAACAGCTCCTCGACCTCGGCGTCGGCGAGAGCGTCGAGGGCGGTCAGCGCCAGCGCGTCGGTGGTGTCCTCGACGCGCTGCTTGAGTGCGTGGCCGTCCGCGGTGAGATCGCCTGCGGCGTCGAGAAGTCCGCGGCGGCGCAGCGCCTCGCAGTGGTGCTCCCACGCGGTGTCGTCGTAGTCCCGGCTGCGTTTGATCATCGCCTCGGGCACCCGGCCGGCCGCGGCGTGCAGGACGTTGCTCTCGCGGCCCGACACACCCTCGGCGATGAGCACCGCCACGTGGCCGTCGCCGCGATGCTCGCGCAGCAGCGTGGCCGCATGCCACAACCTCGCCACCGGATCGCGCGGCCAGTCCAGCGCCCGGTTGGCCGCATACAGGGTGCGGCCGCCGACGTCCACGCCGTCGTGTGCCTTCTCGACGAGGTCGGCGACGGTGCCCGCCTCCTCGTCGGTCACCCCGGCCCGCCGCAGCGCGGCCACCGCCGAGTGCTCACGGGCCCGCAATGCCGCGGCCGGCGAGGCGGTTTCCCATGCCGCGGGCAGGGCCTTGGCGACGCGCTCGGGCGCGAAGTTGTAGAACGCCGCGGTGACGACCTGCGCGGGCACCATGCCGAACGGCGCCGACCGGGCCGCGAAATAGCCCATCCAGAAGCCGCGCAAGCCCAGGTCGTCCAGTGCCGCTCGGGCTTCGGCGGCGAAGTAGGTCACGGCGTGCAACGGTTCGATGCGGTCGAAGAGCCGGCGAGCGAGAACGGGCTGTCTTTCCACGTCGGCAGTCAACCATCCTCGCCGGAGACTCTGTTACCGTCCCCTACAGATTCCCAGCCGTGACGGGATGGCACATGAGGAAGGTGCTCGGCCCGGCAGCCGCTCTGGCGGCGGGGGCCATGATGGCCGCTCTGGCAGGCGGCTGCACTCTGCGCAGCTCCGGCGGGCTCCCGGCGGTGGCCGGATCCGATCTGCAGGACGACATCTCGGCGCGGCTGGCGAATGCGGGGGAGCAGCCCGAGTCGGTGACGTGCAAGGACGCCCTGATCGGCCAGGTGGGCCAGAGCGTCCGCTGCGATGTCGTGATGAGCGCGACCAACAGCTTCCAGCCGGTCGTGACCGTCACGGGTGTCAACGGCACCACGATCGATTACGAGATGAAGCCGGCGCTGTCCAAGGATCAGCTGGAACGGGCCGTCGCCCGATTGGTGAGCGACACCGGTGCGTCGGCCGCCGCGTCGGTGACCTGCCTGTCGGACTTGCCGGGGACGATGGGGGCCGTCGCCCACTGCGACGTGACCACCGCAGGTGTCACGCTGCGCCGCACCGCCGAGGTGAAGAGCGTCCAGGGCCTGATGATGAACTTCGACCTCGTGCCGATGCTCACCAAGGCCGAGGTCGAGTCGTCACTGCTCGACGAACTCGCGACCCACCTCGGGAAGCGGCCGGACTCGGCGTCCTGCAGCGGAAACCTCGAGGGGCACACCGGCAACACCGTCGACTGCACCGTCCTGGCCGGAGCGGAGACCGCGGCGTTGACGCTGACGGTGACCGCGGTCGACGGCGACAAGATCGACTACACCTACGCGCCGCGGAAATAACCCTCAGAGCTCTTCGGCCACCGCGGAGGCCGCCTCGTCGATGATCGCGAGCATGGCCCGCTCGGCGGCCGCCTCGTCTCTCAACCGGATCGCCCGGGCCACCTGGTCGTGCAGTTCGATCGCCGCCGGGTTCGGCTTGTCGGGCATCATCCCGTGATGCGTACGGCCCGTCAGCACCTCGGCGACGACACCGTTGAGGGCGCGGAACATCTCGTTTCCGCTCGCCTCCAGCAGAGTTCGGTGAAAAACCTTGTCCGCGAGCAGATATGACGCGAGGTCACCCGAGCGCCCGTGGACGACCATGTCGGACACCGCCGCCGCCATGATCCGGCACTGATGGGGATCGGCCCGTCGCGCGGCCAGCGCCGCCGCGGCCGGTTCGAACCCGCGCCGGAGTTCCGAGAGCGAGGTCAGCTGCGCGGCGCGGTCGTTCGAGTCCAGTCGCCAGCGAATCACCCGCGGATCGAACACGTTCCACTTCTCCGGCGGCTGGATCGTGATGCCGACCCGGCGCCGGGATTCGACCATGCCCATCGATTCGAGCACCCTGATCGCCTCGCGGGCGACACTGCGCGACACTCCCCGGTCGGCGCTGATGCCCTCGAGCGTGATCACCCGGCCGGCGGGGTACGCACCGGACACGATGGCGGTGCCCAACGCGGTCAGCAGGCCGCTGTGCACTGCGCCCACCTGCGGTTCGGGATCCACGGAAACATCGTGTCATACCGCACTGTGGATCACTATCAACCTGCTTTTATCGATACCTACTTGCAATAGTATGCCTTTTGAGGCACGCTGTGTGACGTCGAGCACAACAGGTAGGAGGGCCGGTGGTATCGCCGATCGTGGTCATGGGGGTGTCGGGGTCCGGGAAGTCCACGGTCGGGGCGGCGCTGGCGCAGCGCCTGCGCGTCCCGTTCGCCGACGCCGACGACTTCCATCCACCCGCCAACATCGCGAAGATGACCTCCGGTCAGCCCCTCGACGACGAGGACCGGCATCCG
Source organism: Mycolicibacterium chubuense NBB4 (assembly GCF_000266905.1). Next base: position 3,169,829 of record NC_018027.1, on the reverse strand, counting down.
TGGCTGGAGGCGATCGGTGAGTGGCTCGCCGACCGGTGCGCCACCGGCGGTGTCATGAGCTGCTCGGCGCTCAAACGCCGATACCGCGACCAACTGCGCCGGCACTGCGCCGGCGTCGAGTTCCTCCATCTCGCCGGCACCGCCGAGGTCATCGGCAGGCGGCAGGCCAGCCGGCCGGGACACTTCATGCCCGCGTCACTTCTGGTGTCACAGTTCCAGACCCTCGAGCCCCTCGACGCCGACGAGCGGGGCATCACCGTCGACGTCGACCAGAGCATCGACGCGATCATCGATGCCTCTGCCCCCCGATTGTCAACGGATGCAACCGAAAAGGAGAACCGATGATCACACTGCTGGCAGCTGACACCAAGCTGCCCGAACCGGTGGCGGCGGGATGGCAACTCGTTGTCGCCGCGCTCGCTGGAATCGCGGTGATCGTCGTGCTGATCACCGTCGCCAAACTGCACCCTTTCCTCTCGCTGATCTTCGGCGCAGCCACCGTCGGGATCGTCTCCGGCATGAACGTCGGTGACGTGCTCGACTCGTTCTCCGACGGGTTCGGCAGCACGGCCGCGGGCGTCGGGATCCTCATCGCACTCGGCGCGATGTTCGCCAAGTTGCTCGCCGACTCCGGCGGAGCCGACGAGATCGTCGACACCATCGTGGGCCGGTCGTCCCCGCGTGCGCTGCCATGGGCGATGGCCGCGGTGGGCGCGATCATCGGCCTGCCGATGTTCTTCGAGATCGGCCTGGTGCTGCTGATGCCCGTCATCTACCTGGTGGCCAAACGGTCGGGCCAGTCGGTGATCACCATCGGAATCCCCGCCCTGGCGGGCCTTTCGGCCATGCACGGCCTGGTGCCGCCGCATCCAGGACCGCTGACCGCGATCAATCTGCTGGGGGCGGACCTCGGCGTCACCCTGGCGCTGGGCGTGGCCGTCGCGATCCCCACGATCATCGTGGCGGGCCCATTGTTCGGTCGCCTGGCCGGACGTTGGGTGGTCATCGATGTGCCGGACCGCTTCGCCGCCGACGTCCGTGACGGCGGGGTCTCCGCTGCAGCGGCGCCGGACGCACCCGAGGTCCCCGGGTCCGGGGGTGCGAAGCTCACCACGCAGACCGTCGCCCGAAGCGTCCGGCCGAGCTTCGGCATCACGCTGTTCAGCGTGTTGCTGCCTGTCGCGCTGATGATGGGCAAGGCCCTCGCCGACATCTTCATCGACGACGAGAACAGCCTGGTGCGTCAGACCTTCGACATCCTCGGCCGCCCGCTGACCGCGCTGCTGATCGCGGTCGTGGTCGGCATCTTCACTCTCGGTCGCGGCGCCGCGATGACCCGCGATCAGATCGTCAGATGCCTGGAGACCTCGCTGCCCCCGGTCGCGGGCATCATCCTGATCGTCGCCGCGGGCGGCGGATTCAAACAGCTGCTGGTCGACACCGGCATCGGCACATTGCTCGCCGACTGGGCCAGGGGCGCACACATCTCGGTGATCCTGCTGGCGTGGGTGCTCGCGGTGTTGATCCGTCTCGCGACCGGGTCGGCCACCGTCGCCACCATCACGGCGTCGTCGCTGATGCTCGGCCTCATCGACGGCATGAGCACGGGCCAGGTGTCGCTGGTGGTACTCGCCGTCGGCACCGGCTCGCTGTTCTTCTCCCACGTCAACGACGCCGGATTCTGGCTCGTCAAGGAGTTCTTCGGCATGAGCGTAGGACAGACCATCAAGTCGTGGTCTCTCATGGAGACCCTGCTCTCGGTAGTCGGCCTGGTGCTGGTCCTGGTGCTCGGGATCTTCGTCTGATCCCAGGCACCCCGGCGGCACTCAGCCCTTGACGACCTGGGTGCCGCCGGCCAGTTCGTCGTGCTTGCCCTGCTTGGTCGGACTGCTGTTGATCGTCACGGCGATCACGACGATCGCGACGACGCCGAGCAGGCCGCCGATGAACGGGATGATCGGCAGCAGTGTCCAGGAGTTGCGGATCGCCGACTGCGCGACCGACGGCCTGGACGCACCGGCCGGGCCCAGCACACGCAGGCCGAGCAGCTTCTTGCCCGGCGTCCACCCCTGGGTGACCTCGAATGCGAGGAAGTAGAGGAACGTCAGCGCGCCGGTGAACAGACCGGTGATCCAGACGCTCGACGCGGCACCGATGGCCCACACGATGATGCCGCCCACGATGCCGACGATGAGACCGTCGATGATCCGCGCGGCGAAGCGCAGACCGAGGCTGCCGGGCTCGCGCCGACCGGGGGCGGGATAGCCGCCGGGAGTTCCGTACTGGCCGGGCTGAGGTGGGTAGTCGCTCGTCATGTGGGTTCGCTCTCTGTCGCGAGGTCAGCGATGCGAGCCCACCGTACCCAGCGGTCCGGTGCAGCGGAAGAGCTCTGAACCGGCGTGAACCGGTTCGCCACCGTCAGCGCTTGCGACGGCGCTTCTTGACCTCGGTGCCGGCGGTGTCGGCCAGATCCGCGGCACGGTCGCGGGCCAGCTCGGCCCGCTCGCGGGCCACCTCGGCCCACTCGGTGCCGCGCTCGCGTGCGACGTCGGCCAGGTCCGGGGCGCGGTCGCGGGCCCGATCGGCCAGTTCGTAACCGCGATGGCGCGCAGTCACCGCCAGCTCCCCGCCACGGTCTCGCGCGAGTTCGGCGAGCTCGCCGCCGCGTTCGCGCGCCACCTCGGCCAACTCACCGCCGCGCTCGCGGGCGACCTCGGCCCATTCGCCGCCGCGTTCGCGGGCGACCTCGGCCCACTCACCGCCGCGCTCGCGCGCGAGGTGGGCCAGTTCGCGGCCGCGCTCGGCGCCGACGTGCAGGCCGTGGCCGACCTTCTCCGCCAACTCGCTGTCGGTCAGCGAGCCGCCCGCGGCGGCACCGGCCGGGAGTGCCGACGACACCGCCTCGGACACCTTGCGGGCAGCGCGACGGCCGCGCCAGCCGAGTGAGGGCCTGCCCTCGGTGTCGACCGCGGCGATGATCAGCCCGCCGATCAGGCTGACGTCGGTGACGAAGGCGCGACGTTCGTCGGCTTTGCGCTGCGGGTCGCTCTCGTTCCAGAACGCATGCCCGCCGAGGGGCGGCACGACACTGATCGCCAGGGCGGCCGAGGCGACCCGGGGCAGCTTGCCCGTCGCCAATAGCAGCCCGCCGCCGATCTGCACGGCGGCGTTCACCCGGGCCACGGTCTCGGCGTTCGACGGGACGTTGGTGCCGACCGGGTCGGGCAGCTTGCTCAGGCCCTCCAGCGTCTGGCGGGTGGCGTCAGCCGCGGGTTTGGGGCTCCGCAAGGCATCGATTCCACGCGAGATGAAGACCGCAGACAGCATGGGGCGCGCAACACGTCTGATCAACATGCGGCCTGTGTTCCCCGGGTCACTGGGGTGCAAACCCGGCGGATCGCGCCGGTGACGAGCACGGGAATCAGCCCGCAACCGGGCGGCTGGCCAGCAACGATCCGGGCGCCGGAGCCGTCGCCGCCACGGCGTAGCCGCACCCGCGGCCCCGCGTCATCGGAGTACCTTTTCAGGCGTGCCACTCGTCGCGGGAATCGACTCGTCCACACAGTCCTGCAAAGTGCTGATCTGCGACGCCGAATCGGGCCGGATCGTCCGATCGGCGTCCTCACCACATCCCGACGGCACCGAGGTGGCGCCGCACGCCTGGTGGGAGGCGCTGTCGAGCACGATCGAGCAGGCCGGCGGCGTCGACGACGTGGACGCGATCTCGGTGGGTGCCCAGCAGCACGGCATGGTCTGCCTGGACGACGCGGGCGAGGTGGTCCGGGATGCGTTGCTGTGGAACGACACCCGATCCGCGGCCGCGGCGGCACAGCTCGTCGACGAGCTCGGCGGTGCGGCGCAGTGGGCCGAACAGATCGGGGTGGTGCCGGTTGCGGCCATCACCGCGACGAAGCTGCGCTGGCTGGCCGACCACGAACCGCGCAACGCCGACGCGACCGCGGCGGTGTGCCTGCCGCACGACTGGCTGACCTGGCGGCTCAGCGGGTCGGGGGACATCGCCGATCTGCGCACCGACCGCAGCGACGCCAGTGGCACCGGCTACTACTCGGCGAGTTCGGACACCTACCGCTTCGAGATCCTCGAACTCGCGCTGCGGGGCCGGCGGCCTTCGGTACCGTCCGTGCTGGGCCCGCGCGAGTCCGCCGGGCATGCCCGGGCCGGAGCGGTGCTGGGCGCCGGTGCGGGGGACAACGCCGCCGCGGCGCTCGGGCTGGGCGCCGAACCGGGAGACTGTGTCGTGTCCCTCGGCACGTCCGGCGTGGTGAGCGCGGTCGGCACGGCCGCGGCGCACGACCCCGACGGCATCGTGGCCGGTTTCGCCGACGCCACCGGTCGCCAGCTGCCCCTGGTGTGCACCCTCAACGGTGCGCCTGTGCTCGCCTCGGTCGCGGCGATGCTCGGCGTCGACTTCGACGAGTTCGACCGGCTGGCGCTGAGCGCACCCGCGGGCGCCGAGGGCCTTCTGCTCATCCCGTACTTCGAGGGAGAGCGCTCGCCCAACCTCCCCGAGGCGCGGGGCGCGCTGCACGGGGTCACGACCCGCAACCTGACTTCCGCCAACATCGCCCGAGCCGCGGTGGAGGGGCTGCTCTGCTCGATGGCGTACTGCACCGGCAAGATCGCCGACCAGGGTGTCGGCGTCGACCGCATCACGCTGGTCGGCGGGGGCGCGCGGTCCGAGGCGGTGCGCCGCATCGCGCCCGCCGTGCTCGGCGCGGGTGTCGAGGTGCCCACGCCCGCCGAGTACGTCGCCCTCGGCGCTGCGCGGCAGGCCGCGTGGGTGCTCTCGGGCGGCGTTGAGCCGCCGTCCTGGTCGCTCGCCGGGATGACCTCCTACCAGGCCGACCCGACCCCGGATCTGTTCGAGCGATATCGCGACGCCCAGCAGCTGACGCTGCGGTGAACCTGCGCTGGGAAGCGCTGGCCGATCGAGTTCTCCGCTGCCGCTTGACGTTCTGCGACGTCACGGTCGGACTCGTGCACGGCAGCGCCGGGGTGCTGCTCGTCGACACCGGCACCACGCTGGCCGAGGCGGGCGCCGTCGCCGAGGACGTGGAGGCGCTCACCGGCGGACCGGTGACCCACGTCGTGCTGACCCACGATCACTTCGACCACATCATGGGCTACTCGGTGTTCGCCCGGGCGCAGACGTACTGTGCACCCGAGGTGGCGGTGACGATGGCCACCCGGCGTGCGCACCTTCGCCGCGATGCGGTCCGGCACGGCGCCGCCCCGGAGGCGGTGGACCGGGCCCTGGCCGTGCTGCGCGCCCCGGTGCGACCCGGCTTCGAGGGGACCGTCGGCCTGGGGGATCGCACCGTGACCGTCACCCACCCCGGCAGCGGCCACACCGGCCATGATCTGATCGCCGTCGTGACCGGTGCCGAACGTACCGTGGCGTTCTGCGGCGACCTGATCGAGGAATCCGCGGACCCGTGCGTCGACGCGGATTCCGACATCGGGGCGTGGCCGGCGACCCTGGAGAAGATGATTCACGCCGGAGGCGAGGACGCGGTGTATGTTCCGGGCCACGGCGCCGCCGTGGACGCGTCATTCGTCCGGCGGCAGGGGGAGTGGCTGGCGCGGCTCGGGTGAGGAGTCCGGCGCCGCCTGCGGGCGGGGCCAGCGCGGCTCGGGCAGACGCGCACCCGGCGCCGGCCGCAACCGGTCGAGCACCGCCCGCAGCGGCGGCCAGGTGGCGCGGCCGATCCTGGTCACGGCGTAGGCCGTCAGCACCACCTCGGGATCGCGCAGCGGCAGCACCGTCACGCCCGCACCGGTCGGCCGTTCCAGCGGCAGCAGCCCGACCCCGAAACCGGCGACGATGAGATCCTCGACGAGGTCGAGGCTGTCGATCTGGTGGGCGATCCGCGGTGTGAAGCCCGACAGAGCGGCCAGGGTGCGCACCGCGTCCTCGTCGGCGGTGTTGCGGGAGTTGATGATCCACGTGTGACCCGCGAAATCGGACAGGGCGGCAGCGTCTCCGGCGGTGTCGCGCGCGGCCGCCGACGGCACGCCGAGGCCCCAGCGGATCGACCACAACGGCACCGTCTCCAACATCGCACCGGGCGAGGCGGGTGCCAGGTTGTAGTCGTAGGTGAGCGCGAGATCGAGATCGTCGGCGGTCAGCATCGCGAACGCCTCGATCGGCTCGTATTCGCTGACCACGAACTCGACCTTCGGGAACCGCCGGGCCAGTTCCGCGACGATCGGCAGCAGGGACACCCGGATGCCGGTGGCGAAGCCGCCGACGCGCACGGTTCCGGCGGGCTCGGCGTCCGCGTCGAGGTCCAGGCGCGCACTCTCGACCGCGGCGAGGATCACCACGGCGTGGTCGGCGAGGCGACGACCGGCCGGAGTGAGCCGTACCCGACGGCCCTCCGGCTCGATCAACTGCGTTCCCGCCTCCCGCGCCAGCGCCGCGATCTGCTGGGACACCGTCGACGTCGTCAGGTGGTGTTCCTCGGCGACCGCCCGCATCGACCCCAGACGGGAGAGGGCCAGCAGCAGCTGCAGCCGGCGAATGTCCACGCCGGCGATTGTCCATATCGGCCGCCGTGCTTGTCGAGGGCGGCCCGCGGTCGCGTCGTAGGGTTGTCCCGTGGACATGCTGCTCGGAATCGACATGGGAACGGGGAGCACCAAGGGTGTCCTCGTCGACACGATGGGCACCGTGATCGCGTCGGAGACCATCGCTCACTCGATGGATCTGCCGCGCCCGGGGTGGGCCGAGGTCGACGCCGACGCGGTGTGGTGGCGGGAGGTGTGCGCCATCAGTGCCGCGCTGGTAGCGAAGATGCCCGCCCACGCGACGCTGGGCGCGGTGTGCGTCAGCGGCGTCGGGCCGTGCCTGCTGCTCTGCGATGCCGACCTGCGTCCCCTGCGGCCGGCGATCCTGTACGGGATCGACACCCGCGCCCACGTCGAAATCGCCTCGCTCACCGAGGAATTCGGGGAAAAAGACATCCTGGATCGAGCGGGCACGCTGTTGTCCAGCCAGGCGGTCGGGCCGAAGATCGAATGGGTGCGCAGGCACGAACCGCAGGTGTTCGAGGCTGCCGCCGGCTGGTACGGCTCTAATTCCTACATCGCCGCCAGGCTCACCGGCGAGTACGTCATGGACCACCACACCGCCAGCCAGTGCGATCCGCTCTACGCCACCCGGGAATTCGGCTGGAACCGGCAGTGGGCTGAGCGCATCTGCGGACACCTGCCGCTACCCCGACTGGTCTGGCCGAGCGAGATCGTCGGTCAGGTGACCGCTGCCGCTGCCGAACAGACCGGCCTGCCTGCCGGTCTGCCGGTCGCCGCAGGAACCGTCGACGCGTACTCCGAGGCCTTCTCCGTGGGTGTGCGCCGGCCCGGCGATCAGATGCTGATGTACGGCTCGACGATGTTCCTGGTGCAGGTGATCGACGAGTACCACAGCGATCCGACGTTGTGGACGACCGCTGGGGTGGAACCGGGCAGTCTCGCGCTGGCGGCAGGGACCTCCACCGCGGGCACGCTGATCAACTGGCTCCAAACCCTCACCGGCGGGGCACCTTTCGACGAGCTGACCGCCGAGGCGCTGGGCGTGCCGCCGGGAAGCGAGGGGCTGCTGATGCTGCCGTATCTCGCAGGCGAGCGCACTCCGGTGTTCGACCCGCAGGCCCGCGGTGTGCTGGCCGGCCTCACGCTGCGCCATGGCCGGGGCCACCTGTTCCGCGCGGCCTACGAGGGAATCGCGTTCGGAATCCGGCAGATCCTCGAGAGGTTCGACGACGGACATTCCGGCACCCGGACCGTCGCCGTCGGCGGAGGGCTCAAGAGTCCGGTGTGGGCGCAGGCGATCAGCGACGTGACGGGGCGCTCGCAACTGGTGCCGGAGCAGGCGATCGGCGCGAGCTACGGCGATGCGCTGCTCGCCGGGATCGGTGCGGGCCTGGTGCCCGCCGACACGGACTGGGCCAGGATCGCGCGGGAGATCGAACCGGATCCGCGCAACCGTGCGATGTACGACGAGCTGTTCGCGACGTGGGCTCAGCTCTATCCGGCGACCCGCGAGCAGATGCACCGGCTGGCCGCCGCTGACCCGGGCTGAAATCAGCCCATCGTGTAGCCGCCGTCGACGGCGATGTCGGCGCCGTTGATCATGCTCGCCGCGTCCGAGCACAGCCACACCACCGCATCCGACACCTCATGGGGAACCGCGAAGCGGCCCAGGGGAATCCGGGCGATCATCGGCGCAGCCTTGGCCTCCTCGCCCCACACCCGCTGTCCCATCTCGGTCAGAACCACCGTCGGGCACACCGAGTTGGCGCGGATGCCGTGCGGCCCGAGCTCCCGGGCCAGCACCTTGGTCGCCATCACCAGGCCCGCTTTCGATGCGCAGTACGCGTAGTGGTCCGGCAACGGGGCGAGTGCCGCCGCCGATGCGACGGTGACGATCGCGCCGCCCGTCCCCTGCGCGACCATCTGCGCGCCGACCCGTGCGGCCAGTAGCGCCGGGGCGCGCAGGTTGACGGCGATCGTGGCGTCGAACGCCTCGGCGGTGGTATCGACGACCGACTCCGGGTACGAGACCCCGGCGTTGTTGACCAGGATGTCGAGGCCGCCGAGTGCGTCCGCCGCCATGCCCGCCAGGGTGTCCGGGCCGTCGGCGCGCGCCAGATCGACTGCGGCCGAGTGCACGTCGACTCCGAACTCGTCGTGCAGTGCGGCGGCGGCCCGGCCGAGCTCGCCCTCGTCCCGGCCGCTGAGCACCAGGTCGGCGCCCGCGGAGGCGAAAGCACGGGCGATGTCGGCGCCGATGCCCTTTCCGGCTCCGGTGATCAGCGCCCGCTTGCCGTCGAGGCGCAGCGCCCCCGCATACCTCGGGTCGGCGGCCGTCGTCATGAAACCTCCTTGCGTGAATCGACCTCGCTGGCCTCGAGCAGTGCCTCCGCGGTGGCGGGGTCGGTGACCAGCCGGTTGAAGTAGCCGCCGCGCGCCCCGGCGGCGATCGACTCGACCTTGTCCCGGCCCACCGCCACCGCGATCGTGACCGGAATGTGCTTGAGCACTTCGAGTTCCAGCGCGATCAGCCGTTCCATCCCGTCGAACGAGACGGCCTCGCCGTTGCGGTCGTAGAAGCGCGAGCACACGTCGCCCACGGCGAAGCGCAGTGAGCCCGACCCGGTGGGCACGAACTGCGGGATGTCGGTGCGGGTGAGCGGGGGTGCGCCCACGCCCATGAGGGCGCACCGGGCGTGCGGCCACTGGTGCAACACGCGCTGGATGCTCGGATCCTCCAGCAGCGACTCGTAGAGCGCCGGCCCCGGAAGCGCCGGTGCGAACAGGTAATTGGCGCGCCCGCCGACGCGGTTGGCCACGAGCCGGGTGATCTCGTTGGTCTGGTACCACTCATAGGGCTGATCGTTGCCGCCGACGGTGGGGGCGACGATGACGCCGGGCAGCGGGGTGAGCTCGTGCTGGGCCAGCTCGTAGACCGTGCGTCCCGAGGAGACCAGCAGGACGTCGCCCGGCAGCAGGCCCGCTTCACTGAGCGCGCGTCCGGTGGCGGGCGCCAGGACGCGCCCCATGACGTCGACGACGGTGCGGCCCGGGCCGGGTGCCGGCAGGGGCGGCGACAGGTACACAGTGTTCAGGTTGAGCGCGCGCGCGAGGCGGTCGGCCAGCTCCGTCGGCTGCGCCTGGGCTGGGGGGACGACCTCGATGCGGACGATGCCCTGGCGCTTGGCCTCGGCGAGCAGCCTGCTCACCGTCGCCCGGCTCGTCCCGAGCTGCTGGGCGATCTCGGCCTGGGTCGCCTCGTCCTCGTAGTAGAGCCGCGCGGCGGTGTAGAGGAGCGTCGGCGGGAAATGGCTGCCTTCGGCCTCGGCCGCGACACCCTCCGACTTCGCTGCAGAGGGGGTGGGCTGGGCCGACCTGGGCATGCGAGTGAGTATGACACTGAACATCTGCTCTGGAAAGAATTCTGTTGAACATTCGTTCTGGACAGATGTGCACGGGCTTCGATACTGTGACTGCGAACACAGAGGGAGGAACTCGCGATGGCCGCTCAGATTCCCGAGAAAATGCAGGCAGTCGTCTGCCACGGGCCCCACGATTACCGGCTCGAGGAGGTCGCCGTACCCCAGCGCGGTCCGGGCGAAGCACTGATCAAGGTCGAGGCGGTCGGCATCTGCGCCAGCGACCTGAAGTGCTATCACGGCGCGGCGAAATTCTGGGGTGACGAGAACCGGCCCGCGTGGGCCGAGACCATGGTGATCCCGGGTCACGAATTCGTGGGCAGGGTCGTCGAACTCGACGACCAGGCCGCGACGCGGTGGGGGATCGCCGTCGGTGACCGGGTGGTCTCCGAGCAGATCGTGCCCTGCTGGGAATGCCGCTTCTGCAAACGCGGCCAGTACCACATGTGCCAGCCGCACGACCTCTACGGCTTCAAGCGGCGCACCCCCGGTGCGATGGCCAGCTACATGGTGTATCCGGCGGAAGCCTTGGTGCACAAGGTTTCCGGCGACGTGGCACCACACCACGCTGCCTTCGCCGAGCCGCTGTCGTGCTCGCTGCACGCCGTGGAGCGCGCGCAGATCCTGTTCGAGGACACCGTCGTCGTCGCCGGGTGCGGTCCGATCGGCCTCGGTATGGTCGCCGGCGCGCGCGCCAAGAACCCGATGCACGTGATCGCCCTGGACATGGCGCCGGAGAAGCTCGAGCTCGCCAAGGCGTGCGGTGCCGACATCACCATCAACATCGCCGAGCAGGACCCGGTGGCGATCGTCAAGGACCTCACGGACGGTTACGGCGCCGACGTCTACCTGGAAGGTACCGGGCATCCAACGGCGGTTCCCCAGGGCCTCAACCTGTTACGCAAGCTGGGCCGCTACGTCGAGTACGGCGTGTTCGGCAGCGACGTCTCGGTGGACTGGAGCATCATCAGCGACGACAAGGAACTCGACGTCCTGGGTGCGCACCTGGGTCCCTACTGCTGGCCGGCCGCGATCAGGATGATCGAATCCGGTGTCCTGCCGATGGATCGGATCTGTACCCATCAGCTTCCGCTCACCGAGTTCCAGAAAGGGCTGGACCTGGTGGCCAGCGGCAAGGAATCGGTCAAGGTCTCCCTGATCCCCGCGTGAACGAAAGACATCCGATGAGTCTCTTCTCGAATTCCGCTCGCGGACCGCAGCTGTCGCGCCGGCAGATGCTCGCCGCGCTGGGTGCGGCCGGGGCCGCCGCGGCCAGTGTGCCGGTGCTGAGCGCATGCGGCGTGGGTGGCAAGCCTTCGCTGCCCAACGGCGCCGATGCGGTCACCGGCGGGTTCGACTGGCGCAAGTCCGCCGGGTCGACGATCAACATCCTGCAGACGCCGCACCCCTACCAGCTCTCGTACCAGCCGCTGCTCAAGGAGTTCACCGAGCTCACCGGCATCAACGTCAACGTCGACCTGGTGCCCGAGGCCGACTACTTCACCAAGCTCAACACCGAGCTGGCGGGCGGGTCCGGTAAGCACGACGCCTTCATGCTGGGCGCCTACTTCATCTGGCAGTACGGCCCGCCGGGCTGGATCGAGAATCTCGACCCGTGGTTGAAGAACAGCTCCGCCACCAACGCCGAGTACGACTTCGAGGACATCTTCGAAGGTCTGCGCACCTCCACTCGGTGGGACTTCACACTCGGCGATCCGCTCGGCACCGGCGGGCAGTGGGCGATCCCGTGGGGCTTCGAGAACAACGTCGTCGCCTACAACAAGGCCTACTTCGATCAGCGGGGCATCACCAAGCTGCCCGACCGGCTCGACGACTTCATCCAGCTCGCGGTCGACCTGACGGACCGTTCGGCCAACCGCTACGGCATCGCCACCAGAGGCTCGAAGTCGTGGGCCACGATCCACCCCGGCTTCATGACGCAGTACACCCGGGAGGGTGCGGTCGACTACACGTGGAACGGGTCCGAGCTGATCGCCGAGATGGACAGCGACAAGGCGATCGAGTTCACCAAGAAGTGGATCGAGATGCAGCACAAGGCCGGCCCCACGTCGTGGACCACCTACGACTATCCGAACGCCACAGGCGATCTCGGCGACGGCAAGGCGATGATGGTGTACGACGCCGACAGCGCGACCTACCCGAAGAACAAGCCGGGCGCCAGCAAGGAGGCCGGCAACCTCGCGTGGTACCCCGGGCCCGCGGGTCCCGACGGCAACTACAAGACCAACCTGTGGACGTGGAGCTGGGCGATGAGCGCGAACTCGCGCAACAAGCTCCCGGCGTGGCTGTTCATCCAGTGGGCTACCGGCAAGGACTCGATGAACAAGGCGGTGCAGGGCGGCACGTACGCCGACCCGGTGCGCAAGTCGGTGTTCGACACCACGTTCAAGAAGGTCGCCGCCGACCAGTTCGGTTACCTCGACACCTTCGAGACGGTCATCGGCCAGTCGAAGATCCAGTTCACGCCGCAGAAGAAGTTCTTCGACACCACCCAGAACTGGGCGGTCGCGCTGCAGGACATCTACGGCGGTGACGACGCCGCGAGCCGTCTGCGCAGCCTCGCCAAGACCAACACGTCCAAGGTCAACCTCTAGGAGCCCGGCCCATGACCACTCAGACCTCCAAGGCTCCGACCACCACCGCCGACCGGCCCAGTGCGCCCGGCGGGCGCAAGCTTCCCGAGGTGCCGCCCTGGCGGCGCAGGCTGCGGCCGTATCTGCTGTCGATCCCCGCGCTGGTGATCGTCATCGGCATCCTGTACCCGTTCGTCGTCGGCGCGTACTACGCGTTCCTGAACTACGCCGCGGTGAATCCCGACCCGCACTTCGTCTGGTTCAAGAACTTCAAGTCCGTGCTCGGCGACCAGGTGTTCTGGCAGAGCGTCAAGGTCACCGCGATCTTCGCGGTCGCCGCCACCGCGGTCGAAACGGTGCTCGGCGTCGGGTTGGCGCTGCTGCTCAACCGGTCGAGCATCCTCGGCAAGATCTTCGAGAAGGTGCTCATCCTGCCGCTGATGATCGCGCCGGTGATCGCGGGCGTGATCTGGAAGCTGATGTTCAACCCGCAGTTCGGCATTCTCAACCACGTTCTGGGACTGGGGAACACGTTCGACTGGCTGTCGGCCAACCACGCGCTCCTCTCGGTGATCCTGGTCGACGTCTGGATCTTCACCCCGTTCGTCGCGATCCTGGTGCTGGCCGGCATCCGGTCGCTGCCCAAGGAACCGTTCGAGGCGTCCGAGGTCGACGGGGCCAACTGGTTCTACATGTTCCGCAAGCTGATGCTCCCGATGCTGTGGCCCTACATCCTGGTCGCGGTGATCTTCCGGTTCATGGACAACCTCAAGGTGTTCGACCACATCTACGTGCTGACCGCCGGCGGCCCCGGCGTCGCGACGCGCACGCTGCAGATCGGGGCGTTCGAGGACTCGATCATCAATCTCGACTACTCACGGGGCAGCACCTACATGCTGCTGCTGTGGATCATCGTGTTCATCACCGCGCGCTACCTGGTCAGCGTGCTAGGAAAGGCGCAGCGCCGCGCTGCCGGAGCGGAGTCGTAACATGCCCAGTTTCAAGGCACTCGCCCCCTCCCGGGCAGAACTGCTCCCCGGCCAGAAGCGGTGGTCGATCGGCGCCGTGGCCGCCGACATCGGGCTGATCTTCTGGTTCGTGTTCTCGCTGTTCCCGATCTTCTGGATGCTGATGCTGGCGCTGAAGAACGCGGAGCAGCAGACGACGACCTACTTCTCCTTCAGCCCGACGTGGTCGAACTTCGCAACGGTGTTGTCCGACAAGGGCACCCGGATGACCAGCGTCGACTTCAAGGCCTCGCTGCTGACCAGCCTGCTCAACTGCGGTGGCGCGGTCATCGTGTCGCTGGTCATCGGTATCCCGGCCGCCTACGCCGCCGGGCGCTGGCAGTACAAGGGTTCCAACGACCTGATGTTCCAGATGCTGTCGTTCCGGTTCGCGCCCGAACTGATGGTGATCGTGCCGCTGTTCGTCATCTACAACCAGATCGGGCTGTTCGACACCAAGGTCGGCATGATCTGGGTGCTGCAGCTGGTGACGATGCCGCTGGTGGTGTGGATCCTGCGGTCCTACTTCCAGGATCTGCCCGAGGACCTGGAGCAGGCGGCGCTGCTGGACGGCTACACCCGCCGCCGCGCCTTCCTGATGGTCGCGCTGCCCATCGTGCGGCCGGGCATCGCCGCCGCCGCGCTGCTGGCGTTCATCTTCGCCTGGAACAACTACGTCTTCCCGCTCATCCTGGCCGACAGCAACGCCGGCACGGTGACCGTCGCGATCACGAAGTTCCTCGGCGGTGGCGGGCAGGCGTACTACAACCTCACGGCAGCCGCGGCGCTGATCGCCGCACTGCCACCACTCGTCCTCGCGCTCACCATTCAGCGATACCTGGTGCGGGGCCTGTCATTCGGGGCGGTGAAGGCCTGATGGCCACGGTAACGGTTTCTGACATCCGCAAGACCTACAAGAAGGTCACCGCCGTCGACGACCTGTCGCTCGACATCGCCGACGGGGAGTTCTTCGTGATCCTCGGTCCCAGCGGCGCCGGGAAGACGACCACGCTCAAGTCCATCGCCGGTCTGGTGGACATCGACTCGGGCGCGGTCTCGATCGGCGGAGTCGACATGACGAGGGTGGAGCCGTATCACCGCAACGTCGCGATGGCGTTCGAGAGCTACGCGCTCTACCCGCAGAAGACGGTCGCCGAGAACCTGGCGTCGCCGCTGAAATCCGGTCGTACCGGCAGGTACTCGGCCGACGAACAGGCCACGCGGATCCACCAGGTCACCACGACGCTGGGCATCGACCACCTGAAGAACCGTCTGCCCCGCGAGCTGTCGAACGGCCAGCGCCAGCGGGTGGCACTGGGCCGCGTGCTGGTGCGCCCCGCCGACGTCTATCTGCTCGACGAGCCACTGAGCCACCTCGACGCGAAGCTTCGGGCCGCGATGCGCGCCGAACTCAAGCAACTGGGCGCGATGTCGAACACCACCACCGTCTACGTCACCCACGATTATCAGGAGGCGCTCGCCCTCGGCGACCGCATCGCGGTGATGCGGGAAGGCCGGCTGATGCAGATCGGCACGCCCGACGAGATCTGGCGACGGCCCGCCGACACCTTCGTCGCGCGCTCCCTCGGACAGCCGGAGATCAACCTCCTCGACGGAGTGGTCGACGACGGCCGGATCCGTCTCGGGGACGGATCACTCGACGTCCCGATCCCCGCCGACGTGCCCTGCAATCGAGGTGACCGGGTTCGGGTCGGCCTGCGGCCGTGCGACCTTCACGTCACCAGCCGCGAGGGCTCGCTGCGCGGTCGCGTCCTGCTCGCCGAGCGGTTGGGCCGCAACATCGAGCTCACCGTGGACGTCGGAGGCGCACAGCTCATCGCGCTGACCTCCGGCCGCCACGGCGTCGGCGAAGGCGACAACGTGACGATGCGGATCGCCGAATCCGACGTCCACGTGTTCTCCCCGGGCGAGGGGGACACCAGCAGGCTGAGCGAAGAGACCCTGGAGGCGGTCCGGTGAGTGCCACGATCGAGAAGACCACGCAGCAGACCGCGCAGAGCCTGACGCTGCGAGACCTGGTCAAGACCTACGCCTCCCGGGGAAGGGAGTCAGTGACGGCGGTCAAGGGCATCAACCTCGCGATCGAGCCGGGCGAACTGGTCGCGCTGCTGGGTCCGTCGGGTTGCGGGAAGACGACCACGCTGCGCATGATCGCAGGCCTGGAGACCGTCACCAGCGGCTCCATCAAGATCGGTGACCGCGAGATCTCCCAGCTTCCGGCGGCCAAGCGCGGGATCGGCGTCGGCTTCGAGAGCTACGCGCTCTATCCGCCGCTGTCGGTTCGCGACAACCTGCTCTACGGGCTGAAGGCGCGCAAGGTCAAGGGCGCCGAGAAGATGGTGTCGTCGATCAGCGAGCGGCTCGAGATGGACGACCTGATGGACCTGCGGCCCGCGGGGCTGTCCAGCGGGCAGAAGCAACGCGTTGCGCTGGCCCGCGCCCTGGTCCGCAATCCACCGGTGCTGCTGCTCGACGAGCCGCTGAGCCACCTCGACGCCTCGGCACGCAACCGCGTCCGCCGTGAGTTGAAGGTCCTGCAGCGCGAATTCGGCTACACCACGATCGTGGTGACCCACGACCAGGTCGAGGCGCTGTCGCTGGCCGACCGGCTCGCCGTCATGGACGGCGGCGTGGTGCAGCAGTTCGGCACGCCGGACGAGGTGTTCGACGATCCGGCCAACCTGTTCGTCGCCGGATTCGTCGGCGAGCCCCAGATCAACGTGGTCCCCGGCATCGCGCGTCTGCACGAGGGCCGGGTTCGCGTCGAGATCGGTTCCGGCGCAGGTTATCTGGACACCGTGGTGACCGGAGTGGCCGAGGGCGCGCGGGTCACCGTGGGTCTGCGGCCGCAGGACTGCTCGTTGACGGCCCGCGGGACGGGCGGGCCCGGGGGCCTCGCGGCGACCGTCGCGTACTTCGAGCACCTTCTGGAGTTCGGCTTGGCGACGAGTACGGTGGCGGGCATCGAGGAAGGTCTGGTGGTCCAGACTCCCGCCGAGGAGGACTTCGACACCGAGCAAGAGGTGACCGTGACCGCGGCAGCCGAGCGCGTCTACCTGTTCGATCCCGACACCGGGGAGCGCCTGAGATGACCAAGCTCTACAACGATCCGGCGAGATTCACCGAGGACATGCTGACCGGCTTCCTCGATGCCAACTCCCGCTACGTCGTGGGCGTCCCGGGTGGTGTCGTGCGCGCGCACCGGACCAGACCCGGCAAGGTGGCAGTGGTGATCGGCGGCGGGTCGGGCCACTATCCCGCGTTCTGCGGAACGGTGGGCTTCGGCTTCGCCGACGGCGCCGTCGTCGGCAACATCTTCACCTCCCCGTCGGCGGAGGAGGCCGCGTCGGTGGCCCGCGCCGCCCACGGCGACGCCGGCGTGCTGCTGACCACCGGCAACTACGCCGGTGACGTGATGAACTTCGGTCTCGCGGTGACGCAACTGCGCAGCGAGGGCATCGAGGCCCATTACTTCGCGGTGACCGACGACATCGCCAGCGCCCCCAAGGGCGAAGAGACGAAACGACGCGGTATCGCAGGCGATTTCACGGTGTTCAAGTGTGCGAGCGCGGCCGCCGAGGACGGCCTCGACCTCGCCGGCGTGATCCGCGTCGCCGAAGCCGCCAACGCCGCGACCCGCACGCTCGGAGTGGCCTTCGACGGCTGCACGTTGCCCGGAGCGGACCACCCCCTGTTCACCGTCCCGGACGGCAAGATGGGCGTCGGGCTGGGCATCCACGGTGAACCCGGTGTCGCCGACGAGGCGATGCCGTCGGCGGCGGCGCTGGCCGAGACCCTGGTCGACGGAGTGCTTGACGACCGTCCGGACACCGAGTCCGCACGAATCGCGGTGATCCTCAACGGCCTCGGCCGAACCAAGTACGAGGAGCTCTTCGTGGTGTGGGGCACCGCGGCGCGGCTCCTGCGCGAGCGCGGCTACGAGATCATCGAGCCGGAGGTCGGCGAGCTGGTCACCAGCCTCGACATGGCCGGCTGCTCGCTGACGGTGATGTGGCTCGACGACGAGCTCGAGCGCTACTGGACCTCACCTGCCGACACCCCGGCCTACCGCAAGGGTGCCGCGGCAAGCGAGATCACCGATGGCTCAGCGGAATTGCGGGCCGCCACCGAATTGCAGTCCGGGCCGCAGGGGCCTGCGCTGGCCGAACTGTCCGACGACGAGGGCCGGCGCGGCGGTGAGCTGGTCGCCCGCGCGCTGGACGCGATGGCCGCGATGCTCGCCGAGGCGGAGGACGAACTCGGTCGCATCGACGCCGTGGCGGGAGACGGCGACCACGGCCGGGGCATGGTGAAGGGCTCGTCCGCGGCGGCCAGGGCGGCGCAGGCGGCGGTCGCAGCCGGCGGCGGACAGGGCTCGGTGCTCGCCGAAGCAGGCAAGGAGTGGGCGGCCAAGGCGGGCGGAACCTCCGGGGTGCTCTGGGGCGCGCTGCTGTCCGCGCTGGGCACCCGGCTCGGCGACACCGGCCGCCCGGAGCCGGAGACCGTGGCGGCGGGAATGCGGGACGGATACGACGCGTTGGTGGCGCTCGGAGGCGCCGCCCCGGGCGACAAGACGATGCTGGACGCGTTGCTCCCGTTCGTCGAGGACCTGCAACGCCGCGTGTCGGACGGCCAACCGTGGCGCGACGCGTGGCGGGCGGCCGCCGAGGTCGCCGCCGACGCGGCACGGGCCACCGCCGACCTGCGGCCGAAGGTCGGCCGTGCGCGGCCGCTCGCCGAGCGCAGCGTCGGCACGCCCGACGCCGGCGCGACCTCGCTGGCGATGTGCATCCGCACCGTCGCCGAGAGTTTCACAGTGACCGCGAAAGGGGAGTGACCCGACATGGCAGGTTCTCGTGCTGGTCTGCGCATCGTCGTCGGTTCCGACGACGCCGGATACGAGTACAAGGAAGCGCTCAAAGGCGACCTGCTCGCCGACGACCGGGTCGCCGACGTGACCGACGTCGGTGTCGGTTCCGATGACAACACCGCGTATCCACACGTCGCGGTCGCGGCGGCGCGACTGGTCGCCGAGGGTAAGGCGGACCGTGCGCTGCTGGTGTGCGGCACCGGTCTGGGCGTGGCGATCAGCGCCAACAAGGTGCCGGGGATCCGCGCGGTCACCGCACACGACGGTTTCTCGGTGGAGCGGTCCGTGCTGTCCAACAACGCCCAGGTGTTGTGCTTCGGCCAGCGGGTGATCGGGCTCGAACTGGCCCGGCGGCTGGCCCGGGAGTGGCTGGGCTACGAGTTCGACCCGCAGAGCGCCTCGGCGGACAAGGTCGACGCGATCTGTTCCTACGAGCCGTCGCCGGTCAACGGCTGACCGAACTCGCGCGCACGGCCCGGGCGGTAAGTTCGCCGCCATGAGCGACCTCACCGTCACCGTTGCCGAGGGGGTCGCGCTGCTGACCCTGAATCGCCCGGAGCGGCGCAACGCCTACACCGGCGAGATGGGCCGGCTGCTCAGTGCCGCGTACCGGCGCTGCGACGACGACGACGAGGTCCGCGCGATCGTGCTGACCGGGGCCGGCGACGCCTTCTGCGCCGGCGCCGACTTCTCGGCGGCCGGCACGTTCGGCGAGGCCGGCGACACGTTCACCGCGTCGCCCGTCGACCCCGCCGCCTTCGAGCTCCGTACGCCCGTGATCGCCGCGGTCAACGGCCACGCCATCGGCATCGGGCTGACGATCGCACTCCAGGCCGACCTGCGCATCATGGCCGTCGAGGCGAAATACGCTGTGGCGCAGGTCCGCCGCGGTGTGATTCCGGACTGCATGGCGCACTGGACTCTGCCGCGGCTCGCGGGCGTCACCGTCGCGGCCGAGCTGTTGCTGACCGGCAGGTCGTTCGACGGGTCCGAAGCCGCGGCCCTGGGTGTCGCCACCCGCGCCGTGCCCGCGGGCGACGTGCTGGCGCATGCGATGTCGGTGGCGCGCGACCTCGCGGTCAATGTCGCGCCGATGTCGGCGGCGCTGAGCAAGCGGCTGCTGTGGGATTCGCTGGCAGCGGGCTACGGTCCTCGCGAGGTCGCAGCGCTGGAGACCGCACTGCACCGGCGGGTGATGGGCGGGGCCGACGCCCGCGAGGGGGTGGCCGCGTTCCTCGAGCGCCGGGCGCCGCGCTTTGACTCCGCGGTGACGCGGCGGTGGGAGCCGCTGCCCGAGCTCACTTGAGCATGCTGCCCGCGTCCACGGTGACCGGGAGGCCGGTGATGAAGCGGGCCTCGTCGGAGGCCAGGAACAGCACCGCGTTGCTGATGTCGACCGGCTCCACCCAGCCGACGGGCAACACGTGCATGAACTGCGCGGCCACTTTGAGGTCGTCAGGCCCCGGATTCGGCAGGTCGGGCCGGAAGAGCTTCATCGTGCCCTCGTTCATGAACATCGGGGTGTTGACGTTGGTGGGGCAGACGGCGTTGACGCGGATGAAGTGCTCACCCAACTCGACGGCGAACGTGCGCATCAGCCCGATGACCCCGTGCTTGGCGGCGATGTAGTGCCCGGTGTGCGGATAGGCCTTGAGCCCCCCGACCGAGCTGGTGAGCACGATCGAGCCGCCGCGCCCGCCCGAGATGAGATGCGGCACAGCGGCTTTGACCGATTTCCAGACGCCCGACAGGTTGACGCCGATCATGTCGTCCCAGTCCGCCTCGCTGGTCCTGTCCAGCGTCTGGCCGCCGTTTCCGATGCCGGCATTGGCGACGACGATGTCTAGCCGGCCCAATTGCTCGACACCGCTGTCGACTGCTGCTTTCAGCGCGTCGAAGTCGCGGACGTCGACCTGGGTGGTGACGATCCGGCGGTCGAGGTTCTTGACCAGGTCGGCGGTCTCGGCCAGGTCGTCGGGATTGGACGGCGCGATCTGGCTGTCGGGGCTGATCGGCCCGCACACGTCGACGGCGATGATGTCGGCGCCCTCCTCGGCCAGCCGTACCGCGTGGCTGCGGCCCTGACCTCGTGCAGCGCCGGTGATGAATGCGACCTTGCCCTCGACGCGACCGCCCATGTGACACCTTCTCTCGAGTATTTGTCGATCGATCAGGAAGGCTGGCACGAGAACGCGCCGGTGTCAACGGTTCCTGCCGAGGCGCCCGGTCTAGGCGCGCACCCGGACGGCGTCGCCGTCGTCGGCGGTGAAGCGGTCGAATTGGCGTTCGACGAAGGCGCGCAGCTCGTCGTGTCCGGTCACGACCCCGACGGCGTCCTCGTTGCACAGGCTGCGCGCGATCTGCGCGATGAGCATCGACACCACCACGGGCGGGAACTCCTTCAGGTCGACGCCCCGGGTGCGCAGCGCGATCGCCACCGCCGCCGTCTCGATATCGCGCACGCGTTCGGCGAAGGCCTTGAGCTCGGCGCGGATTGCCTTGCGGTGGTTGGCGAGTGCCATGAACTCGGTGTTGAGCCCGGTCAGCCGGGAGTCGCTGTTGATCGCCCACAGCGTGCGCAGCGGATCGTCATCGGTGAGCGCGGTGCGCATGCGCTCGAGAGCGGCCTCGGCGCCCGTGCGCAGCACCTCGACGAACAGGTCGTCCATCGTGGGGAAGTAGTAGTACACCAGCGCCTGCTTGACGCCCGCCTCCGCAGCGACGCGCCGGGAGGTGGCGGCTGCGTAGCCCTCGTCGCGCATGACCTTGGCGGTGGCATCGATCAGGCGGCGGCGGGCATTCGCGTCGGCGGGCTTGGCCTTGCGCGGCGCGGCCATTCACCACACTCCGATTCTTGACCGGCCGGTTCGGCGCGTGGTAGGCATGGCGCATTCTAACAGTTTGATCGATTGACCAAATCGATCGTGCGCAGAGGAGTCGCAGTGAATGATCTCGCCGTCGTCGACTACTTCTCCGACGCCGCCGTCGCCCAGGACCCCTACGAGTACTGGGATCATCTGCGCAGCCAGGGTCCGGTCGTGCGGGAGCCGCACTACGGCGTGGTCGCGGTGACGGGCTACCAGGAGGTGCAGGCAGCGTTCAAGGACGTCGCCTCCTTCTCCGCGGTCAACGCCATCGGCGGCCCGTTTCCGCCACTGCCGTTCACGCCCGAGGGCGACGACATCAGCGCGCAGATCGCGGCACACCGCCACGAGTTCCCCATCTTCGAGCACATGGTGGTGATGGACCCGCCGGAGCACGAGAAGGCGCGCTCGTTGCTGGGGCGGCTGCTGACGCCCCGCCGCCTCAAGGAGAACGAGGACTACATCTGGGACCTCGCCGACCGCCAGCTGGAGGAATTCCTCGCCAACGGCCGCTGCGAATTCCTGGGCGAGTACGGGAAGCCGTTCGCGACGCTGGCCATCGCGGACCTTCTCGGCGTTCCCGACGAGGACCGGCCGACGATCCGGCGCAACCTCGGCGCGGGAAACGCCCCCGGGTCGCGCGTCGGCGCGCTGGACCACGAACCGGTGGGCAGCAACCCGCTGCAGTACCTCGACGAGTTGTTCAGCGGTTACATCGCCGATCGGCGCCGTGAACCGCGGCCCGACGTCCTCAGCGGCCTGGCCACCGCCACGTATCCCGACGGGTCGGTTCCCGAGCTGCTCGAAGTCGTCCGACCGGCCACGTTCCTGTTCGCGGCGGGCCAGGAGACGGTCACCAAACTCCTCAGTTCGGCGGTGCAGGTGCTCGGCGACCGTCCGGACCTGCAGCAGCTGCTGCGATCGGATCGCGACCTGATCGCGCCGTTCATCGAGGAGTCGCTGCGCATGCAGAGCCCCACCAAGGTGGACTTCCGGCTCGCCCGGAAGACGACCTCGCTGGGCGGAGTCCACATCCCCGCGGGCACCGTGCTGATGCTCTGCCTCGGCGCGGCCAATCGCGATCCGCGAAAGTTCGAGCAGCCCAACGAGTTCCGCATCGACCGCAGGAACGTCCGCGAACACATCGCGTTCGGTCGCGGCATCCACACCTGTGCGGGCGCGCCGCTGGCCCGGGTCGAGGGCGTGGTGACCATCAACCGTCTCCTCGACAGGACGCGCGAACTCACGATCAGTGAGGCCGCTCACGGCGCCCCGGGCCATCGCGAATACCGTTACGAACCCACGTTCCTGCTGCGCGGGCTGACCGAACTGCACATCGAGTTCACCCCGGCGTGACCGCCCGCTGACCGGGGCAGCCCGCCGGTTGCGTGTGCCGAAAGCGGGTATCCAGGCCGCCGGAGAAGTTGTCGGACGAGACGAGATGCGGCGTGGCTGAGCTGACCTTGCTGCTCTTGTTGTGCGCGGCGACCGCAGTGCTGGCGCCCCTGGCTGAGCGCGTCAACCTACCGTATCCGGCGGTGCTGCTGTTGTTCGGCATGCTGCTGGCGCCGATCCCCGGGCTGCCGATTCCGTCGGTGAACCCGAACCTGATCCTGCCGCTGATCCTGCCGCCGCTGCTGTTCGCCGCGGCGCGACGAACATCGTGGCGCCAGTTCCTCGACAACCGCCGCGCCATCGGACTGCTCGCGGTGGCGCTGGTCGCCGTGACCGCGTTCGCCGTCGGTGCGGTGCTGCACGCGGTGGTGCCGGGGCTGCCGCTCGTCGCCGCGGTGGCGATCGGCGCTGCCGTCGCACCTCCGGATCCCGTCGCCGCCACGTCGGTCGCCCGCAGGCTCAACCTCCCGCGGCGGCTGCGCACCATCCTCGAGGGCGAGGGGCTGTCCAACGACGCGACCGCCCTGGTGCTCTACGAAGTGGCGGTCGCCTCGGCGATGACGGGCGCGTTCTCGCCCTGGCACGCGGGCGCGACTCTGGGCGTGGCCGTCGTCGTCGGCGTCGCCGCGGGACTCGTCGTCGCGCTCGCCGCCCGCAGGCTTATCGACAAACTCCCCGCGCATCCCGCGGGCAGCGCGATCGTGCTGGTGACCCCGTTCGCCGCGTATGCCGCAGCCGATGCCGTGCACGGCAGCGGGGTGCTCGCCGTGGTGACGCTCGCGCTGTCGCTGAGCCGCTACAGCGATGCGGAGTCGGCCCAGACCCGGTTGGTCAGCGTCACCGCCTGGGAGATCGTCGAACTGCTCGTCACCGGGGCCGCCTTCGCGTTCGTGGGACTGGAACTGCGCGACATCGTCGGTGACGTGCACGGCCCGTTGGGCGTCCTGATCGGGCAGGCCCTGCTGGTCTCGGTCGTGGTGATCGTGATCCGGTTCCTGTGGATCTTCCCGGTCGCATCGCTCGACGAGCGCCTGCACCGGCGCAAGGCCGCCGTTGCCGAACCGATCGGGTGGCGCGAGATGGCCGTCTCCTCCTGGGCGGGCATGCGAGGAGTCGTCACACTCGTCACGGCTCTGGCGCTGCCGGCCGGCTTCCCGGAACGTGAGCGGCTCGTCTTCATCGCGTTCGTGGTTGTGATGGTGACGTTGCTGGTCCAGGGCCTCACGCTGCCCGCGGTCGTGAAACTCCTGCGGGTCAGGGCTGCCGACAACGATCAGGAGCAGGACCTGATCCGCCGCGCCCGCGACGCCGGGATGCGCCGTCTCGACGAGCTGCGCGCCGACGGCGACCCGGAGGTCATCGACCACGTCGTGGACGGCGCTCGACGGATGTGGCATGCCATCGGGCTGCGCGATGACGACGTCGCGGCCGACGAGGACCGCGTCAACCAGGAGCGCACGGCTGCCGGCGTCCAGAACGCGATGCTCGCCGCAGCGCGGGAGGCGGTGCTGGCCGCCCGGTCGCAGTCCGGCACCGATCCCACGGTGGTCGACGAGGTGCTGCGGCGACTGGACGCCCGAAGCGCATCGTTCGACTAGCGACCCGGTGGAAAGACCCCGAGGGCAACGAGATTCGACGAGGCGGGCGTCCGGCCCCTCGGGGCCGCCGACGGCCGGGTTTTAAGCAGAGAGTCTAAACAGCCCGACGGTCCTCTCGCGCTGCCACACTGAGCGACGGCAGGGATGACGCACGGTGCATCCGGTCCGGCCGACGCACGGGGAAGGCGGGAGTTCATGGTGGTCCGAGCGGACAGCGACGTCTACTACGACCCGTACGATGTCGAGCTCAACGCCGATCCGCACCCGATGTTCGCGCGGCTGCGCGAGACCGAACCGCTCTACTACAACCCGACCCACGACTTCTTCGCGCTCAGCCGGTACGCCGACGTCGACGCAGCATTGGTCGACCACGACACGTTCAGCTCCGCGCGGGGAGCCGTGCTGGAGATCATCAAGTCCGGCATGGACATACCGCCGGGCACCCTGATCTTCGAGGACCCGCCGATCCACAACATCCACCGCAAGCTGCTGTCGCGCATCTTCACCCCCCGCAAGGTCGCCGCGCTCGAGCCGAAGATCCGCGAGTTCACCGCCCGCTGCCTCGACCCGCTGATCGGGACGGGACGATTCGATTTCGTCAAGGATCTCGGCGCGCTGATGCCGATGCGGGTGATCGGCATGCTGCTGGGCATCCCGGAAGCCGACCAGCAGCATGTGGTCGACCACGGAGACTCCACGTTGCGGACCGAACGCGGCGGCAAGATGACGGAGAATCCCAACGGCGCCATCGCGACCGGTGAAGTGTTCGCCGAGTACATCGACTGGCGCGCCGAACATCCCTCCGACGACATCATGACCGAGCTGCTGACCGCCGAGTTCGCCGACGACACCGGCGTGATCCGGCGGCTGCGGCGCGACGAGCTGTTGCTCTATCTGCAAGTCATCGCGACGGCGGGCAGCGAGACCATCACGCGGTTGCTCGGCTGGGCCGGCAAGGTTCTCGCCGAGCATCCCGATCAGCGTCGCGATCTGGTGGCCAACCGGGCACTGCTGCCCGCGGCGATCGAGGAGCTGCTGCGGTACGAACCACCCGCCCCCCACGTCAGCCGCTCCGTGACCCGCGACGTCACCTACCACGGCCGCACCGTGCCCGCGGGCAGCGCCATGATGCTTCTCGTCGCCGCCGCCAACCGCGACCCCCGCCGGTTCGGTGCGGACGCCGATCGATTCGACATCCGCCGGGAACCGCACCAGCACCTCGCCTTCGGAGTCGGCACGCACTTCTGTCTCGGGAACGCACTCGCCCGGCTCGAGGGCCGCATCGCGCTCGACGAGATCCTCGACCGGTTCCCGCAGTGGGACGTCGATCTCAGCGAGGCGGAGCTCAGCCCGACTTCGACGGTGCGCGGCTGGGAATCGATGCCGGCGGTGTTGCCGTGACCGGTCGCCGGATGTTCTTCGCCTCTGACGAGTCTCGTGACGTCACAGGCGTTCAGCTGCCCGTAGCCACGGGCTGCTTGCTCAGATGACAGTGGAAACGCACCGGAGAGGTCAGGGACGCATGCCTGAATACGACTACGAAGAGATGAAGAGGGAAGCCGAGCAGTTCATCAGGTTCGACAAGGACAAGAAGAACCGGATCGCCACCATCACCTTCGACCGGCCCGACGCGCAGAACTCCACCACTCTCGGGATGCGCCAGCTCTACGCGGACATGATCCACAAGTGCAACGTCGACGACGACGTCAAGGTGGTCGTGATCCGCGGTGAGGGAGAGGATTTCGGCAGCGGGGGAGACCTGCCCGAGCAACGCGGAATGCTCGAGAATCCCGGCATGCCGCTGCTGCACGAGCTCGCCATCAACGACGACGACGTGAAGTATCCGCCGGGCGGGTCCTACCGCTACCTGTCGACGGTGACCGACTTCTACGCCAAAGCGCGCGCGGGCAACCGCCCGCTGCAGGAGCTGCGCAAGATCAGCATCATCGAGGCCAAGGGGTACTGCTACGGCTGGCACTTCTACCAGGCCGGAGACGCCGACCTGGTGATCTCCTCCGATGACGCGCTGTTCGGCCACCCCGCGTTCCGGTATGTCGGCTGGGGGCCGCGCCTGTGGTGGTGGGCCGAGACCATGGGCCTGCGCAAGTTCTCCGAAATGCTTTTCACCGGACGGCCTTTCAGCGCGAAGGAGATGTACGACTGCGGGTTCCTCAACAGCGTCGTGGCCCGCGACGACCTGGAGAAGGAGACCGAGAAGTACGCACTCGCCTGCTCCAGGTCACGGCCCACCGACACCGTGGCGGTGCAGAAGACGTTCCTGGAGCTCTACAAGCAGCACAAGGGCGAGTATTTCGGCAGCCTGCTGACCGGGATGGTCGAGGGCATGCTGCCGATGATCGCCAACGACGTGCAGAACGAGGTCGACCTGACGGCAGGCACGTTCGAGAAGGGCCTCAACAACGTCGTCAAGGACAACGACCTCAACTTCCCGCCCGAATGGAGGCTGTCCCGCTCGGGGCGCAAGAAGCCCTGACCGTGTCGGCGCTGACCGGTTTCCGCATCGTCGAGCTGGCCGAGTCGGTGGCCGGCGAATTCTGCGGCAAGCTGCTGGCCGATCTCGGCGCCGACGTCATCAAGGTCGAACGGCCCGGGTGGGGGAGTCCCACCCGGGCGATGGCGTCCGGCTCGGCCGCGGCCCGGCCCGGGCTGGTGTTCGCCTATCTGAACACCAACAAGCGTTCGGCCGTCTGGGATCTGCGCCGGGCCGCGGACGTCGAGCGGCTGCACGGTCTGCTCGCCGGAGCCGACGCCGTGATCGACGACCGCGTCGCCACCGGGGGGCGGGTCCCGGCCGAGGACATCGCGACTCGTCATCCCGGCCTGGTGTGCTGCTCGGTCACCCCGTACGGCCGCGACGCCGACGGCGAGCTGCAGAACGCCCGCAGCCTCAACGTGTTCCATGCCAGTGGATGGGGATACCACACCCCCAGCAACGCCGACTCCGCCTCGCCGCCGCTGAAAGGGCCGGGCCGGTTCCTGACCGATTACGAGGCGGGACTCGACGCCGCGTTGTGCGTCGCCGCCGCGCTGTTCGGCAGACTGCACAGCGGGGAGGGCGAATTCGTCGACGTCTCGCAACAGGCCGTGATGGTGTCGCGCGCCGACTGCGTCCTGGGTCGGTTCATCTCCGGCGAGATCGCACCCGGGCACACCCGTCACGACTACGACCAGGCCGGTCCGGCCGCGTTCTTCCCCAGCCGCGACGGCCACGTCTATCTCTACATGACCAACCGATCGCACTGGCTGGCACTGAGATCGCTGATGGACGAGCCCGACTGGCTCGCGAGCTTCGACGACGACTGGCTGGAGTTCGGGGTGACGCGGGAGCGCGTGGCGGCGTTCCGGCGAGGGTTCGCCGGCTGGATGCGTGACCGGCCCGGGGCGGAAACGGCGGAGAAGGCGCAGCGACTCGGGCTCCCGCTGGTGCCGGTCAACGGGGCCGAGGAGTTGGCCCACTCCTCCCAGTACCGTCACCGCGAGTTCTTCCAGAACCTGCACCATCCGCGTGAGGGCGTCGTGAGGTATCCGACCGTGGGCTACCGGTTCGGGGCGTCACCGGTTCGGCTGGCCGCCGCAGCGCCTCCGCTCGGGGCACACACAGCCGAGGTGGCGGCGCAGCTCGACGCGCCCCGTACCCCGCCGGCGGTGAAGAGGCCACAGCTGAAGGCGCCCAAGCGGCCGCGCGGCGGCCCTCTGCAAGGCGTTCGCGTCGTCGCACTGACCAAGGTGTGGGCGGGCCCGTACGCCGGCAAGCTGTTGTCGTTCCTCGGGGCCGAGGTCATCAAGGTCGAGAACTCGCGGCGGCCCGAAGAGATGCGGGCCTACGGCGGAACGGACATCGACCACGCCCCCTACTTCCTCAGTCTCAATCCCGAGATCCTCAGCGTCGACCTGGACATCAAAGAGGCGGAAGGCTCGAGGAAGGTTCGTGAGCTGATCGCGCGCAGCGACATCGTCATCAACAACCTGAGGCCCCAGGCGATGGAGCGCTCGGGCCTCGGTCACACCGAGCTCACCGCGATCAAACCCGACATCATCTCCGTGTCGATCAAGATGTGGGGCAACGACGGTCCGATGGGCTACCAGACCGGATACGCCCCGTGTTTCGCGGCCCTCGCCGGCATGGCGTCGCTGGTCGGGGTGCCCGGCGGTGCGCCGCAGGGCACCAGCATGCGCTACGGCGACTCGACCGTCGGGGCCGCCGCGGCGTTCGCTGCGGTCGCGGCACTGCTGCACCGGGAGCGCACCGGCGAGGGCCAGTTCGTCGACGTCTCGGCCGTCGAGGTGCTGTCGTCGATGATCGGCGATCGGCTCCTCGAACACAGCCTGACCGGCGTCCCGCTCCTGCCGGACGGCAACCGGAACCCGGACATGGCCCCGCACGGCTGTTATCCGTGCACCGACCACGCCTGGGTCAGCATCGCCGTGCCCGACGACGGCGCGTGGCGGCGGCTCTGCCGCGCGCTGGGGGCGTCTCGGCTCGCCGGCGACATCCGTTATGCCACACCACCGGATCGGCTCCGCCACGTGGACGACCTGGATGCGGACCTGTCCGAGCTGACCCGCCCTCATGACGCCGACACACTCGCGCACAGGCTGCGCAGGGCCGGCGTCCCGGCCGCCACGAGTGCCACGGCCGTCGACGTCATCGGTGACGAGCTGCTGTGGCAGCGCGGTGCCTATCGATTCGTCACCGATCATCTCGAGGGCCGGCGGCCGGTGCTGGGACCGTCATGGCGGATGACGAGGTGTCCGGCCGACATCGACCGCGGCGCCCCCCGGCTCGGCGAAGACGACGACTACGTACTGGGCGAACTGCTCGGTCAGACGGGAGCGAGGAACACATGACGGCCACGTTGAGGGGGACCGTCGCGCTGGTGACGGGAGCCAGCAGTGGTATCGGCGAGGCGACGGCCCGTGTGCTGGCGCGCCACGGCGCGGCGGTGGCGCTCGTCGCCCGGCGCGCAGACCGATTGCGCGCGTTGGCCGCTGAGATCGGCACCGACGGGGGTTCGGCGCTGGCCGTGCCGGCCGACGTGACCGACGCCGGTCAGGCCGCCGACGCGGTGGCCGCTGCCGTCGGCGAGTGGGGTCGCCTCGACACGCTGGTGAACAACGCCGGCCTGATGCGCATGGGCCGGGCGGCCGAAGCACCACTGCCGGACTGGAACGACCTGGTCGCGGTGAACGTGATGGGCGTCCTGAACGTCACCCGCGCAGCTCTTGCGCACCTCATCGCCGCCGCGAGCGACTCACCGCGCGGGGTGGCCGACGTGGTCACCGTCAGTTCCACGGCGGGACGGGTGGCCCGCCCGGGTACCGCCGTCTACTCGCTGACGAAGTTCGGGGTCAACGCTTTCTCCGAAGGGCTCCGGCAGGAACTCATCGGTCAGCGCGTACGGGTCGGGGTCGTCGGGCCGGGCACCGTCGACACCGAGATCACCGACCACCTTCCCCCGCAGGCCCGCGAGGCCTTCGACCGCACCACCGCGGGCATGGTCAAGCTGGCGCCCGACGACATCGCCGACGCGGTGGCCTACATGGTCACGCGGGACCGGCGGGTCGCGGTCAACGAGATGCTGATCCGGGCGGCCGAGCAGACGTGGTGAACGCCGCGTGGGTCCCGGGCGACGAGTCCGGTCTGCTGTTCCCGGCCCACCCGGCGGCGCTGAGCGACGCCGGATTCACGTTCCTGCGCAGAGCGTTCCGCTGCTCGGGCGTCCTGGACGCCGACAACGACGTCGTCGCGATCGACCGGTTCGAGGAGGTCCCCGGTGGCAGCACCGGTCGCAAGGCGGCGTTGTCGGTGCGCTATGCGTGGCCGCAGCCGAGCCTTCCCACCGAGCTCTTCGTGAAATTCTCCAGGGACTTCGACGATCCCGTTCGGGATCGCGGGCGCACGCAGATGCAGTCCGAGGTCACGTTCGCGTTGCTGTCCCGAGCCCAGGGCTTCCCGATCGCGGTGCCGTCCGCGCAGTTCGCCGACTACCACGCCGCATCGGGCACCGGGATACTGATCAGTGAGCGTATTCCGTTCGGCCACAACGGGATCGAGCGCCACTATCCCAAGTGCCTCGACTACCAGATGCCCGCGCCGATCGAGCACTACCGCGTGCTGGTCACGGCGCTGGCCCGGCTGGCCGGGACGCACCGCGCGGGTCGGCTGCCCGCCCGCCTCGTCGACCGGTTCCCGGTGGACCTTCGAGGCGCTTCCGTGGGCGAACCTGCCGTGCGGACACCGGAGCAGGTCGCGCGGCGGGTCGATCGTCTCGCCGAGTTCGCACGCGCACACCCGGGGCTGTTTCCCGCGGACGTGCGCAGCGGTGAGTTCCTGGCGCGGTTGGGCGCCGAGGCGCCCGCGCTCATCGCGCACGAGCCCGGCATCTGGCGCCACCTCGCGGGCGCCGGCGACCACATCGCGCTGTGCCATTGGAACGCCAACGTCGACAACGCCTGGTTCTGGCGCGCGCCCGACGGTGGACTGCGCTGCGGGCTGATGGACTGGGGATGCGTGAGCCAGATGAACGTCGCCATGGCCATCTGGGGAGCGTTGTCGGCCGCCGAGAGCAGCCTGTGGGAAGCCCACCTCGACGAACTGCTGCAGCTCTTCTGCGCCGAGGTCCGCACCGCCGGCGGCCCTGCGCTGCCCGAGCCCGAGCTCCGTCGTGCCCTGGTGCTGTACGCGGCGCTGATGGGGGTGACGTGGCTGCTCGACGTGCCGGCCGTGATCCGCGCCCGGGTTCCCGGCACGGGAGCGACGACCACGCGATTCGACGCGCCGATCAGAGACGACGAAGGGATCCGGGCCCCGCTGCAGATGCTCGTCAACGTGCTGAAGCTGTGGCACACAGAGAATGTCGGTGCCGCGCTGCAGGCGATCGGCTAGCCCGTCCGTCAGTCCAGATACGTCACCCCGGTCAGCCTCTCGGAGAGCTCCCACAGCCGGCGCCGCACCTCCACGTCCTCCATGAGGCGCGGCACCTTGGCGAAAGTGACACCGCCGCCGGCGGTTTCGTAGAGGCCACGCGGCCCGTAGTAGGCCCCGCCGGTCGCGGCCGGCGACACCGCGGCGTACAGCGCGGGTTTGATGCCTTCGTCGACGTCCAGCCACATGAAGGGCAACAACGTCCACGTCGACCGGGTGAGTCGGCTCTGCACGGTGGGCGACGACCGCCCGTACGACGCTCCGGTGAGCAGGTTGGTCTTCGAGAGCCCCGGGTGAGCCGCATTGGAGACCACTCGCCACCCACAGGCCCGGCTGCGACGGTCCAGTTCACTGGCGAACAACAGCTGGGCGAGTTTGGCGATGCCGTACGCGCGCATCGGCCGGTAGCCTCGCTCGGCGCCGACGTCCTCGAAGTCCAGGCCGCCCTGGGTCGCGGCGATACTGCCGAGCGTGACGACGCGCGCCGACGGCGCGGCGCGCAGCAGGGGGAGCAGGTGACCGGTCAGCGCGAAGTGCCCCAGATGGTTGACGCCGAACTGCAGCTCGAATCCCTCCTCGGTGAGCTGCCGTCGCGGTGGCGTCATCACCCCTGCGTTGAGGATGGCGAGGTCGATGGGCCGCCCTTCCGCGGCGAGCTCCTCGCCGAACGAGGCGACACTTCTCAGCGACGCCAGGTCGAGAGCCTTGACGGTCAGCTTGGCGGCGGGATTCGTCCGCCGGATGTCGGCGGCCGCCTCCTCGCCCCGCTGCGGGCTGCGCGCGGCGAGGACCACCTCCGCCCCGGCGCCGGCGAGGGCCCGAGCCAGCCCGAAACCCAGCCCGCTGTTGGCGCCCGTGACGACGGCCAGCCTGCCGGCGAGGTCGGGCACCGTCAGCGCCAGACCGCGGCGTCGCGCCACGCGGCTCACGACGTCACCGTTGCCCAGGTCTCGGTCGTCGTGTTCCGCGCACCGGGGCCTCCCAGAGCCCGGCGATGGCGTCGGTGAGGCCATCGGCCGCCAGCGGCCAGGGAGACCGTGCCCGCGGACCGTGCTGGGCCAGCGCTCCTTCGTGCTCGGCGCAGGTGTGCATCAGGAGGTTGCGCGCCATGACGATGCGCTCGAAGCGCACACGTCTGGGGAGGTCGGGCAGACAGTCGTTGATGCCCGAGATCGTCTGGACCAACGCGGGAGAGGTCAGCGCGTCGCTGGTGACGACGTCTCGATAGGTCGGGTCGGCCATGGCCTGCGCGGCGAAGCGCGCGTAGAAGCTCGGATTGCCCAGTCGTTCCAGGTGGTCGGTCAGAGGGCGCACCAGGCAGGCCACCCAGTCCCGGAGGTCGGTGGACCGCTCGGCTTCGGCCAGCATCTGGGCGCGGAGGTCTTCGATGGGGTGGCGGTGCTTCTTCTCGATCGCGCGCAACAGGTCTGTGCGGGTGCCGAAGTGATAGCAGACCGCGGCGTTGTTGCCCTGGCCGGCGGCCTCGCTGATCTGCCGGTTCGACACCGCGTACATGCCACGTTCGGCGAACAGTCGCTCGGCGGCGGCGAGCAGCACCATGCGTGTGCCCTCCGACCTGTCGCTCTGCAGAGGGCGCGCTGCCGATGTCACCGGTTCAGTGAACACCGGCCGCAAAGTTAAATCAAGCAGTTTATTTAAATGGGTTGCCGCTTGTTCGTTCACGAAGCGTGAACGGTATGTCCGGGAAAACCACGTGGACCGCAACGGTCGGCGTCCCGTTCAATGCAGGGATGACTATGGGTCAGGCGCGCACCGGCGCGCTCATGGCCGTCGGCTCGATGATGTGCGTGCAGCTCGGGCTGGCGATCGCCGTCACGTTGATGGACGACATCGGCGTCGAGGGTGCGGCGTGGTTACGCCTGGCGTGGGCCGGGATCGTGCTGCTGCTCGTGGTGCGGCCGCGGCGAGCGGCGTTCACCCGCAACAGCTTTCTGATGTGCGTGCTCCTCGGGGTGGTGACCGCGGCGATCACGCTGTTGTTCATGGCTGCCGTGAGCCGGATCCCGCTGGGCACCGCCAGCGCGCTGGAGTTCCTCGGCCCGCTGGGTGTGGCGGTCGCTCGCGGGCGCGGCCGGGACCGGCTGCTGTGGCCGGGCCTGGCCGCGGTGGGCGTGCTGCTGCTGACCCAACCGTGGACCGGCGCCGTCGACACGCTCGGCGTCGGGTACGCACTGACCTCCGCCGCGTGCTGGGCGACCTACATCGTGCTGACGCAGAAGGTCGGCGACCAGGTGGCCGGCATCAACGGCCTGGCCGTGTCGATGCCGGTGGCCGGGCTGGTCGCCACCGCCACCGTCGGTCCCGCCGTGATCGGGCGCATGACCCCGGAGATCCTGCTGATCGGCATCGGCCTGGCGGTGCTGCTGCCCGTCGTGCCGTTCGCCCTGGAGCTGCTGGCGCTGCGCCGCCTCACCGCCGCCGCATTCGGCACGCTGATGAGCCTGGAGCCGGCTTTCGCCATGATCATCGGACTCATTGTGCTGCACCAGGTTCCGGGTGCGTTGGCGATCGCTGGGATCGTCTTCGTGGTGGCCGCCGGCATCGGTGCCGCACGCGCCGGAGCCCGCGGTCTGCCCGTCGTGCCTGACGTCGTGGTCGCCGACGGCGGGGTGCCGCGCTAGTCCCTCACCCCGCCGAACTTGCATTCCGCGCGCGCTCCACTCGCTTTTCTGCGCGTGGAATGCAAGTTCGGCGAGGGTTCGGTCAGGCGTCCATCCGCTTGCGCCGGTACAGGGTCCCCACCGCGAGCAGGATCAGGCTGACCACCAGGATCGCGGTGGCCAGCACGTTGATCTGCGGTGGCACAGCGGCTTTGACCGCGGCATTGACGTACAGCGGATAGGTGACGGTGGATCCGCTGACGAAGTACGTGATGATGAAGTCGTCGAGCGACAGCGCGAACGACAGCATCGCCGCGGCGACGATGCCGGGCACGATCAGCGGCAGGGTGACCTTGAAGAACGTCCGGGCCGGGCTGGCGCCCAGATCCAGCGACGCGTCCTCGAGCGTCCAGTCGAAACCGCGCACCCTCGCCCGGACCGTCATCGCGATGAAGCTCACCTCGAAGGCGATGTGGGCGATCAGGATCGTGGTGTACCCGGCGGCCCAGCCGAGGTCGAGGAACAGGGTCAGCAGCGCCGCGCCCATCACCACTTCCGGGGCGGTGAGCGGGAGCACCAGGAACGTGTCGACCGCGCGCTGTCCCCGCCACCGCTGCCGCACCAGCGCGATCGCCACGAGTGTGCCGAGCACCAGTGCGACGGCCGTCGACACCGCGGCGACGTTGAGGCTCAGTTTGAGCGCCTCGGTCAGCGGCGGGTATTTGAACGGGTGCCTCCAGTTCTCCAGCGTGAAGCCCTGCCAGCTGTAGTTGAACTTGCCCACGGGCCGGTTGAACGAGAACAGGATGATCACGAAGATCGGCAGGAACAGGTAGAGCAGCACCAGCCCGGCCACGATCCGCAGCAGGACATCACCCCAATTGCGCCGGGCCCTGACCTTTTTGGGGCGCGGCGGCCGTGCGGCGGCGGTCGCGACGGCCGCACCGGCCTGAGTGGTCATACCAGGTCCTCCGTGCCGAGCGCGCGGGTGTAGAGCAGCACCCCGATGAGGATGATGACCATCAAGCCGAGGCTGAGCGCGGCAGCGGCGGGATAGTCCTTGACGACGAGGAACTGCTTCTGGATGACGTTGCCGATCATCGTCGTCTGCGTGCTGCCGAGGTAGTCGGCGTTGATGAAGTCCCCGACGGCCGGAATGAACACGAGCAAGCCGCCCGCGAGCACACCGGGCATCGCCAGCGGCAGGATCACCTTGCGGAAGCTGCGTCCCGCAGTCGAATACAGATCCTTGGACGCCTCCAGCAGCCTCGGATCGATCTTCTCCAGGCTGACGTAGAGCGGCAGGATCATGAAGATGATCCAGTTGTAGGTCAGACCACCGATCACCGCCCAGCTGGTCGACAACAACCGCCCTTCGCTGGGCAGCAGGCCGACGCTGCCCAGCGCGCTGACCACAAAGCCGTCGTCGGCCAGGATCGTCTTCCACGCGATCGTCCGGATCAGGAACGTGACGAAGAACGGCAGGATCACCAGTCCGAGGATCAGGTTCTTGAACCGGCCCGCCTTGAACGCGATGACGTAGGCCAACGGGAACGCGAGCAGCACACAGAGGATCGTGGCCACGAGCGCGTACCCGAAGGACCGCAGGATCTGCTCGCGGTAGTGCGTGAACGCGTCGGCGTAGTTGCCGAACTCCCAGGTGAACGTCAGCGTCGGGAGATAGATGGAGCCGCCGGAGCTGGACAGCGACGTGCGCAGCAGGGAGAAGAACGGCACCACGAAGAAGATCCCGAGATACACCAGGGCCGGCAGGATCATCAGGTACGGCGCTATCCGGCTCCGCTGCCGGCTGCTGCTTGCTACACCTGCCATCGCGTCAACCGCCGGTGACCGCGGCGTACGCGGAGTTGAATTCCTGGGTCTGCTCGTCGCTCAACGGTGCTTTCCAGGACTTCAGTTTGTCCAGATCCGACTGCGGCGGGTTGATCAACGGGTTCGCCGCCGCCTTCGGATCGACCTTATTCAGTTCGTCGGTCATGTCCGAGAGCACCGGCACGTACTTCACCGAGGCGACGAGCTTGGCGTAGTTGGCGCGATCGTAGAGGTAGTTGATCCACGCCTCGGCCGCCTTCTGGTTCTGCGTCGTGTAGGGGATCACCTGGGTGTCGATGAACCACGTCCCGCCCGACTCCGGGATCACGAACTGCAGGTCCGGGTTGTCGGCCTGCAACTGCACCACGTCACCGGAGTACGCCTGGGCGATCACCACGTTGCCGTTGCTCAGGTCGTCGCCGTAGTCGTTACCGGTGAAGCGGCGGATCTGACCCTTGTCGTTCTGCTCCTTGATCAGCGCGACGGCCTTCTGAACGCCCTCGGTGGTCGGGTCCTCGATCGAGCTGCCCTGCGACAGCATCACCATGCCCAGGCCGTCCTGGGTGTCGGACAGCATGCTCACCCTGCCCTTGAACGCCGGATCCCACAGGTCGTTGATCGTCCTGATGTCGCGACCGGTGGCCTTCCTGTTGTAGGCCAGTCCGACCATTCCCGTCATGTAGGGCGCGGTGTACTTGCGGCCCGGGTCCATGGTGGAGTTCAACAGGTCGGGGCGCAGATTCTTGCGGTTCGGTACGCCCGCCTCGCTGATCTCGTTGAGCCACTTCAACTGCATCAGCCGCGCGGCCATGAACTGGGTGGGCACCACCAGGTCGGCGCCGATGTCCTGCTTGCGTGACAGCGGTTCCTTGACCTTCGCGAACCACTGCTCGTTGTCGTTGAAGTCTTCCTTGTAGTCGACGGTGATGCCGGTCGCCGTCTGGAAGGCCGCGACGTAGCCGTCGGCCATGTACAGCGGCCAGTTCGAGATCCGCAGCGTGCCGCTGGCCGGGCCGGTGTCCTGGGTCGTCGAGCTCGACGTGCTGCTGTTGGAGCCGCACGCGGCCAGGAAGGACGAGCCGAGAGTCAGCGCCGCGGCTGCCGCGGCGCTGCCGCCGAGGAAGCGCCGGCGTGAGGTCCGGCTCGCGGTCAGCCGGGCCAGCAGTTGGGGATCGATGTCACGGGACATGGGAGGTAGTGCCTTTCGTCGGCTCCGGGTGGGGTCAGGGGTCGGCAACAGGTCGCCCTCAGGAGTCGTCGAGCATCTCCTCGAGGTCCTCGGTGGTCGGGATGTCGGCGCCCGGCAACACCAGCGAGGCTTCGGGCGCCCAGCTCACGTAGACCTGGTCGCCGGGACGCAACAGCGGCAGGTCCTGCTCGGGCCCGACGTGCGCGACGATCGTCGACTCGTCGGGCGCGGCCAGCGACAACCGCACGACCGGACCCTGGAACGTCATGTCGGTGACCGTGGCCGCAACCCCGGCGAGGTCGCCGGTCGGGGCGTCCATCGAGACCCGGATCCGCTCCGGGCGCACCATCAGGGTGGCGGTCCCGCCCGGTTCGATGGTGGTCTCGCCCGGTCGGGCCTTCAGCGTCGAGCCGAGCACGTCGACCTCCACGAAATCGCGGTTGGTCCGGCCGGTCTGGCGGCCTGCCCACAGGTTGGCCTGACCGATGAAGCTGGCGACGAACACCGTGGAGGGCCGGTCGTAGATCTCGGTCGGGGAGCCGATCTGCTCGACATTGCCCGCGTTCATGACCGCGATGCGGTCACTCATCGTCAGCGCTTCCTCCTGGTCGTGCGTCACGTAGATGAACGTGATGCCGACCTCGCGCTGGATCCGCTTGAGCTCGAACTGCATGACGTGACGCAACTTCAGGTCGAGCGCGCCCAGCGGCTCGTCGAGCAGCAGCGCGCTCGGGTAGTTCACCAGCGCACGCGCCAGCGCCACCCGCTGCTGCTGCCCGCCGGACAATTGCGCGGGTCTGCGCTCCGCGAAGTCGGTGAGCCGCACGATCTCGAGGATGTCGTCGACGCGTTTGCGCACCTCACCCTTGCCCTTTTTGGTGCTGCGCGGGCCGTAGGCGACGTTGTCCCACACCGTCATGTGTGGGAAGAGCGCGTAGTGCTGGAACACCGTGTTGACGTTGCGCTTGTTCGGCGGTGTCTTGGAGACGTCCGCACCCTCGAGCCGGATGGCCCCCTCGGTCGGCGTCTCGAAGCCCGCGATCATCCGCAGCGTCGTCGTCTTCCCGCATCCCGACGGCCCGAGCATCGAGAAGAACTCACCCTGGGCAATGGAGAAGTCGGCGTCGGTGACTGCGATGTAATCGCCGAAGCGTTTCGTGACATGGTCGATCTCGATGACCGGGCCGTCGCCTTTGGCGCGAGCGGCCTTCGGTCCCGCCGTCTGGTCTACAGCGGTGGTGTGTGTGCCGTGCAGGGGAGGTCCTCCTCAACATGCAGCCATCGTGGCTGTGGATAACCATCGCGGATACTGAAGACCTTCGCAAGCGATTCCGCAACGAATTTACATTTCCACAATGGAATCCTTCGTTGATCATGGGTCGCGAGAGAGATTTCGCGGATTCGAGGCGCAACTCAACTCGACCGGCAGGACCCTTCCGAGGGCGCGGCCGGCGGCGGGCGCGTCCGTGTGTATCGAGTCTGGCAGCCCATCGAGACGTGCGGCGGCCGTTTACCGAGGTGATCGACCGGGGTAGTGGAAAGGGCATGGCGACAGTCGATGTGTCGGTGTCCTCGGCCCTCAGCCCCGAACGGGCGTGGGGGCTCGCGTCCGATCTGCAACGATTCGATGAGTGGTTGACGATCTTCGGCGGCTGGAAGAGTCAGGTGCCGTCCGAGATCGACGTCGACACACAGGTCGCGTCGTTGATCAAGGTCAAGGGTTTCCGCAACGTCATCCACTGGCGGGTCACCCGGTACGACGAACCCAAGGAGATCGAACTCCTGGGGACCGGCCGCGGCGGGGTGTGTATCGGGTTGTCCCTGCAGGTCGAGCCCGTCGACCACAAGGGCGAGGAAGGGTCGTCGTTCCGGGTGATCGCCGATCTGTCCGGCGGTCTGCTGTCCACCCCGGTGGGCAGTGTGGTGGCGAGGGTCATCAAGGGCGACGTCTACCGGTCGGTCTGCAACCTCGCCGAACTCCGCTGACCGGCTCCGGGGCTCAGCCCCACTCGTGGTTCATGGCGCGGGATTCGTAGTCCGCTGCGGTGTCCCGCTCCTCGATGCCCCGAGACCGCGGGTGCGTCAGCGCGATCAGCACCATCGCCAGCGTCGCGGTGATCGCACCTCCGGAGAAGATCGCCACGAAGCTGCTCTCCCTCGGTAGGCCCGCGGTCGTCGTGCTTCCGAGAAGGACCGCGACCACGGCCGCGGCGGCAGAGCTGCCGATCGTCCTCGCAATCGCGTTCATGCTCGTCGCGACACCTGTTTCGCCGGCATCGCTGTCGTTGACGACAAGTGCGGGCAGCGCGCCGTAGCCCAGGCTGATGTAGGCGTTGGCGAGGATGCTCGCGGCCACCACCTGCCACGGCGCCGAGTGCGCGCACGCGACGAACACGAACCCGCCGATGCCGGCGAGTGCGGCGACGGTCAGCACGGGTCGGGCGCCGAATCGGTCGATGAACCGGCCACTGACCAGCGCGATGAGGAAACCGGTGAGTGCGCCGGGGAGCAGGTAGACCACGCTCGCCTCCAGCACGGAGGCGCCGAACCCGTATCCGGCGCGGTCCCGGGGGATCTGGACGAACTGGGTGAGCCCGAGGAACGCGAAGTACAGACCCATGCCGACGAACACCGTCGCAAGGTTGGTGAACAGCATCGACCGGCGGGCGAGCATCCGGGTGGAGACCAGCGGCTGCGCCGCGCGCCGCTCCCACAGCCACCAGCCGATCAGGGCGGCCGCTCCGCCGGCGAGCGTGGCGACGGTTCGCAGGGAACCCCACCCCCAGGAGTTGCCCTGAGTGATCCCGAGCAGCAGCGCCGTCAGCCCGGCGGCCAATCCGAGCGCGCCGAGCCAGTCGATCGACCCGGTCGCGCCGCGCGGGCGGTTCGGCACCGCGATCAGCACGACCGCGACGACGACCACGGTGAACGCGGTCGTCAGCCAGAACACCCGGTGATATCCGGCGTCGCCGTCCATCAGCAGACCCACGACGACCAGCCCCGTGCCGCCGCCGAAGCCGAGCGTGCCGGACAGCACGGCCATCGCGGAGACCATCCGATCGGCGGGCAACTCCTCGCGCAGGATGGCGATGCTGATCGGATACAGCGCATACGACGCCGCCTGCAGCACGCGCGCGAGGATCAACAGTGGCAGCGAGGCGGTGGTGGCGGCCAGCAGCGAGCCGGCCAGCACCACCGCGAGCACCCCGAGCAGCACGCGCTTCTTGCGGTGCAGGTCGGCGAGGCGACCGAGCAGTGGCGTGGCGGCGGCTGCGGCGAGGAGGTTGGCCGTCACCGCCCAACTGACCGCCACCGTGGAGGCGCCGAGTTGCTCGGCGATCACGCCGAGCACCGGGACCACCGCGGTCTGGAGTACCGCGACGGTCAGCACCACCACGCTGAGCGCGATCACCAGCAGCTGCGGGCGCCGGACCGGAGTCGTCGGCGGAGCGTCGGTGCGGGCGGTGCCGGCCTCGTGCACGCCCCGCTCCGATCGTTAGCCCGTCTTCGAATGCTCGTCGATTATGACGTCCTGCGGCCCAGGCGCACCAACCGGTCGACGCCGCGTCAGCGCCGGCAAGGGCGGTCTGGTCGAGCAGGCATGCGCGTGGTCGAATATGGCCATGGCCCAGGGATCGTCGCAACAGATCGAGTCCAGTGCCCTGACCGGCGCGGCCTTCCAGGGCCACCGGCCCTCGGCCGCCGGGGACTTCTCGGTGGAGACGCACGGCATCGCGCCGATACCGCCCGACCAGCGGTACGGCTCGCCCGGCCGGCTGTTCACCGTGTGGTTCGCCCCCCAGGTCACCATGACCGGCGTGTTCACCGGGACCCTGGCCATCACGCTGGGGCTGGGGTTCTGGCTGGGGTTGCTCGCCATGGTGATCGGCACCGTTCTGGGTTCCCTCGTCGTCGGCTACCTGTCGACGTGGGGGCCGCGTACCGGCGCCGGGCAGCTGCCCAACGCACGGATGGCGTTCGGTGCGGGTGTGGTGTTTCCCGCTGCGCTGCAATGGCTTTCATCGATCGCGTGGGACGGGTTGGTCGGCCTCTTCGGGGGCGAGGCGCTCGCGGTGCTGCTCGGTGTCCCGTTCTGGGGTGCGGTGCTGATCGTGCTGGGCGTGCAGGGCGTCGTGGGATTCTTCGGGTACGAGGTGATCCACCGGCTGCAGGCGGTGCTGACCGTGGTCCTGTTGGCGACGTTCGTCGTGTTCGCCGTCAAGCTCGTCGGCGGCCACGACGTCGTCGCGCCGGCCACCGTCGGCGGGCTCGACCTCGCGGGGGCTTTCGTCCTCGAGGTGACCATCGCGTTCAGCCTCGCCGTGTCGTGGGCGACCTACGCCGCCGACTTCAGCCGGTATCTGCCCGCCGACGTCTCCTCCTACCGGGTGTTCGGTTTCACCACCGCCGGACTGGTGCTGTCGTACGTGTTCGTGCAGGCGATCGGCATGGCCGGCGCTGACCTGCTGGGGGAGCAGACCGCCGAAGGCGTCCGGTCGGTGATGGGCGGCGGGCTTCTCGGCGGGGTCGCCCTGCTGGTGATCGCCGTCGCCTCGATCGGTTCGGGCGTGATGAACGACTACAGCGGTTCTCTGGCGCTGCAGACCATCGGCGTGCGGGTGCGCCGGCCCGTGTCCGCGATCATCGTCACGACGCTGGCCTTCGCGCTGATCCTGTGGCTGCACGCCGCCGACACCGCGAGCCGGTTCACCGATGTGCTGCTGCTGGTGAGCTACTGGATCCCGGCGTTCGTCGCCGTCGTCGTCATCGACTGGCGCATCCGCGCGGCCGGCAGGCGCACGGTGAATCCCGCGCTGGAGCACACCAGGGGCCGCGACGCGGTGGCGGCGCTGGTCGTGTTCGTCCTCGCCTACGCGGCGGCCGTTCCGTTCATGAACACCACGCTGATCCACGGCCCGGTCGCAACGGCATGGCACGGGGCCGACATCGCCTACTTCGTCAACATGGCGGTGGCCGCCGTACTCTACGGTTCTTACCGCGCCGTGACGCATCGATTCGGCACGACCGCAGCGGGGTAGCAGGGTGAAAGATCGGGTGGACGATCGCCGCCGGTGGAAAGGATCACGATGCGTCTGTTGACTCTGGCCAAGACCGCCGGTGCCGCGTTCTCGGCGGCCGCACTCGGGGGGCTGGCGACCGCCCCCGCCGTCCAGACGGCGTGGTACCGGCGGCTGAAGAAGCCCGGGTTTCAGCCTCCGCCGCAGGCGTTCCCGATCGCGTGGAACGTTCTGTACACCGACATCGCGGTCGTGTCGGCGTCGACGATCGACACCCTCGACGACCGGGGGCAGGCGCAGCAGGCGCGGGCGTATACCCGGGCGCTGGCCCTCAACCTGGTGCTCAACGCCGGTTGGAGTTGGGTCTTCTTCAACCGCCGGCAGTTGGGTCCCGCCGTGGTGGTCTCCGCGGCGCTGACCGTCAGCAGCGTAGATCTGGCGCGTCGCGCGGCCGCGGTGAACCGCCCCGCGGGCGCAGCGCTGGCCGCTTACCCGCTGTGGTGCACCTTCGCGACGGCTCTGTCGTCGCGGATCTGGCAGCTCAACCGCTGACCTTCCTCGCCCCCGTCGCGCCGGCCGTTTGCTTTACGAACGGCTAGTGGTTTACTTTACGATCGTAAAGTCGATCGGTCGGCGGCCTCGACGCCCGGACAAGGAGGCGACATGAGGACTGCGGTGGTGACAGGTGGCGGGTCCGGGATCGGTCGCGCGATCGCCGAACGGCTTCGGGCCGACGGCCACCGGGTGGCGACCCTCGATCTCGCGGAGACCGACGACGAGTTCGGCTACGTCGCCGACGTCACCGACCGTGCCGCGATCGACGCCGCACTGACCGAGATCCGTGCCGCCCTGGGGCCGGTCGAGATCCTGGTGAACGCGGCCGGCCTGGACGGATTCAAGAAGTTCACCGACATCACCTTCGACGAATGGCGGCGTGTCGTCGACGTCAACCTCAACGGCGTGTTCCACATGGTGCAGGCCGCGCTGCCGGACATGATCGAGGCGGGCTGGGGCCGGATCGTCAACATCTCGTCGTCGAGCACCCATTCCGGAACCCCGTACATGGCGCACTACGTCGCGGCCAAGAGTGCCGTGAACGGTCTGACGAAAACGCTTGCCCTGGAGTACGGTCCGGCCGGCGTCACCGTCAACGCCGTCCCGCCC
Source organism: Mycolicibacterium chubuense NBB4 (assembly GCF_000266905.1). Next base: position 3,126,735 of record NC_018027.1, on the reverse strand, counting down.
GGCTTCATCGACACCCCGATGCTGCGCGGCGCACAGGCGCGCGGTCTACTGGGAGACGTGCAGGCGACGATAGACGCGACACCGGTACGACGGATGGGACGCCCCGAGGACATCGCTGCGGCGTGTGCCTTCCTCGTCTCGGAGGAGGCCGGATACATCACCGGGCAGATTCTCGGAGTCAACGGCGGCAGGAACACCTGAATGTCGCGCCCGGCGCACTTCACCGCCGCCGACGACGGTTTCACGCCGACCACCTACGCTCAGAGTCACTGGGGCACAGATCATCTGAACGGCCCCGCGGTGGTGGGGCTGGCCGCGCGCGCCCTCGAGCAGAAGTGCGGATCCGCCGACTTCCGTCCGGCCCGGCTCACCGTGGATTTGTTCCGGGCAGCGCGCAATGCGCTCACCACCGTCGAGTTGCGCGTCGTCCGCGACGGGCACCGAGTGCGGACCGCCGAGTGCGACGTCGTGCAGGACGGACGGGTGGTGGCGCGCGCGACGCTCGTGCAGTACCGGTTCTCCACCGCGCCACCCGGGGACCTGTGGCGCGTCCCGCAGAGCTTCCCGGACGCGCCGGCGCCGGACGGATCGATGATGCCGTTCGTCGGTAGCGACGACGTCGGCTGGACGCGGTCGCCCGCCGAGCACCAGAACGCCTCGCGGAAGCGGTTCTACAACGACGGGATCCGCGTCCTCGCCGACGAACAGAACTCGCCGTTCGTGCGTGCGGCGATGGTGGCCGAGTCGACCAGCCTGGTGACCAATCTGGGCACCGCGGGGATCGGGTACATCAACGGGGATCTGACGGTCGCGTTGTCGCGCTTGCCGGTCGACGAGTGGATCGGCGTGCAGGCCGACTCGCATCGGGCCGCCGACGGCATTGCCGTCGGCACCGCCACACTGTTCGACAGCCTGGGTGCGTTCGGCGCGGGGACGACCACGGCCATCGCCAATCCCGCTGTGCAGATCGACTTCTCGACCCGGCAGTTCCGGGTGGGCGACATCAACTACGAGTAGTCGCCGGTGTCGCCGGACTAGAGGCCGAGTCGTTCGCACGCGTCGTCGAACTCCTCGAACGCCACCTTCTCGCCCTTGCCCTCGGTCACCGCACGCTCGTAGACCGCCCGCGCGTGCCCACCCACCTCGGCGAAGCGCGCATCCCAGGCTTCGGAGCCGTCGCGCCAGTAGCCGGTGATGTCGTATCGATCGACGGTCCAGCCCAGGCGGCGAAGGTGGCGGCGGACCGCGCGCGATTCGGCGGCCTCGCCGGCGAACCAGCAGTATCCGCGGCCCGCGGGGAGCCGGTACTCAGCCACCGTGGAGGCGAGGGTGCTTGGCGCCCAACCATTTCCGGTGCCGATGACCGGGACCGTGGTAAGGCCGGGGTGACGCGGCAGATAGTCCAAGTCGTCGGGATCGGGGACCTCGACGATCAGCATCGCAGACGCCTCGGGCGGAAGATGTTCGACGATGCGCGCCGCCGCGGGAAGGCCGGACAGGTCGCAGACAAGGAGCTGCCACCGTGCCTGCGGCCCGGGCCGATACCACGAACTCGCGTGGTCGAGCACGACGCGCGCTCCCGGCCCGGCCGTGGCCGCCCACGCCGATCCGGGGCCCCGGGAGTGCAGCAGGACGTCGAGCGCGATCAGGTCGCCGGTGTGGTGGCGCACGGAGTAGGTGCGGCCTTCGCCACCGGGATGGTGGTCGGGTGCGAAGTACACCCCGACTGCGGAGTCGCCGGCGGCCCGGATGCCGAGGGCATCGGGATCGTCGACCTGCAGCACGACCCGTCGCAGACGGCTGCTGAGTTGGATGGCCTCCACGACGGACGCGGCGGAGAACGACACCCCAGCAGGCTAGACGGCGAGCCCGCACTCCTCACGAGTGGTCGCCGGATGCGATGCGGTGTAGTTTTTCTGCGGCGCCGCTGTCCGGCGACGCCGGAGTCACGTCGAGCCGAGGAGACCGCGATGCCGATGGTGACCACCCGTGACGGCGTCGAGATCTATTACAAGGACTGGGGTTCGGGCCAACCCATCGTGTTCAGCCACGGATGGCCGCTGTCGTCGGACGACTGGGACGCGCAGCTGATGTTCTTCCTGCAGCACGGGTACCGGGTAGTCGCTCACGATCGGCGCGGCCACGGACGGTCGGCCCAGGTCGGCGACGGCCACGACATGGATCACTACGCCGACGACCTCGCGGCGGTCGTCGAGCACCTCGATCTGCACGACGCCGTGCACGTCGGGCATTCCACCGGCGGCGGTGAGGTCGTGCGCTACCTGGCCCGGCACGGCGAGAGCCGTGCCGTGAAGGCAGCTCTGATCGCGGCGGTGCCGCCCTTGATGGTGCAGACCGACGCCAATCCGGGTGGGTTGCCGAAGTCGGTGTTCGACGACTTCCAGACCCAGGTGGCGACCAATCGCTCCGCGTTCTACCGCGCCGTCGCCGAGGGGCCGTTCTACGGGTTCAACCGTGAGGGCGCCGAGCCCGTCGAGGCGGTGATCGCCAACTGGTGGCGGCAGGGCGTGACGGGTGGGGCGAAAGCGCACTACGACGGCGTGGTGGCGTTCTCGCAGACCGACTTCACCGAGGACCTCAAGAAGATCGACCTGCCCGTGCTCGTCATGCACGGCGACGATGACCAGGTGGTGCCTTACGCCGACGCCGGTCCGTTGTCGGCTGCGCTGCTGCCCAACGGAATTCTCAAGACGTACAACGGTTTCCCGCACGGCATGCCGACCACGCATGCCGACGTGATCAACGCGGACCTGCTGGAGTTCATCCAGTCCTGAGCTCGGGAATCGGCAGAACCGGTCGGTCCGGGCCTACGCGGACGCCTCGGGGGTCCGGCCGGCGTCGAGTGCCTCCTGCCGGATGCGGTCGAACTGCGCGCCCATCGCTTCGGCCAGTGCGGTCGCACCGGACAGCGGTCGCACCATCACCATCAGGTCGTCGATCAGCCCGCGGTCGTCGACATGCAGGAAGTCGCACCCTGTGACCTTCTTGCCCGCGACACCTGCTTCGAACAGCAGGGCGTGGTCGTGGCCGTTGCTGTCGTTGATCTCGCGCACGTAGCGGAAGTCCTCGAACACGCGCATCACGCCCCGCAGGATGGCAGCGGTCATCGCCTTGCCTGTGTACGGCTTGAAGGCGACGGGACTGGTGAACACGACGTCGTCGGCCAGCAGCGCTTCGATGGCGGCCGCGTCGCGGGCTTCGACGGCCTCACGGAAAGAATGCATCGCACACCTCATGTCCCGGTCCGGGGCCCGTCGCAGCGGGCCGCAGGACGACTCTAGTACGGCAGGCTCCTCATCCGTCGTCGAGCGTCCGCGCGGCCTGCTGGGCGCTGCCTGTCGGCAGCGAGAAGTGTTGCGAACGGCGAAATCCGGGACCGGGGCCGCCTCCCGGAGCGGGGACTGGGGGATCGGCGGCGGGCCAGGGTTTAGTTCCGGCCGCGGCGGCTATCGCTTCTGGACCGACAGCTGAGCCGACGGGAAGGAGACGACTGTGAGTACCGATGACGTCGGCGGCACCACCGCGAACGATCTGGGCGGCGCCGAGGACATGCTCAGCCCCATGGAGGGCACCGACTCCGACGACGTGCACAACGACGACGGCGACGAGGTCGTGGATCCGCCTGAGGACTGGAGCGGGGCGACGAAGTTCGGCATGTCGGCGCAGGAGCAACGCGAGGGTGAGACGCTCGACGAGCGGCTCGCCGAGGAGGTCCCCGACGTGACCGCCGGTGACGTCGACCCGCGCGACGCCGACGAGGTCGCCGATCGAGACGAGCCGATCCCGGGATCCGACATCGCCCCCGAGCAGCCCGGAGTGCACGAGGGCCAGATCGACGGCACCCCCGAAGACGGGGACTCGCTGTTCCCGGTCGTCGAGTGACCGACAGGGAAGGGTTTTCGGCGATGTCAGGAGTCCACACCGGCCCCGATCTCTGCGGGGTCGGGCCGCGCGAGTCAGGTGTCGTCGGACGCGCGGCGCTCGGCGACCGCGGCCAGCCGCCACAGGGTCTCCCGATTCCGGGGGAACACGGCGGCCAACGTGACCTGATGGGGCAGCCAGCTCATCGGTGGTGACACCGCAACCTCGGCCATCTCGATGCGGCAGCCCCCGTTGTCGAGGTCGTGCAGCCGCAGCGTGATGCGTGCCGTGCCCACCGGCCTGCCCTTGGCGATCAGCACGATTTCCCGCCCCGGATCGCAGGACTCCACCCGCGTGCTGTCGTTGATCACCACCGGCCAGACACCGATCGAGTGGTGGATCACGCTTCCCGGTTCGGGCCAACGCGGGTCGACCGCGCGCATGCGGCTGTTGCCCACGACCCACTGGGAGTACGTCCAGCCGTCGGCGATCACGTCCCACACCCGCTGCCGAGACGCGGTCGACTCCCGCTCGACGGTCAGCGAGCTGGTGCTTTCCTCCGGGTGCGACGTCATCGAAGCGCCCTGTACCCACGGAGTCGGCGGATAAACGCGCGAGGCGACACCGGTCCGGGCGTGGCCGCCGTGGTTGCATGGGCGCACCCGTCTGCGACCGAAGAGGAAAGGACATCGCGCATGCCGGAGGCTGCTGAGCGGCACCACGACCCGGTGTGGCTGCCCGAGGTGCTGCGGGCCGAGAAGCTCGACGTGGTCGAGTTCGGCGGCTGGCGCCGCCGTGGTCACGGCGATTTCGAGGACCTGCGGGGCGTGATGGTGCACCACACGGGTTCCGACTCGGCCACCGCGGCGTCCATCGCCTACGGCAGGCCCGATCTGCCGGGCCCGCTGTCGCAACTGCACGTCGCCCGCGACGGCACGGTGACGGTGGTCGCGGCCGGAGTGGCGTGGCACGCCGGGGTGGGCCGGTATTCGTGGCTGCCCGCCAACACGGGCAACTGGCACACCATCGGCATCGAGTGCGCCAACACCGGTACCAGCCCCCTCGCACCGCACCGTCTCGACTGGCCGGACGCACAGTACTTCGCGGTGGTCGGTGCCGCCGCGGCGATCATCCGGCGGCTCGGGCTGCCCGCGAGCCGGGTCATCGGGCACAAGGAGTACGCGGGGCGGGCGCAGGGGAAGTGGGACCCCGGCGCGATAGACATGGATCGGTTCCGCAGCGATGTCGCCGCGTTCGTCGGCGCCGATGCGCGCGCGTCGACACCGCGTCCTGCGGTACCGGTCGGTGGCTACGCCGACGTGCTCCTCGACCGCGGGTCCACCGGGCCGCAGGTGGCCGAACTGCAGCGCCGGCTCAAGTACGCGTACACCGCCTACGCGGGCGACGTCGAGATCGACGGCGTGTTCGGGCCGGAAACCGAGTCTGCGGTAAGGGAATTCCAGCGCCGTACCCCCGGACTCGTGGTTGACGGTGTCGTCGGGCCGGCCACCGCGGCCGCGTTACGGCTGCGCCTGATCCCCGCCCTCTAGATCGGCTCCGCAGCCTTCACCTGTACGGGGATGCCGTTGAGGGCGCCGTTGCCCGACGGTTCGTCGATGAAATCGGGTGGCGACAGGATGTTGGTGTTCGCTCCGGGGGAGTCGTTGGCAACGGCCAGGCGCGTGCCGGGTTTGCCGTGACCCCACCCGTGCGGCATCGACACCACGCCGGGTTTGATCGCGTCGGTCACCTCGAGAGGGCACTCGATCCGCCCGCCGGCGGAGCTGACGGTCACCAAGTCCCCGGTGGTCAAGCCACGGCGCTGTGCATCGCCGCGGTGCATCAACAGCGTGCACCGGTCTCGGCCCTTCATCAGCGGGCCGACGTTGTGCAGCCAGGAGTTGTTGGAACGCAGATGTCTTCGGCTGACCAGGACCAGCTCATCGGGTTCCCGGGTGAGGCGTCGTACCAGCCGTGGAATGTCGTCGATCAGGTACTGCGGCGCGAGCCGGATCTTGCCGTCGGCGGTCCCGAGCACCTCGGGCACGCGCGGCTGCATGGGACCGAAATTGATGCCGTCCGGATGGGCCTTGAGCATGTCGAGGGTCAGCCCGCCGGGATTCTCGCCGTAGCGGTCGCCGAACGGGCCGGTGCGCAACGTCAGATCGAGGACACGCTCGGGACCACCGCCGTCGTAATGCCCGCGGATGGTGGCGCCGTCGAGACCCTGGGTGAAGCACAGGTAGTCGAAGAATCCGTCGTCGATCGCGGCGACGTCGACGTGCTCGGCGGGCGTCCCGGTGCACAGACCGGTCAGCCGGATCAGGATCTCCCATTCGTCGGGGGCGTCGGGGTCGTCTCGGGCGAACACGGGTGCCGAGTAGTTGGCGAAGCTGTTGACCGCGAAATTCGCCGATTAGATCGTCGTGGTGGGGCTGCTCCAGCGGCGAGGCACCCGGCAGGATCACATCGGCGTGGCGCGTTGTCTCGTTGAGCCACAGGTCGATTGAGATCATCGCGTCGAGCTGGGTCAGAGCCTCGTCGAGCTTGTGGCCGCCGGGCGTCGACAACACCGGGTTGCCCGCGACGGTGATGAGCGCCTTGATCTGTCCTTCCCCGGGAGTTGCGATCTCTTCGGCCAGACACGACACGGGCACTTGCCCCAGGACCTCCTTGGCGCCGCGCACACGCGTGCGGTACCGGCCGAAATTCGGTGCGCCGTCTTCGAGGCCGGGCAGTGGCTGCACCGTCACCGACCATGCGGCCGGTTTCGGGAACATGGCGCCCCCGGGTACGTCGAAATGGCCCGTGAGGATGTTGACCACGTCGACCAACCAACTGGCGAGGCTGCCGAACTCCTGGTTGCAGGTGCCGATACGGCCGTACACCACCGCGCGCGGCGTTCCGGCCAGCTCGCGGGCGAGCTGCCGAATACGTTCCGCGGCAATGCCGGTCACGTCGGCCACCCGCTCGGGCGGCCACTCGGCGACGACGCCGCGCAGCGCGTCCACGCCGTCGAGCTGGGGGCCGACGGCGCCGACGTCCACCAGGTGCTCGTCGAAGAGGGTGTGTGCGACGGCCAGCAGCAGTGCGGCATCGGTGCCCGGTGTGATCGCCAGCCATTCGTCGGCCCGGTCGGCGGTGGCGGTGCGCACCGGGTCGATGACGATCACCTTGCCGCGACCGCGGATCGCCGCGATCAGGCCCATCACATCGGGGGCGGCCAGCAGAGATCCCTGCGACGCCGCGGGATTGGCGCCCATCACGACGAGCAGATCGGTGCGCTCGATGTCAGGTACCGGGAAGCTCCACCATCCGCCGTACATCAGGTGGGACGACAGATTCTTGGGCCACTGGTCGACCGTGCCGGGGGAGTACGTGAGCGGCATCCCGGAGAGGCCGAGCAAGATGCCGCTGTAGCGGGCCAGTGAGAACGAATGCGCCAGCGGATTGCCGGTGTAGGCGGTGACGGCGCCGATACCGTATTCCTCGATGACGGGGGCCAGCAGCTCGGTGCAGCGGCGGAATGCGGTGTCCCAGTCTACTTCCCGCCAACGGCCGTCGACCTTGACCATCGGCCTGCGGATGCGGTCGGGATCCTCGTGCACCGCGCCCAGAGACGCCCCCTTGGGGCAGATGTGGCCGCGGCTCCACACGTCGTCGGTGTTCGGCCGGATGCCGGCCACGTGCCCGTCGCGGACGCGGACCTCCAGTCCGCACATCGCCTCGCACAGGGGACAGGTGTAGAGGTGCAACCCGTCCTGCCCGACCGCGGCCAACTGCCTGGCGTCCGTCATCGGCGATGCCTCGCGACTCCATGTGACGACAATGTGTTGGGACAGACTGTAACGACACCTCACGCCACGGGAGTGTGAATCAGGCGGTGATCGACGCGCTGGGCTGAGCCGAGTTCTACAACCGGCCCACCCGGCGGAGCCCCTCGACCGTGTCGGCGATCGTCTCGGCGGGGTCGCGCTGGGTGACCCCGAGGTCTCGCATACTCGGTGTGTCGTCGGACGCCGGCATCTGGGTGTAGTACTGCATGGCCGCCGAGTCGATGGGCGTGTGGAAGGGCAGGTACGGCCCCACGATGTCGAACAGCTGACCCACGCTGCGCAGCGCGACATCCGGCACCGGCACGGACAACAGCTTCCGCCCGGCCGCGGTGCCGATCAGTGACGCGAGTTCATCCACCGAAACCCGTTGGCCGCCCGCCATGTACCGGCGCGGCCCGCGGCCGGGCTCGAGCAGCGCGACGTGAAGGTCGGCGAGGTCGCGGACGTCGATCACGATCCAGCCGGCGCCGCGCCCGGGCACGCCGTGCATCTTCACCGAGGCCTCGACGCCCTCGGCCGCTTCGCCGAACTGCTCACCGGCGGGCGGTCCGAGGACCATCCCGGGGTAGGTGATCGCGACCGGAGCGCCCCCGTCCTGAAGGCCGCGCGCGTAGGCCTCGACCGCGGCCTTGGAGCGTCCGTACCCGTCGCTGCCTCCGACGACCGGCAGATCCGCGTGCAAGACGTCGAGACCCGGGCGGAACAGCGCGGTGAAGCTGGAGACGTGCACGACCGGGTCGAGGCCGGCGGCCACCGCCCCGCCCAACACGTTGCGGGCACCTTCGAGATTCGTGTGCAGCATCTCGTCGGCCCGGCTCGGGTCCGTGGACACCATTGCCGCGCAGTGGATCACCGCGTCACAGCCGGCCAGCGCGGTCGCGGTCGAACCGCCGTCGGCGATGTCGCCGAGCACGTAGTCGCCGATGTCGACGCCGATCCGTCCTGCGCTGGCGGCCAGGCGGTCGGCGTTGCGGACGAGGAACCGCACCTGGTGACCCGCCTCCTGTGCGGCTCTGGCGGTCCACGCGCCGACGAATCCGGTACCGCCGGTGATCAGTACTCTCATTGAGCTTTCCGGTGCCTTTCCGGTGTGACAGGGGCGAGAAGCGGCGCTACTGCGCCGCAGGCCATGTACCCGTTTTGCGATCCTGCCATCCCCCGCGGGGCGGCGGGCAAACGCGCTGTTGACAGCCGTCAAGTAATTCGGTGAAGTGCCCTCGGTCCCGGCGGGCCTGCTATACCTTGGCCGGGTGTCGTCGTCATCGTTGCGCCCGGACCTGATCGAACGCCCCGCCGACCTGACCGCCGAGTGGCTCAGCGCCGCCACCGGTCGCACCGTCACCGAGTTCGCCGTCGAGCGCATCGGCACAGGGCAGATGAGTGAGTGCTACCGGGTGGCGCTGACCTACGCGAACGGCGATGAGGCCGGCCCGGCCTCGGTGGTTCTCAAGGTCGCCGCCGCCGATCCGAGCAGCCGCCAGACCGGCCTGGCCATGGGGCTCTACGAGCGCGAGGTCCGCTTCTACACCGACATCGCGCCCGGGCTCGGCGGCCCTGTCGCGCCGTGCTTCCATGCCGCGTACGACCCGTCGACGGGCGTGTTCGACCTGCTGTTGGCCGATGCCGCGCCGGCGGTCGCCGGTAACGAGATCCGGGGCGCCTCCGCCGAACAGGCGCACCTCGCGCTGGCTCAACTCGGGCTGGTTCACGGCCGGCTGTTGGGTGACGAGGCGCTTGCGGGCGCGGACTGGCTCAATCGCGAATCACCGGTCAACCAGGGGCTGATGGCTGCGCTCTATGCGGGTTTCATCGACCGCTACCGCGAGCAGGTGGCGCCGGAGCACCGGCACGTCTGCGAACGACTGGTCGAGACGTTCGACGCCTACATGGCCGCCGAGGCGGAGTCGGGCGGTCCGCAGGGGCTCGTCCACGGTGACTACCGCCTCGACAACATGTTGTTCGGGCAGCAGGGCGCCGACCGGGCGCTGACGGTGGTGGACTGGCAGACGGTCACGTGGGGTCCGGCGTTCACCGACGTCGCCTACTTCCTCGGCTGCGCGCTGCCCACCGACCAGCGCCGGCAACAGTACGACGCGCTGCTGCGCGCCTATCACGACGCCCTCGGCCCCGACTCCGGCGTCACCGTCGACGACGTCCGTGACGGGGTGCGGCACCAGAGCTTCTTCGGGGTGTTGATGGCGATCGTGTCCCCGATGCTCGTCGAACGCACCGACCGGGGCGACGAGATGTTCATGGCGATGATCGCCCGGCACTGTCAACACGTGCTCGACGTGGATGCGCTGGCGATCCTGCCGGCGCCGTCGACGCCCGAACCCCTGCAGCCCGGCCTCGACGACGAGGGCCGGCATCCGCCCGCCGACGAGCCGCTGTGGAGCGAGAGCTGGTACTTCGACTTCGCCGATCCCGGGCAGGACGTCGGAGGCTGGATTCGTCTCGGCGTGATCCCCAACCAGGGCCATGCATGGATCAACGCCCTGCTGTGCGGCCCCGGCATGCCCACGGTCGCCGTGCTGGACTTCGACGCTCCGCTGCCCGAACGTCTCGCCGAGATCCATTCCGGCACAGCCGAACTCGAGCTGGATCCCGTCGAACCACTGCGCCGGTACCGGGTGTCGCTGCGTGGGCGCGGCGAGGCCCACGACGATCCCGCGGCGCTGTTGCGCGGCGAGGCGGGGCGTCCCGTCGACGTGAGCATGGAGTTGACCTGGACCACCGTCGGAACGCCGTACCAGTACCGGTTGTCCCCGCGCTACGAGATTCCGTGCGTGGTGTCCGGTGAGGTCACCGCCGACGGTCGCACCTTCACCTTCTCCGACGTTGCGGGACAACGAGACCACTCCTGGGCGTCGCGGGACTGGTGGAGCATGGACTGGACATGGTGCGCGTTCCATCTCGACGACGGCACCCACCTGCACGGGGTGGACATCCGGATTCCGGGGATGTCGCCGCTGTCCGTCGGCTATCTCCAGCGCGCCGGCGAGCCGCTGGTCGAACTCGACAGGGTGTCGGCGCAGGATACGTTCGGCGACAACGGGTTACCGATCTCAGCCGAGCTCCGGTTCTCGCCGGGCGACCTGGCCGTGACCGTCGAGATGCGCGGGCACGCGCCGGTACTGCTGCGGTCGCCCGACGGTCGGACCAGTCTCTTCCCCCGGGCCTGGGCGGCTGTCACCACCGCCGACGGACGGACCGGCATCGGCTGGATCGAGATGAACCGCAACCAGCTCTGAACCGGATCTCAGCCGGTGAAATCCTGAATCTGGATCAGGTTCCCGCAGGTGTCGTCGAGCACCGCGGTCGTCACCTGCCCCATCCGGGTGGGCTCCCGGGTGAAACGCACCCCGAGCCCCCGCAGTCGCTCGTATTCGGCTGCGACGTCGTCGACCTCGAAGGCCGTGAACGGTATCCCGTCGGCCACGAGTGCTTCTTTGAAGGGCTTCACGGCAGGATGCCCGTCGGGTTCGAGGACGAGTTCGGTGCCGTCAGGATTCTCCGGTGACACCACGGTGATCCACCGGGCACCGCCCATCGGGATGTCGTGCTTAGGCGCGAACCCCAGCACGTCGGTGTAGAACCGCAACGCCTTGTCCTGGTCGTCGACCAGCACGCTGGCCAGATTGATCCGCATCGGGCTCAGCCGCCGGGCGAGGTGACGTCGGACAGGTGCGGCTGCCCGCCCGGAGCGACCGGTACGGCCGGTGCCCCCGGTGCCGCTTTGTGGGCCGGCGCATCGGTGAGCTTTCCGGCGGCGAAGTCGGCGGCCTGCACCACCAGACCGTCGGAGATGTAGCGGGCATGTGCGCCGATGTCGTTGCCCGGCGAGCACACGAAATCGTCGGGAACGCACAACTCGATCGTCTTCGGCTGGTACAGCGTTCCGATCTTGACCGGCGGCTGCTTGATCACGTTCATGAACCGGTCCGACGGTGTGCCGAGCAGCGTTACTGCCGCGACGTGGTTGGCGACGTCGGGTGGCATCGGTTTCGGGACCTCGGACAGCGACACGCCATCGGGGATGAGTTCCGTGGTCACGAAACCCATGACCGCAGCGCCCTGCGAGTAGCCGCCGAGCACCATCTTGGTGTTCGGGCAGTTGGTCGCCGTCTGCTGCACATGGGTGCTGGCGTCGACGATTCCCTGGATGGCCGTGGGGAAGTCGGGGCTGGCCGGGTAGTCGACCGGGTACACCCCGACCGTCTTGTTCCCGACCCGTTCGCGCAGGTCGTCGGTGAACGCCTGACCCATCGCGCCCAGCCCCGGCGCCTCGGTGGTGCCGCGGGCGAAGATGACCTGGACGTCGGGACAGCCCGGCGGCGCAGCCGAGGCCGGCGCTGCAACGGGCGCCGGGGGTGGGGGTGCCGGAAGGGCGGGTCCGGGCGCCGGCCCTGGTTGGGCGCTCGCCGCCGGCATGCTCAGCGGCACCAGCACGGCGCCGGCTGCGACGGCCAGGGCGCGACGGTGCACAGCGGTGAAATGACCTGACAACCCCATGGGGGCGATCGTGTCACAGATCCGGTCGCCGTGCGCGTAGGACGAGCGAGGAGATCAGCGCTTGCTCGTCAAAGGCTGCTCGTCAAAGGCATTGCCGGACAGGACTACTGCCGCACGACCGCCAAGGGTCTCATTTCAGTGCGCTGCCTTTGCGCCACTCCGCCCACGGCAGCGTCCAGTCGCCGTTCTGTTCGAGCCGCAACGCCGGGCCGCCCGTATTGCGGACCTCGACGACGTCGCCGGGCTGGGAGAAGTTGAAGAACCACTGCGCGTTGTCGTGATTGAGGTTCAGACAGCCGTGACTGGTGTCGGTGTTGCCTTGCGCCCACACCGTGGATTCCAGCTCGTGCAGGTAGATGCCGTCGACGCTGATCTGCGTGGCCCAGGAGATGGTCTCGCGGTAGCCCAGCCGGCTGTTGACCGGCAGACCGAAGGTCGACGAGTCCATCACCACGGGGTTGGCCTTGCCCATGACGGTGTAGACCCCGGGCGGTGTCCAGAAACTCAGGGTGCGCTCGCCGAACCGTTGCGTTCCGCCCATCCCCATCGAGGTGGGCATCGTCCGGACGAGTTTGCCGTTGTCGTAGACGCTGACCTGCTTGGTCTTGTCGTCGGCGACGGAGACGTGCGCGTCGCCGATGGTGAAGGACACCTTCTCGTCCTCTGCGCCGTAGAGACCGGAGCCGAGCTTGTCGCCGTAGATGTCGGCCTCGACGCGGACCTTCGTGCCCGGCGCGTAGTACTTCTCCGGACGCCAGTGGGCCGTCTGGTCGTCGACCCAGTACCAGCTGCCGTTGGTCTTCGGCTCGGTGGTGACGCGCAGGTGGTTCTCGGCTGTCGCCTTGTCCTCGATGGATTCGTCGAAGTGTGCGACGATCACCATGCCGACGCCGTACGTGCCGCCGTCGTGGATCGGGGCATAGCCGACCGTGTTGAGGTACACCTGCGTCTGATAGCTGGGGTCGATCGTGGTGAAGCTCGAGGTCTGACGGGCGGGCATCCCGCCGGGGCCTCGGCTGGTGATGGTCATCGTGTACGTGCGGCCGTACCCGAGCTCGGTCGTCGGCTTCCAGGACGTGGCGTCCGGGGTGAGCACGCCGGGGATCTTCTTGCCCGCGTCGTTGACCATGACGACATCGACCAGCGTTCCGCTGTTCGCGGTCACCGAGACGCGCTCGTCGGGTTTGACGTCTTCGGCACCTCCCGCCGGCGTGACGGCCAGCTTGGCCGGTTCGGTCGGCGAAGGGGACGGGGGTGCGGTCTCCGGTCGCGGAACCGCCGCGAGCACCTGGCACTGCACACCGCAGTCGGGCTCGCCCGTGAGGACGACGCCGCCTGCGATGGCGAGCACGGCGAGCCCACCTGCCATCATGCTGCGGCGGGCACGGCGAATAGACGTCAACTGCACTCCAGTGTCGGTTTCGGCGAGGGGCCAGAGACGATCAGCTGCTTCGATCGGATGCGGTCAAATACTAGAGGACCGAGGCGACATCGCGCGTGATGCAGTCGGTCACGATTCGGGGAACCGCGCCGAAATCGCCGCCGAACCCCGGTGATCGGTGGGCGGTCCCGCGCCCGCCCGCCCGGCAAGTAAGGTAAACCTCAGTCATCGTGTCGGGGGAGCTGGGAGTGGATGAATGTCGGTGTCAGGCAAGTGGCTGTCCGCGGTGGTCACGCTGCTGCTCGTCGCGGGTCTGACCGCCTGCTCGAACTCCGGGGACTCGGACAAGCTGCTGATCTACAACGCCCAGCACGAGTCGCTGACCAAGGAGTGGATCGACGCGTTCACCAAGGAGACCGGCATCGCCGTGGAGTACCGCCAGGGCGGTGACACCGAGCTCGGTAACCAGCTGATCGCCGAGGGCAAGGCCTCACCGGCCGATGTGTTCCTGACCGAGAACTCGCCGGCGATGGCCGCAGTGGAACGCGCCGGCCTGTTCGCCGACGTCAGCGCGGACACCCTCGCCCAGGTTCCCCGGCAGTATCGCCCGTCGTCGGGCAAGTGGACCGGCGTGGCCGCCCGCACCACGGTGTTCGTCTACAACAAGTCGCGGCTGCCGGCCGACCAGCTCCCGAAGTCGTTGATGGACCTGCAGCAGCCGCAATGGAAGGGTCGCTGGGGTGCGCCGCCGGCCAAAGCCGACTTCCAAGCGATCGTCGCGGCGATGCTGGCGCTGACCGGGGAGCAGGCCACCTCCGCATGGCTGGCCGGCATGAAGGCCAACGCCGTGAACTATCAGGACAACATCGCCACGCTCAAGGCGGTCAACTCGGGTCAGGTCGACGGGGGAGTGATCTACCACTACTACTGGTTCCGCGATCAGTCCGAGGCCAAGGAGATCAGCGGCAACACCGCCCTGCACTACTTCCGTCATCAGGACCCGGGTGCGTTCGTCAGCCTGTCGGGTGCAGGGGTGCTCGCGTCGAGCAAGAAGCAGGACAAGGCGCAGCGATTCCTGCGGTTCATCACCGGCAAGGCCGGCCAGGAAATCCTGCAGAAGGGAACCTCATTCGAGTACCCGGTGGCCAGCGGGGTGCCGGCGAACGCGGCGCTGACACCGCTCAGTGATCTCCAGGCACCCGAAGTCGACCCCTCGTCGCTGGACTCGGCCAAGGCCACCGAACTGATGACCCGAGCCGGGCTGCTGTAGGTGACCGCGCCGACGCGCGCCCCCGAGAGCGGTTCTGCGCGGCCGGGGCCGCTGGTGTCGACGGCGGTCGCCCTGACCGTCGCGGCGACGTTCGTTCCGCTCGGGTATGTGGCCGCGGCCGTGGTCTCCACGGGACCGCACACGGCCTACCAGCTGCTGATGCGGCCCCACGTCGGTGAACTGCTGGCCAACACCGCTGCGCTGGTGGCGCTGACGGTTCCGCTCTGCGTGCTGCTCGGCGTCGGCGCCGCCTGGCTGGTCGAACGGACCGACCTGCCCGGACGACGGTGGTGGCGGCCGCTGTTCGTGGCGCCGTTGGCCGTGCCGGCGTTCGTCAACAGCTATGCGTGGACCACCGTCGTCCCGTCCGCCCACGGGCTCGCCGCGGCGGTTCTGGTCACCACGCTGTCCTACTTCCCGTTCGTCTATCTGCCGGTACTGGCCACGCTGCGCCGCCTCGACCCGGCCATCGAGGAGTCGGCCCGCGCGCTGGGTTCCAGTACGACGGGGGTGTTCTACCGGGTGGTCGTGCCGCAGTTGAGGCTGGCGATCCTCGGCGGCGCGCTGCTGATCGGAGTGCATCTGCTCTCCGAGTACGGCGCCTTCGCGATGCTGCGCTTCGACACGTTCACCACCGCGATCTTCCAGCAGTTCCAGGCCACGTTCGACGGCGCTGCCGGCAGCACACTGGGCGCGGTGCTGGTGCTGTGCTGCCTGCTGCTGCTCGTCGCCGAGGCCAAGTTGCGCGGCACGGCGCGCTACGCGCGCATCGGCGCCGGCGTGCCCCGGCCGTCGGCGCCGATTCCGCTCGGCCGCCAGACGGCCGCTGCGGTCGCCGCGCTTCTCGGCCTCGCTCTGCTGGCACTCGGGGTGCCGGTGTGGACGATTCTGCGGTGGACCTGGATCGGCGGCGCGAAGGTGTGGGCGCCCGCGGACGTCGCGACCGCGGTGGTGCAGACGACGATGCTGGCCGGTGCCGCGGCCCTCGTGACGACCGTGCTCGCTTTCCCGATCGCCTGGGTCGCGGTGCGGTCCCGCGGTGTGTTGGCGCGCACGGTCGAGGGCGCCAACTACATCACCAGCGCGCTTCCGGGAATCATCACCGCGCTGGCCCTGGTGACGGTCGCGATCCGGTTCGCGCCGCCGTTGTACCAGACCGCCACGCTCGTGATCGCCGCCTACGTCCTGCTCTTCATGCCGCGGGCCCTGGTCAACGTCCGCGCCGGCCTCGCGCAGATCCCGACGGCGCTCGAAGAGCAGTCCCGGGCCTTGGGGGCCGGCCCCGTGCGCACCGTCGCCACGGTCACCGTGCCGCTCACCGCGCCCGCCGCGGCGGCCGCGGCGGCCCTGGTGTTCGTCGCCGTGGCCACCGAACTGACCGCGACGTTGCTCCTCGCGCCGACCGGCACCAAGACACTCGCGATGCGATTCTGGTCGTCGAGCAGCGAACTCGATTACGCCGCTGCCGCTCCCTACGCCTTGATCATGGTCGTGCTGGCGATTCCGGTGACATTGCTGCTGCTGCGCCAGTCGACGCGGATGGCGACAGCATGACCCGGCCGGCACTGGACATCACCGGACTGGGCAAGGCGTTCGGGCCGCACGCCGTGCTCGATCACATCGACCTGAGCGTCGAGCCCGGCACGGTCACCGCCGTGGTCGGTGCGTCCGGATGCGGCAAGACCACGCTGTTGCGCCTGATCGCCGGGTTCGACAGACCCGATCGCGGCACCATCGCCATCGCGGGCCGCACCGTCGCCGACTCCTCGGTGTTCGTCGCCCCGCACCGCCGCAGCATCGGTTACGTCGCCCAGGACGGCGCTTTGTTCCCGCACCTGACGGTGGGCCAGAACATCGCCTACGGGCTGCGCGGCACGCTGCGGGGGTCCGCGATGAACGCGCGCGTCGCGGAACTGCTCGAGACGGTGTCACTCGACACCGCGCTCGCCCGCCGCAGGCCCCACGAACTGTCCGGCGGTCAGCAACAGCGCGTGGCGCTGGCCCGTGCGCTGGCCCGCCGGCCCGTGCTGATGCTGCTCGACGAACCGTTCTCGTCGCTCGACACCGGGCTCCGTTCCGCGACGAGGAAATCCGTGTCGGCGACGTTGGCCCAGGCGAAGGTGACCACCCTGCTGGTGACGCACGACCAGGAAGAAGCACTGTCGATCGCCGACCAGGTGGCGGTCATGCGCCACGGACGGTTCACCCAGACCGGCACCCCGTCGCAGGTCTACCGCACCCCGGCCGACTCCTTCACCGCCGAATTCCTCGGCGACTGCGTACTGCTGCCCGCCACGGTCGACACGGCCTCCGCGGAGTGCGCCCTGGGCACGGTGCCCGTGGACGCCGGCGGTGTGCACGGCGCGGCGACCATCATGTTCCGGCCCGAACAGCTGACGGCCACCACCGTGGCCGCGGACGCCGAGGCCACCGGGGTGGTGCTGGCGTCCGAGTTCCTCGGCGCCGACGTTCTGCTGACCATCGCTCTGCCCGGATCGCAGCCCCCGATCATCGTGCGGCAGGTTAGCGTCGACCCGCCGGGGGTCGGCAGGCGGGTGCATGTCCACGTGACCGGCAAGGCCGTGGTGCTGGGGCCGCCTCAGTGACCGACCTGATCACTCATCTCGCCCGCTTCTCCCACCAGCCCGCGCTGATCACCGCTGCCGGTCGCCTGACCTACACGGAATTGGCCGAAGAGGTCGCCGATGTGCGGAGCCGACTCGGTCGTCCCCGCCGCCTGATCCTCGCGCCGATGCGCCGCGACATCCCCTCACTGGTCGCATACCTGGGCGCTCTCGCGGGTCGCCACGTGGTGATTCCGGTGCCGCCGGACCGCGACACCGACGCGATCATCGACACCTACCGCCCCGACTCCGTGCTGGCGGCGGGCGGTGGGATCGACGCACGCGCCGAGCCCGGCGGTCACCGCCTGCACCCCGACCTGGCGCTGCTGATGAGCACCTCGGGCAGCACCGGCGACCCGAAGCTGGTGCGGCTGTCGCGGCGGAACCTGATCTCGAACGCAGAGTCGATCGCCCGCTACTTGCGGATCGACGGAAACGACCGGGCCGCAACCACTTTGCCGTTCTCCTACTGTTACGGACTGTCGGTCGTGCACACCCATCTGCTGCGGGGGGCGGCGCTCGCGCTCACCGAGGACTCCGTCATCGACGCGGAGTTCTGGGACCTGTTCACCGACGCGTGCTGCACCTCCCTGGCCGGGGTTCCGCACACCTTCGAGCTGCTCGACCGCATCGACTTCGCGCACATGCGGCTACCGCGCCTGCGCTACCTCACCCAGGCCGGTGGCCGCATGAAACCCGAGCGCGTACGCCGCTACGCCGAACTCGGTCGGTGCCGCGGCTGGGACCTCTACGTCATGTACGGCGCGACCGAGGCCACCGCGCGGATGGCCTACCTCCCGCCCGAGCTGGCCGCGACGCACCCGGCCGCCATCGGTCGGCCGATCGCCGGCGGCCGGTTCACGATCGAACCCGTCGACGACTGGACCGAGCCGGGCGCGGGGGAGCTGGTCTACCACGGGCCCAACGTCATGCTCGGCTACGCCGAGAGCCCGGCCGACCTCGCGCTGGGCCGCACCGTCGACGAACTGCGCACCGGCGACATCGCCCGGATCGGGGCCGACGGACTCTACGAGATCCTCGGTCGCCGCGCCCGCTACCTCAAGCTGTACGGACTGCGCATCGATCTGCAGCGCGTCCAGGACATCCTCCGCGGCAACGGCGTCGACGCCTTGTGCACCGGCGACGGCAACGAACGCCTTCTCGTCGCCGTGGATGCCGCCGCGCCCGGTGACGTCGCAGCGCTGGCCGCCGACGCCGCCGGTGTTCCGCGGTGGGCGGTCACCGTGGTCACCATGGCCGAGCTGCCCCGGCTGCCGTCGGGCAAGCCCGACTACGCCGCCGTCCGAACCGCCGCCGCACCGGCTCGCCCCGCGGAAGGGGAGGCGGGCGTCCAGACCACCTTCGCCGACGTCCTGCACATCGACCCCGGCCGCATCCGGCCCGACAGCACGTTCGTATCACTCGGCGGCACGTCGCTGAATTACGTGACGGCGTCGGTGCTGCTCGAACCCGTCGTGGGACGCCTGCCACCGGGGTGGCAGCAGTGGCCGATCGCCCGTCTCGAACAACTCACCGCGGGCGGCGCCGGCCGGTCCGGGCGCCGGTGGTTCCAGGCGACTCTGGAGACCAGCGTCGCGTTGCGTGCCGCAGCGATCCTGCTGATCGTCGGGTCGCACGTCGGTCTCTTCGAGCTGTGGGGCGGCGCGCACATCCTGCTCGGTGTCGCCGGGTACAACTTCGGCCGGTTCTGCCTGACGCCGGTGATCCGTGCGGAACGGATCCGGCATCTGCGGACCACCATCGCGTGGATCGCGGTGCCGTCGATCGCCTGGGTTGCGGTCACCATGCCGTTCATCGACGACTACCACTGGTCGAACCTGTTGCTGGCCAACAAGATTCTCGGACCGTCCGACAGCATGACCGCTGGGCGGCTGTGGTTCGTCGAAGTGCTGGTGTACACGTTGATCGCGTTGGCGCTGATCTTCGCGGTGCCCGCGATGGACCGGATCGAGCGTCGTCACCCGTTCGCGTCGGCGTCGGTGTTCCTGGCTTTCGGCATCGCGTTGCGCTACGACCTGCCGGGGTTCCAGCTGGGCCACCAGGCATGGTTCACGTTCGTGGCGTTCTGGTTCTTCGCCGCGGGGTGGGCCGCCGGCAAGGCCCGCACCGACATGCAGCGCCTGATCGTCACCGCGGTCATGGTGGTCTGTGTTCCGGGCTACTTCGACAATCCTCTGCGGGAAGCGCTGGTTCTCGGGGGCTTCCTGCTGTTGATCTGGGCTCCGGCGCTGCGGGCGCCTGCGCCCCTGCCGCGCATCGCCGGGGTCCTCGCCGAGGCGTCGCTGTTCATCTACCTGACCCACTTCCAGGTGTACGCGCTGATCCACGGTCACCCGGTATGGGCGACGGTCTCCGCGCTCGTCGTCGGCATCCTCGTCGCCAGGCTCGTCCGTGCGGTGCGCGGCACGATCTCGCGCCGCAGACGACGGATCTCCGAACGCGAGGCCGAACTCTGCCCTTCAGTGCCCTAACCGGATCTGCACTCCGCGGGCACGAAGGTGTTCGAAGCTGTAGGGGAAGGTGCCCCGACGGCCGATCGCCACGACGTAACGATCCTGGCCTTCGGTGATGGGGAAGCCGAACGAGAACGTGCAAGTGGCGGTGTCGCCCTTCCCGGGTCCCAGTGACGTGACGGCCAGGACCCGGCCTGCGCCGTCGGTGACGGTCACCGGGGTGCTGTGGTCGACGTCGGCATAGCCGCCCGATCCCTGGCACGATCCGCCGTCGACTTCGATCGCGCCGACACCGTCGCTGTCGGCGAGAACGAAAGTGCCTGTGACGTGGGCCGTCTCGAGGACGCGGAAGCCCTCGCTGAACTGCGGGCAGAACGCGTCGACGGCCAGCTTGTCGGCGGGCAGACCCTGCTGCGGGCCGCCGTCCTCGAGCTGACGACACACGTGGTGGCCGTGGGCGACGGCATTCTCCTCGGAGTTGAACTGATCGAACAGCCCGGCATCCTTGAGGGCCAGCAGGTAGCCCGCTTCAGGCGGAGGTGCCGGTTTGCGGCCGGTCGTCAGCAGCATCCACACCACCGCGGTGACGGCGACGACGACGGCGGTGGCCGCCCCGGTCGCCAGCCAGGTCGCGCGGATCGTGGAACCCGTGGGCGTCGGCACCGCAACGTATCTGGGCAGCAGTGCTCCGCCGGCGGTGTCCGACGCTTCTTTCTTCCCGTCGCGGACCCGGTTCGTCGGTCGCCCCGAGACGTAGTACCGCCCTTCGTGGCGTGCCGTCGGATCGGGTCGCCACCCCGTCGACGGGCCGGCATCGTCGGCACTCCCGCAACGCGCGCACGTCCCGCTTGCATCGAGGTCGCAATCGCAATAGGGGCATCGGGCGGCCGGCAGCCGATTCCTCCGTGACCGCGTCATGGTCGTCCCGGCTTCCGCCGGTCCCTCGACGGCGAGTCCGCGTTACCGCTCCGCTCATCCCGCATGACGCCTGCTTCTCCCCTTGAAGCTGTTGTGCACCAGATTCTCGTCCAAGACCGTCGAAAGAACCAGTGGAACGGCGGTCCGGCGAAAGGACCGATTTCGCGGTGTTCACCGCACGGTCTGGTAATACGATGGCCTTCGCTGGAGGGCTGGATGTTGAGACGATGATCGCTTCGCGCTGTATCGGTCGTGTGGGGGGTCTGGCGGTCGCTGTCGGGGTGGGCGCTGCGATCCTGACGACGTGTGGGATCGCGTCGGCCGACCCGGGTACCCGGGACTCCACCCATTCGTCCACCAGCGACTCGGCGACGGTCAGCGCTACGCATCGGGGGACACCGCTACACGCTCCCGCCCGTGCCAAGAGGCAACGACCGAGCACGTCCTCACCGTCGGCACCGGATGAAACGGCGGGCGAGGACGGCCTGGAAACCGTTGGGTCATCGGCCCGTTCGACCAGATTGCACCCCGGAGACAGCCGGGCGGAAAGCCCGCCGAAGCGGCGGTCGTCGCCGGAGCCCACGCGTGTGCTGCGACGCCCCACGGACCCGGCTTCCGTCGACACCACCAGCCCGTCTGGGGCAGTGGAGGAGACCGGTCCGAAAAGGCCGACCCGGATGATCGCAGGACCGAGGCGATCGTCCACCTCGGCCGCACCCGCTCGGCCGGCGCTGTCTGCGACGCCGATCACCCCGCTCCGGGTGAGGCCGACCGCGGTGGCGGCGGCGCAGCCCGTCCCTCCGGGCGTCTTGAGCCTCGCCTTCACCACTGTCGCCGAGCTGGCACTGGCGGTGTCGGTATCCGTGCTCAATGTGTCGCTGCCCAGCCCGACCGCGCCGAGCCCGGCGCTGCGACTGAACGGCTACAGCCTCGTCCCGACGTCCACCGAGGAAGTCACCTCCTTCTACGGGCAATGGACCTACCTGCCCGGTGCGCCCAGCCTGATTCAGGGCAGGCAGCACTTCGACGTCGTCGACCCGCGCACCGGCACGGCGACGGGAGATTTCGACGCTCTGGTGAGCAGAGGCGACGGGTACAACTACACGGCACTGCTCGTCACGTCCGCTGACGGAACCAACGTCGGGACGGGCGCCGGTCAAGTTCCGCCCGTCGGCTCCTTGATCGCCACGTTCAAGCTCGGGCTCATCGGGTGGTCCTACTCGGACATGCCGACGCCTTCTGGAGACGTGATCTCGTTCAAGGTGTTGACTCCCTTGGGCGCCATCCGAATTCCGATGACCTTCTCCGCGGCCCGAGGCATCGCCGACCACACGGTGGACAACAGGCCGGTTCGGCTCACCAGCGGCTACAGTATCGCCCCGGCAGACCCGTCGGGCGAAACCATCACGGCGACAAGCGGAATCCTTCCCTTCTTCACGGCCATACAGGGGAGCCAGGTGTTCACCATCAGCGATCCATCCGGTGATCCGGTAGGAAACTTCGAGGGCGTCTTCACCACCACCACGGACATCCTCGGCACCTACACGCAGGCGATCCTGGTCACCTCGAACGACGGAACGAACGTGGGCACGGATGTCGGGCAGGTGCCGCCGGTCGGTTCGGTGTACAACGTCGTCTACAGCGGCGCCGACACCAACTATGTCCTGTACTCCTCGCTGCCCTCACCGTCGGGCGATGTGGTCTCGGTGCAACAGGTGAGTCCAGGCAAGGTGCAGAGCAGTCCACGGACCTTTCTCGATGCCTCGGCTGCGCCGTCCACTCAGCCGCTCGCCGTCCCGGGCGGCTACCGCTTCGTTCTCGCGTCGCCCCTGCAACCCACGGGCATCAACGGACTCCCGCCGCGGGAGGTGCAGTACCAGGGCTATCAGCAGTTCGACATCTACGATGCGGCCGGTTCTCGAGTGGGTAGCTTCGATGCCGACGTGATGACCCAACGGGACCTGCTGGGGATCAGGAGCGAAGCACTGCTGGTCACCGGTGTCACGGACGGAACCGCCGGCACCGGCGTCGGGGAGGTGCCGCCGGTCGGATCGGTGTTCAACGTCGTCTCCTTCGGGCGCAGCGGCTTCGGGACCTTCCAGTCCGTCATGCCCGGCCGGTTCAGGGACGTGAAGTCATTCAGACTGGTCACGCCGCTGGGGAAGGTCCCCCTCTTTCGGGCTCGCACAGCGATCGCCGATCGGGCTGACGTGTCCTTCTTCGATCCGTTCACGAGTGTGAGTGCGGCTGTCTAGCTTTCGGCCTAGTTTTCGGCACTCAACAAGTCCGGAAACGGCTGTGGCCTGCACGTCGGAGCGACGTGCAGGCCACAGCGCGAGTCAGTGCTGTGCTATCAGCAGGGACCCTCGGTCACACTGCCGTACGGTCCCAGCTTGACGCCGGTGCCGCCATTGCAGGCGCTGAAGGAGAGGCTGCCGTACTGGGCGCGTTGGGCGCGCTGACGCGCAGCGGCCGACGCGGCCAAGTCACCGAAGAAGGTTCCCTCGTGCGCTGCCGCGTATGCCTCCAGGCGAGTGGCCCGCTTGTCCAGAACGCTGGAGCGGAACCTGATCTGCGCACCGATGACCTGGATCGAGACCACCTGACCGAAGTAGATGGCATCGGCCGGACTCTGCGCGAGATCGCCGACGAGCTGGTGCGCCGGGGCGGCGGGAATCTGCACTGAAGGAGCTGCATGGGCAACAACCGGAGCCAATGCTGCGGTGGCTGCTACAGCAGCAGCTGCCGCAGTTACCTGGAATTTCAATGCGACGTTAGTCATGTCCCCCCGCTTCGGTACGTATCATCTCAGATTCAATCGCTGGCAGTGGTAAGGAACCCTCGATGGTTTTCGATGTTGCTCGGTTACTTGCCGAGCAGCTGTCCCTTGCCCGCGGTGATAGTACCATCCACGACTGGCACGCTCTGTCACCCCAACGTGCGGCGGGCGCGGCTGCCCCTGGATGCCCGTCCGAAACCGTGATGCATGTGTCGGCGCCAGCGGGTCGCGCGCCCGGGACGAAGGCCGGTGACGTCGGTGCCGCTTGGTGTACCTTCACCGCGTTTGGCCTTGCCGCGCAGGGCAAGTCGGCATCCTGACGTAAAGGTGTCGATCCGGCTTTCGGTCTGGTAGCGCTGCCGATACCGCTGTGCGGCGACTCCGGAGCACGTGGCTCGCTGCATCTGTCGCCGTTCCTGCGTCGTATCCGACACGCTGACGACACGCCGGAACCGATCATTCGCGACGGTATGGACGGCGCGCGGGGAGATGTTCCACGTCGTGCCGGTGAAGAGGAGGTTACGCTGCCGGGGTTGCTGAAGTTTCATCGACGCGTCGGTCATGCCTCAGAAGCGGCCGCTGCACGACCACCATTCGTCACTGTGACGGATGGTGGCGGCGGTCCCCGTTTCAAGGCGGCGGGGCAGTGGGCCCGGCGCGTCGGCATCGACGCATGGACGTATTGCGGTTCCCACTCTTCCTGGACGCCGCAGGCTTGCGCTCGCGCATAGTGGCGAGTCGGTCGCGTCGTTGCGGGAGTTCAAAAGCCGACCCGGACGCAGGCTTTCGTCACCGTGACATAGTGACGCGACGCGTGCGGAATGGGGTAGCCGACCGAACCGGGGTGTCGCGCATCCAGTGGTGGGCATCCCGGCAGCAGGGCCGTGGCGATCACCTTGTCGATGCGGCGGCCGGTCGGGGCGGGCTCGCGTCGATTCGTCACCGTGACGCAATGATCTCGAGCACCGCCGAGGCGGGAGGGGCGACGGAG